>JACRAB010000509.1 GCA_016213575.1 Actinomycetota bacterium
CCGTGGACGAGCAGACGTCCGGGCTCAGGCGTTCGCTGCGGCCCGCTCGTCGGCGTGCCGCTGGGTGGCGGCGGCGATCGCGTCGGCCTGGCGCTGGTCGAGCTCGCTCCAGCGGGACTTGGCGTAGTCGCGGGCCGCGAGCAACCGGTCGGCGCTGCCCTGGAACCGCGGCATCACGTGGTCCGCGAACAGCTCCAGGCTCTTGAGGCTGTCGCTGTGCCGGGCCCACTCGTTGGCGATGAGCAGGTAGGAGCCGAACCCGCCGGACTGCTTCTCGAGCCGCTCGATCTGCGCGATGGCCTCGTCCGGCGTGCCGATGACGCCGAGCCCGGTGTCGTTGACCCAGGCGACCCGCTCCTCGAACGTCGAGCCGGCGGCGCGGAAGTGCGGGGCCGCGAGCACGTGCTGGGTGTAGTCGCACCACGCGTCGAGGCCGTACTTGACCTCCTCGATCGCCTGCTCCTTGGTCTCGGCCAGGTGCATCGGGCCGCACAGGCGCCACTTGCTACGGTCCGGCGGGTTGCCGAACTGGGCGCCACGCTCGACCATCACGTCCCAGTGCAGGGCGAGCGCGTCGAAGCCGCTCTTGTCGGTCGCGCCGACGGACAGCAGGCTGATGCCGTTCTTGGACGCGATCCGCGGCCCGGTCGGGGAGGCGATGGCCGCGACGACGATGTCGAAGTCGCTGTAGGGCGCGTACTGGGTGTGCGCGTCGACGAGGTTGTAGCGGCTCGTCTT
The DNA here is from genome assembly GCA_016213575.1 of Actinomycetota bacterium. Taxonomy (GTDB): domain Bacteria; phylum Actinomycetota; class Actinomycetes; order Actinomycetales; family Kineosporiaceae; genus R-H-3. Next base: position 739 of record JACRAB010000509.1, read on the forward strand.
CTTGGTTACCTTCTCGCCGCGCAGGATCGCCATGAGGACCTCGACGTCCTCCTCGAAGCCGCCCCGCTGCTCCTCCAGGGAGATGCCGATCATCGTGGCGTCCGTGGGAAGCGCACCCGGGCCGAGGCCGAGGATGAACCGGCCGCGCAGCAGCCGGTCGAGGAAGAGCGCCTTGTCGGCCACCCAGAGCGGGTTGTGGTACGGCAGGGACACGACCCCGGCGCCGAGCTTGATGTGCTTGGTCTGCGGCGCGACCCAGGCGATGAACGTCATCGGGTCCGGGATGATCTCGCTGCCCGCGGAGTGGTGCTCGCCGATCCACACCTCGTCGAAGCCCAGCTTGTCCATGTGCTGGATGACCTCGAGGTCCCGCTGGTAAGCGGTGCTCGGGTTCTGGCCGGGCGGGCAGTGGAAGGGGGCCATGAAGGTCCCGAACTTCAGCGCCATAGTGGTGTCCTTCTCGTGTCCGGAGGTGGGCGGCGGCGCTCGACGTGCCGCGCGGTGACGACTGTCACACGCACTGGACGACCTCGGTTGTCGCACTCTGGGACGGTTCCGGGTGTCCCAAGAGTGGACAACCGGCGGACGGCTGAGGGGTTTCACTGCAGTCATGAGCGCACAGCAGGCCCCTGAGGCCGCCCCTGGTCCCGGCGCCGTCGCGACCGACACCCCCGTCGTCCCGGCCGCTCAGCTCAGGCAGGTCGTCCACCCGGTGGACGACATCGCGGCCGCCGTCGCCTTCTACGGGGCGGCACTCGGCCTGCCGACGCGGTTCGTCGACGGCGACCGGTACGCCGCCTTCGACGCCGGCGGAGCGACCCTCGCCGTCGCGGCGGAGACCGAGGACGTGGCCGGCATCGCCGCCGCCGCCTTCAAGGTGGACGACGTGGACGCCGCGGCCACACGCCTGCTCGCCGCCGGCGGCCAGGTGATCCACGGCCCCGTGGACGGGCCGCACGAACGCCGCGTGCTCGCCAGCGACCCCTGGGGGAACCGGGTCATCCTGTACGCCTCGCTCTGACGGCGCCTCCGCCCATACGACCGATTCATGACGGAAGCGGAACCAATCACTACCGGATTGGTATTGGACGCGGCGTGCGTCCCGTGTTTCCGTGACGTATCGCACGAAGACGTGGGTCGAGGTGCGCACCCGGAGGTGATGCCGGTGCTCGATACCTTGCGCGACCGGTTCCGTGACGAGGACGCCGGGTCGCTGATGGTGCGCGACGAGATCCTCGAGTCCTGGCGCCGGTCCCGTCTGAGTGGGGTGGACCCGGACAACGTTCCCAGCGTGGAGGCCGAGGCCCGCCTCGACAGCCGGATCGCCACGGTGGCCATCCCTGTGCTGAACTCCGCCGCGGACGTCCTCATGGGCGCCCACACGAGCGTCCTGCTCAGTGCCCCGGACGGCACGGTCCTGTGGCGCTGGGACGGCGACGGCCACCTGGAGAAGCGGCTCGACCGCAGCAGCGTCTTCATCGGCACCCGGATGTCCGAGGACGTCGTCGGGACGAACGGGCTGGGGACGGCGCTGGCCACGTCCCGGGCCGTCACGGTAAGCGGCACTGAGCACTTCAGCGACGCCTTCCACGACTTCACCTGCGCCGGTGCCCCGATCCGCCACCCGGTGACCAACCGGGTCACCGGCGTCCTGAGCGTGACGACCCTCGTCAAGGACTCCAGCCCACTCATGGGCCCGACGCTGCTGCGCCTGGCGCGCGACGTCGAGGAGGAGCTCTACGGCGAGAGCACGCTGCACGAACGTCAGATGCTGCGCCACTTCCTCGCCGAGCGACGGCGCCAACGTGCTGCCGTCATCGCCGTCAGCGCCGACGTCGTCATCGCCAACTCCATCGCCAGTGCCATGGACCTCGACCATGCCGCGCTCTGGCAGCGGATCGAGGACGACCCCGACCAGGTGGGCCTCGACCTGGCCACCGGCTCACGGATCACCGTCTGCCGTCCTGTCCGGCGCGGCGGCACGCTCGTCGGCGCGGTCGTCGTCGCGGAGGAGGCGCTCGACGCGGACCGCTCGCAGCGTGGTGAGCACGTCCGGCCCCGACCGCGATCCTCCGCGACCGGCACGGGCCGGGGCGGCGGGCCGGTCCGGCAGGAGCAGACCTGGAACCGGCTCGTCGCCCAGCTGAGGGCCACCGCCACGACGACCGACCGTCTGCTGGTCGTCGGTGAGGACGGCGCCGGCAAGCGGACGGCCCTGCGCGCGGCCGCCACCGACTGCGACCGCGAGTACCGCGAGCTGGACTGCGCGACCCTCGGCGAGCTCGGCCGACAGGAGTGGCTCGCGGCCGCTCGCGCGCTCGTCGCCCATGACGACGAGCTCGTTGTGTTCGCCCACCTGGACGCCCTCGACCAGGCGACCTGCCGGTCGCTGGCGGCGATCCTCGACCAGACCCCGCGCTCCGACGCCCCTGGGCTGCGCATCGCGGCAACGTTGTCGGCCGCCGCGCACCACAAGGACTCCGTTCCACGGGTCGTCCTGGACCAGTTCCCGCCGTTCGTCTTCGAGGTCCCTCCCCTGCGCAAGCGCACGGACGACGCGCTGGCGCGCCTCGTCGACCAGGGCATCGGCATGCCGGTCCTCACGAAGGACGTGATCCAGCTCGTCCAGCGGCACCCGTGGCCGGGCAACCACCGTCAGCTCGAGGAGTTCCGCCGGTGGCTCGGCCGGCAGAACCGTCCGGTGATCAGCGCTGACGATCTGCCTGCGAGCTGGCGCGACGAGGTGTCGCGCGGGGCTCTGACCGTCATGCAGGCCTCCGAGTCGGACACCATCGCGACGGCCCTGCGCGAGCACGGCGGGAACAAGGCTGCCGCGGCCGCCGCGCTGGGCATCTCTCGCTCCTCGCTGTACCGCAAGATGCGCGAGTACCGCCTACGCTGACCTGCCCGCGGACCGGGCCCGAGCCGGCACCGGGGACGCCTGCGTCCCGGGTGTGCCAAGACGGGACAACCACGCACCCGCTTCCCGTGTGAGGGTCGCCGTACGACCCGGTGCCGTCTCGGCATCAGATCCGCGAGGAGCTGCGATGACGTTGAAGTTCGGGACCTTCCTGGCCTCGTTCCACTGCCCCGCGGGCCAGAACCCGTCGACCGCCTACCAGCGGGACCTCGAGGTCATCCAGCACATGGACAAGCTGGGCTTCGACGAGGCCTGGATCGGCGAGCACCACTCATGCGGCAACGAGCTGATCCCGGACCCGATGACGTTCGTCGCGTGGGTCGCGCCGCAGACCGAGCACATCAAGCTCGGCACCGGCGTCGTCTCGCTGCCGTACCACAACCCGCTCTGGGTTGCCGACCGCGCACTCTTCCTCGACCGGCTGCTGCGCGGCCGGTTCATGCTCGGCCTCGGCCCCGGCGCACTGCCCACCGACGCCACGATGATCGGCATCACCCTCGAGGAGCAGCGCACCGCGTTCGAGGAGGACATCGACGTCCTCATGGCGATCCTTCGCGGCGAGACCGTGACAGCCCGGACCCGGCGCTACAACCTCGTCGACGCCCACACGCAGTACGCGCCCTACAGCGACTTCGACATCGTCGTCGCCGCCATCGCCTCCCCCACAGGCCCCCGGGCGGCCGCCAAGAACGACGTCGGCCTGATGTCGGTCGGAGCGACCGCCAAGGGCGGCTTCGACGCGCTCGCCCTGCACTGGGACGTCATGGTCGACCGCGGAGCCCAGTTCGGGAATACCCCCGACCGCAGCAAGTGGCGCCTGTGCGGCCCGATGCACCTGGCCGAGACCCGGGAGCAGGCGATCGAAGAAGTCAGGTACGGCCTCGACGCGTGGTGCGACTACACCCAGCACGTGCTCGCGGCCCCGCACTTCCGCGCCGCCGGGGCCACCTTCGACGAACGGATCGCGTGGGTCAACGAGACGGGCCTGGGCGTCATCGGAACCCCGGACGACGCGGTCGCGCAGATCGAGCGGCTGCAGAAGCAGTCCGGCGGGTTCGGCTCCTACCTGCTCATCCACCACGAGTGGGCCCGGCACGCGGCCACTCTGAAGAGCTACGAGCTGTTCGCGGACCACGTGATGCCGCGTTTCCAGGGCAGCGCCGACCGGCTGCTCGCGGCGCGTGACTACGCCAAGTCCCGCTGGAGCGAGCTCGACCAGCGCCAGGCCGACGCGATCGCCGCCGCCACCCAGCGGCACGCCGATGAGCGGGCCGCCGCCTCGAACGGCGTGCCGGCCTGAGCCCCGCGCCTGGACCCCGCACCACCGGAGGACACCCATGATCCGCATGCAGCCCGTGAACGGCGGTGGCCAGCTCCGTCAGGCCTTCGCCGCGTTCCCGTCCGGTGTCGCCGCCATCTGCGCCCGGGTCGACGGGCAGCCGGTCGGGATGGCCGCGAGCTCCTTCACGTCGGTCTCGATGGCCCCGCCGCTGGTCTCGGTGTGCATCCAGAACACCTCGACGACGTGGCCGCTGCTTCGTGACCGCCCGCGGCTCGGGCTCAGCGTCCTGTCGCAATGGCACGACGTCGCCTGCCGCCAGCTCGCGAGCAAGGAGGGCGACCGGTTCGAAGGGGTGGAGTGGGACGCGGGTCCGCACAACAGCATCTTCATCCGCGGCTCCAGCGCCTGGCTCGAGGTCTCGGTGCACAAGGAGGTCGAGGCCGGTGACCACGTCATCGCCCTGCTCGAGGTGCACGGTCTCGACACCGCCCCTCACACGCCACCGCTCATCTTCCACGCCAGCCGGTTCCGTCGGATCGCGCTGACGCTGGAGGAGGAGCTGCACACCAACGCCGAGCAATGGTGACCCCGCCGCAACACGCTTCTCGCCCATCGCATGGAGGACGCCTCGTGTACGCCACCGTCGACCCCACCACGGGCGTCGCCGTCCGGACGTTCGAGCCACTCACGGACGCCGGCGCCCAGGCCGCGCTCGGCGACGCGACGCAGTCGTACCGGTCGTGGGCCAGGACCCCGCTGGCGCACCGGGCAGAAGCCCTGCAGCGGGTCGCCGAGCTGCACCGCAGGCAAATCGACGAGCTCGCCGCGCTGGTCACCCTGGAGATGGGCAAGCCGGTCTCCCAGGCGCGCGGCGAGATCCAGCTCGTCGCCTCGATCTACGAGTACTACGCCACTTCCGGGCCAGGGCTGCTGCGCGACGAGGTGCTAGACATCGCCGGCAAGGGCCAGGCCCTCGTCCGGACCGCGCCGATCGGTCCACTGCTCGGGATCATGCCGTGGAACTTCCCGCTGTACCAGGTCGCCCGCTTCGCAGCGCCGAACATCCTGCTGGGCAACACGATCCTGCTCAAGCACGCGCCCAGCTGCCCGCAGATCTCGCTGGCGATCGAGCGCATCATGGCCGAGTCCGGCCTGCCGGACGGCGTGTACCGCAGCGTCTTTGTCACCCACGAGCAGGTCGCCGCGCTCATCGCCGACCCGCGGCTGCAGGGGGTCTCGCTCACCGGCTCCGAACGCGCGGGCCGGGCCGTCGGCTCACTGGCGGGCCAGCACCTCAAGAAGGCGGTCCTCGAGCTCGGCGGCTCCGACCCAGTGCTCGTGCTGCCGAGCGCGGACGTCGACCAGGCGGCACCGGCCGCCTCGACCGGCCGGTTCTGGAACGCCGGGCAGGTCTGCACCTCGACCAAGCGGGCCATCGTCACCGAGCCGGTCTGGGACGCCTTCCTGGACCGCTTCCTCGCCGAGGCCGCGACGTGGACGACCGGTGACCCAATCCGCGAGGACACCAGGCTCGGGCCGCTCGCGACCGCTGCAGGACGCGACACCGTCGCCGAACAGGTCGCGGACGCCGTCGCCAAGGGAGCCACGCTCCACCTCGGCGGCACGGTCCCGGACGGCCCCGGCTCCTTCTACCCCGCGACCGTCCTGTCGGGGGTGACGCCTGACATGCGCGCCTACCACGAGGAGATCTTCGGGCCGGTCGCCGTCCTCTACCGGGTCGCCGACACCGACGCAGCGGTCGAGCTCGCCAACAGCTCCAAGTACGGCCTGGGTGGAGCCGTCTTCACCGCTGACCCCGCCGAGGCCGAGGACGTCGTCGACCGCCTCGAGGTCGGCATGGTCGGCGTCAACACCGTGGTCCGCAGCTCGCCGGAGATGCCCTTCGGCGGCGTCAAGAACAGCGGGATCGGTCGCGAGCTCGGCCGTTTCGGCCTCGACGAGTTCGCCAACAAGAAGCTCGTCCGCACGATCTGACATCGCACTGACTAGCACCACACGGGGAGGATCACCATGCGTGCAGCCGTCTACCACGGGAACAGCGACCTGCGGATCGAAGAGGTCGCCGAGCCGGCCCCCGGTCCCGGTCAGGTCAAGGTGAAGGTCCACCGCAACGGGATCTGCGGCACCGACCTTCACGAGTACTTCGACGGGCCGATCTTCATCTCGCCGAGCGCCCCGCACCCGCTCACCGGCAAGGCGATGCCCGTGGTCCTCGGGCACGAGTTCTCCGGCACCGTGACCGACGTCGGCGCCGGCGTCGACGGGGTGGGCCCGGGCGACCGGGTGACGATCGAGCCGATCTACCGCTGCGGCCGGTGCCGCCCGTGCGAGGACGGCCGCTACAACCTCTGCACGAGCATCGGGTTCCACGGCCTCATGGCCGACGGCGGGATGGCCGAGTACACCGTGGTGCCTGTCGACCAGGTCCACGTCCTGCCGGACCAGGTCTCCCTCGACCTCGGCGCTCTCACCGAGCCGATGTCGGTGGCGTTCCACGCCGCCCGGCTCAGCGAGGTGGGCGACCAGGACCGGGCGCTCGTCTACGGCGGCGGCCCGATCGGGATCGGGATCTGGTTCGCGCTCCGCGGCCTGGGGCTGACCCGGATCGACGTGGTGGAGCCGTCCCCGCAACGGCGCGCCGCCCTCGAGAAGCTCGGCGCGAGCACCCTCGACCCGACGACCGTCGACGTCCCCGCGCTCATCGCCGACCAGACGGACGGCAACGGGGTGGACGCCGCCTTCGACGCCGCCGGTGTGACGGCGTCCGTGGAGTCCGCCCTGGCATGCGTCGGCGAGCGGCGCCCGCTCATCAGCGTCGCCATCTACGACCGCGCGCTGGCGACGCCCCTGCTGCAGCTGGTCCTTCGCGAGCGCCGCATCCAGGGCACGATCTGTTACACCTCCGACGACTACCGCAACGTCCTGGACCTCATGAGCCGCGGTCACTACGACACGACCGGGTGGCTGGACACCGTGGCGATGAGCGACGTCGTCGACGCCGGATTCGGTGAGCTGCGGGCGGGACGGAAGATGAAGCTCCTCGTCGACCCGGCGCTGTAGCTCACGGCTCGACGGCGGCCACGACGGTGCGGCCACAGGATCCTCTCGGAGGCACGCCCGACCTCACGGTGGTCGGAGGGGCGGGGACTGCCGTCGTGGCCGTCGTGCTGTACCGGCACGGACGCATCGGGCTGTTCCGACGCAGCGCACGGGTCCGGCACGACCAGGGCTGCTGGCACTGCATCACAGGGTTCGTCGACCCGGGCCGGACCCCGGA
>JACRAB010000510.1 GCA_016213575.1 Actinomycetota bacterium
GTCGGTGAGCACCCAGCGCCGGCCCGGCAGCAGCCGGCGCCGGGCCTGCTCGGCGAGCCCGGCCGACACCAGCGCGGGGCGGACGACGCCCCGCAGGTAGCCCTGCCCCTCCGTGGCGACGGTGAGGCCGCCGGTCCAGTCGGGGACCCGCACGCCCTCGCGGCCGTCGACGTCCGGGACGCCGACGCACGCGTCCAGGGCTGCCCGGGCCGGGCGCAGCACGGCGGGCAGCGCCGCCGCGGCGGTCGGGCCGGCGACGAGCAGGTGCTCCTCGCGGGGCTCCCCGCGGCGGGCGGGCATCTGCCGGGCCTCCAGGCGCAGCGCACCCCGGGCGAGGGCGTCCACGAGCGCGGCGCGGACGACGTCCGCCTCGCGCGGACGGCCGTCGGCGAGGAGGACGGCGTACTCGGGGGCGGTGTACCGGCCGGTCGCCCGGGCGGGGTCCGGCGGCGGCGTCCACGTCATGATCCGAGCCTAGGCGTCGGGCCGTCCCGGCGTCCTGCGCCCCGGCGGGCAGTCAGACGAGGTCCGGGATCTCCGTGACGTCGTACCAGAGCAGGTCGTTGGCCTCGGCCTCGTCGAGGGCGAACTGCGCGTCGTCGTCGCCCGCGTCCGCGGCGGGCAGCGCGGCGACCGCCGCCTCGACGGTGCCCTCGACCCCGGCCTCGTCGACGTGCACGCTCGCGACGCCCGTGAGCGCGACGTCCGCGGCGACGAGCACCTGCGAGCGTCCGCCGCCCGCCGGGCGGACCGCGCCGTCCGGGACGTCGGCGGCGAGGACGACGCGGCGGCGCGGCGCGGACGGGTCCGCGGCGAGCAGCCGCAGGACGGCCTGCGCGGCGTCCGTCATCGCCGTGAACTCGAGCTCCTCGAGGTCGCCCTCGACGTACCACTCGCGGACCGCGGGCGTCACCGCGTAGCCGACGAGGGCGGCGGCCGCGTCGTCGTGCAGCGGCTTGGCCCACTCCCCCGGGCGCAGCGCGCCGTCCGAGTGGGCCGCCGCCAGCAGCGGCAGGGTGACGGGCAGGTAGACGCGCATCAGCCGGCTTCCTCCAGGTGCGCTCGCGCGGAGCCCCCGTCGTGGTCCGGGTCCGGACCGGTCGGGTCGACGTCCTGCTCCTGCTCCCGGACGGGGGCGGGCAGGTGCTGCAGCGGCTCGGGGTCCCCGAGGGCCCGGGTCGACGTGAGGAGCGAGGTCTCCAGGACGGTGCGCCGGCGCTCGACGGCCATAAGGTTCGCGCCGATCGCCTCGAGGTCCTCCGGCCCGGGGCCGACGACCGTGACGTCGGTACCGCCCGCGTGCACCTTGGCCACCTCGCGCAGGCAGCGCCGGGTGACCCGGCCGCGCCAGCGCCGCTCGGCCATCGCCCGCCAGTGGGTGGGGCTGTCGAACGCGAAGGAGACCATCGGCGCGAGGACGAAGACCTCGTCGAGCCCCAGCCCGGCGGCGAGGTCGACGTTCGTCGCCGAGCACGCGCCGCCGTCGACGTAGCGCCGGCCGCCGATCGTCACCGGCGCGTACCAGCCGGGGATCGCGCACGAGGCCATGACCGCCTCGGCGAGGTCGGCGGGCGGTGCGCCCGGCGCGCCGAACGCCGTCCGGCGGCCCGACTCGTAGTCCATCGCGACCGCCCGCACGCCCGGGTGGGCGGCCCAGCCGGACGGGACGAGGGCGCCGATGAGCCGGCCGACGGCGTCCAGCCGGCCGCGGCCCTCGGGCAGGAACGCCGACAGGACGGCGGTCGGCGGGAGTCGGCGCAGCCGGCCCATGTTGTGCGTGAACAGCCCCGTGCTGCCCGGGGTGAGCCGCGGGAAGGGCGGCAGCGGGCCGCCGGTGGAGGTGTCGTAGTCCCAGTCGCTGTCCGCGAGCGGGCCGCTCGTCACCGGTTCGCCGAGCTGGTGCGCGCGCAGCTCCTCGACGCTCACGCCGGCACCGAGCATGGCCGCCATGACCGAGCCGGCCGACGTCCCGATGATGACCTCGGCGTCCCGGGCGTCGACCGAGTGCACCTGCTCGAGGGCGGTCAGGGCACCGACCATCCAGGCGCCGCCGAGCACCCCGCCGCCGCCGAGGACGATCCCCCAGCGGGTCACCGGGCCGCCTCCTTGAGCTCGGCGAGCGACTCCTTGATGCACTGCGCGAGGACCTCGAGGTCGGGCATCGCCTCGCGGTCGGCGTTGAGGCCGTAGTAGACGCCGCCGTCGTACGACGTGAGGCCGATCGCCAGCGACTGCGAGCGGGCCAGCGGGATGACCGGGTACGTCGAGAGCATCCGGGCGCCGACGACGTACAGCGGCTGCTGCGGGCCGGGGACGTTCGTCACGACGAGGTTGAAGAGGCGGTGCGACAGGCCGCTGGCGACCCGGGCCCCCAGCGAGTGCAGGGTCGGCGGGGCGAAGCCCGCGAGGCCCGCGAGCGCCGGGGCGGCGACCGCCTGGCCCGCCTCCCGGTGGGCCTTGGTCTGGTAGGCGACCTGGTGCACGCGCATGAGCGGGCTCGCCTCGCCGGTCGGCAGGTCGACGAGCAGCGAGCCGACCCGGCTCCCGACGGCGCCGGAGTCGCCCGGCTCGACGACCCGCATGCTCATCGGGACGAGGGCGCGGACGACGCTCGCCGGCTGCACCGAGGCGCCGCGGGTGAGCAGCCAGGCCCGCAGGGCGCCGGCGAGGGTCGCCAGGACGACGTCGTTGACGCTCGTCGTCACGGCGGGGACGGCGGCCGCGACCGGCACGTCCCGGCCGCCCGCGACCCGGCGCCGGCGGCGGTTCGCCGGCCCGGCGAGGAGGTGGTTGCGGATCCGGCGGTAGTCCTCGAGGTCGGTCGCGACCATGGCGAACCGGCGGTGCTCGGTGACGTCGCGGTTCAGCGGGCTGCGGGGCAGCGAGCGGGTCGCCGACCGGGCGGTGAAGACGAGCCCGGTCAGCGCCTCGAACGCCTTGCCCGCGGTCTCGCGGGCGTCCCCGACACCGGCGCGCACGGTGTCGACGACGGCCTGCGGACGGCGGACGGCGTCCGCGACGGCCGAGACGACGAGCTCGACGGAGCTCGGCTCCGGGGACGGGCTCCAGGTGTGCGTCGGCGGGGTCGGGTGGTCGGCGCTGGCGTCGAGGACGACCTGGCCGAGGTCGACCGCGTGGACGCCGTCGACGAGCGCCTGGTGCACCTTGGTGACGACGGCGACCCGGCCGTCGGCCAGGCCCTCGACGAGGATGAGCTCCCAGAGCGGGCGGCCGCGGTCGAGCGGCCGGGCCTGCAGCCGGGCGACGAGCTCGGCGAGCTGCTGGGGCGTCCCGGGCCGCGGCAGGGCCGAGCGCCGGACGTGGTAGCTGATGTCGAAGCGCTCGTCGTCCACCCAGACCGGGTTGCCGAGGCGGGCCGGCACCCACCGGACACGCTGCCGGTACCGCGGGACGAGGGCGATCCGGGCGGCGACGTGCTGGACGAGACGGTCGAAGTCGAGCCCTCCGCGGGGCGGCTCGAGGATCATGACGCTGCCGACGTGCATCGGCGTGGTCGGCTCCTCGAGGTAGAGGAAGGACACGTCGAGCGGAGAGAGCCGGTCGGGCACGGTCGGACCTCCTTCCCCGGGCGGCGGGACGCGACGGCTCGATCCTGCCACCTCGGGCCCCCGTAGGGTTTGTCCCGTGCGTCCACCGCTCACCGTGCCGTCGTCCGCGTCCGCCCGGGCATCCGTCCGCCCTGCCGCGCCCGTGCCGGACGTCCCGCCCGCCATGCTGCTCGTCGTCCCGGCTGCCGTCCGGTGACCGTCGTCCTCGCGCACGGCATCGGCGGCCGGGAGGACCTGCCGCTGCCGCTCGGCTGGGCCGTCACCGGGGCCGCGGTCGCCGTCGTCGTCTCGTTCGTCGCGCTCGGGGTGCTGTGGCACACGCCACGGCTGCCCGCGGCGGCCGCCGGACGGCCGCTGCCCGGCCGGGTCGCCGCCGTCCTCGACGCGCGGACGACGCGGGTCGTGCTCGCGGGGCTCGGACTGGTCGCGACCGGCTGGACGCTGCTCGCGCTCGTGCTCGGGCCGGACAACGCGAACAACCCGGTGCCGTGGGTGGTCTTCGTGCTCCTGTGGGTCGGCGTCGTGCCGGTGTCGGTGCTCGTCGGGCCGGTCTGGCGGCGGGTCAACCCGCTGCGGACGCTGCACGCGCTGGTGAACCGGGCCGCCGGGCTCGACCCGGCCGAGGGCGTCCGGCCGCTGCCCGCCCGGACCGGCTGGTGGCCGGGGGCGGTCGGGCTCGGGGCGTTCGCCTGGTTCGAGCTCGCGTACGAGGACTCGACGACGCTGCCCGCCCTGCGCTGGGCGATCGGGCTGTACGCCGCCGTGCACCTCGTCGCCGCCTTCACGTTCGGCAGCCGCTGGTTCGACCGCGGCGACGCCTTCGAGGTGTGGTCCGGCCTCTACGCCCGGATCTCCCCGCTCGGCCGACGGCCCGACGGCACGCTCGTGCTGCGGGCACCGCTCGCCGGTCTGGACGCCGTGGCCCCCGCGCCGGGGCTCGTGGCGACCGTCAGCGTGATGCTCGGGTCGACCGTGTACGACGGCCTCTCCGGCTCGACGGTCTGGGTGACGTTCGTGCAGTCGCAGCCGGTGTCGCGCACGCTCGTCGCGACCGCGGGGCTGCTCCTCACCATCGCCGCGGTCGCGGCGCTGCTCGTGGCGTGCGCGCTCGCCGCGGGGCGGCTCGGCGGGGCGGACGACGTCCGCGCGGTGCCGGGGCTGCTCGCGCCGTCCGTCGTGCCCGTCGCGCTGGGGTACGTCGTCGCGCACTACTACTCGTTCCTCGTGCTCGAGGGGCAGAACGCGTTCGTCAAGCTCACCGACCCGCTCGGCACCGGCGCGGACTGGCTCGGCACCGCCGGGATGCAGCCGAGCGCCGCCCTCGTGACACCGGGGATCGTCGCGAACCTGCAGGTGGTCGCGATCGTCGTCGGGCACGTGCTCGGCGTGGTCGTCGCGCACGACCGGGCCGTCGCGCTGTTCCCGCGGGCCCGGGCCGTGCTCGGGCAGGTCCCGCTGCTCGTGCTCATGGTGACGCTGACCTGCACGGGGCTGTTCCTGCTCTTCGCCGGCTGAGCGGGCGGGCGCCAGGGGCGTTCACGGTCAAGCGCGCGGGCCCTCGAGGAACGGCTGGTACATGAGCCGGGCGTGGTTGTCGGTGAGCGGCTCGTCGGCGACGGGCGTGCCGTCGAGCGCGAAGACCTTGCGCCGCAGCACGTTGTGCCGGGTGAAGAC
>JACRAB010000533.1 GCA_016213575.1 Actinomycetota bacterium
AGCGCGGCGTCCGCCGCCCGCCGCCACGGCACGAGGAGCAGCCCGGCCGCGACGAACGCCGTCCCGGCCATCGCGACCCGGACGCCGACCGCGGCGTCCGGCGGGACGTAGGAGTAGCCGCGGACGCCGGCCGTGACGACGCCGCACACGGCGAGCGCGAGCGCACCGGTCGCCCGGGTCAGCCGGACGGGGGCGCCGTCCCGCCCGAGCCGGACCGCGAGGAGCACCGCCGCCGCGACGTAGACCGCGACGATCCAGAGCCGGTACCGGACGACGCTGTGCGTCATCGCCGCGGTGACGGCGCCGAGGACGACGACCGCGACGACGGCGTGCGCGCTGCCGGTCGACGGTTCGCGGGCGGGTGCCTCGGGCTCGGTGCGGGTCAGCAGGGGCACCGGGTGAGCCTAGCGAGGCACAACGCGACGGCCCCGTGGGGATCCCACGGGGCCGTCGACGACCGGTCAGGTCAGCCGTTGCACGGGATGGCAGCAGAGTCCTTGGCCTGCAGGCACGCTTCGGTCTCCGCGAACATGCCCGACAGTTGTTGCCCGATGCCGAACACGATGCCGATGATGACCGCGGCGATCGCGGCCAGCATCAGCCCGTACTCGACCGCTGAGGCTCCTTGGTCCAGCCGCCTTCTCATGTGCTTACGGCGTGCAGTTGGCGGCAGCGCCAGTACCACCGGCGCGGCCGGTCTTGAGGTCCGCGCAGGTGTCCTGGAAGGCACCCTGGATCAGGGTGCCGATCCCGAAGACGAGACCGACGATGACCGCGGCGATCGCGGCGACCATGAGTCCGTACTCGACGGCGGTCGCGCCGCGGTCCGCGGTCTTCCGGCCGAGCTTACGGATGTAGGCAAGCATGGGTTGGTGTCCTTTCAGGGCCCCCGTGGCGGTATGCACCACGGAAACCCTCTCACTCCGACAGGGGATATTCCGACCCCCGGGCGGGGAAATCGGGAGAACGGCCGATCGCTGCGGGAGGCCTGACCGAACGTGAAGGGCGCGCACGTTCAGACTCCGGGGGCGGCTGGAGCTGTTTGTGTGACGAGTGATCGACGGACCGTGCTCGACTACGAAACTAGCACCGGGTGTGACCGTACGTGGTCAGTTCTCGGATGTCCCGCCAAGTCTCCTCCGTTCCGCCGATGCGGCCCGGGGGAGCGGTCCCGGGCCACCAAGGGACGCGTTCGGCGAACGATAACCCCTGGTGATGGCATCACCGAAATTCTCACGGTGCGTAGTCGCGACATGTCGTCCGGACACGCAACGAGGCGGCGCCCACGTGGGACGCCGCCTCGGATCGCTCGACCGCCGGGGTCAGCCGGCGCTGTCGTTCGGCGGGACGAGGCCCAGCCGCACCGCGGCCATCACGGCCTGCGCCCGGTTGCCCGCGCCGAGCTTGTCGTAGATGTTCGCGACGTGGGTCTTCGCCGTCGACTCGCTGATGTAGAGCCGGCGGGCGATCTGGGAGATGACGAGCCCGTCGACGAGCAGCTCGAGCACCTCCTTCTCCCGCGGCGACAGCCGCGGACCGGCCGGCGCGTGCATCCGGCGCTGGAGCGCCTCGCTGAGGTCCCGCGCGGTGAAGGTCCGCGGGCTGGCCGCGGCGTGCCGTGCCGCGGCGACGACCTCCTCCGCGGGGGAGTCCTTGCCGACGAACGCCGAGGCGCCCGCGTCGAGGGCGGCGAAGAGCTTCTCGTCGCCCGCGTGCATGGTGAGGACGACGATGCCGAGGTCGGGCACGCTCGCCCGGGCCCGCTGCGCGAGGGCGACGCCGTCGCCGTCCGGCAGCGAGATGTCGGTGACGAGGACGTCCGGGTTCAGCGTGCGCAGCGCCTCGGTCGCCTCGCCGACGGAGCCGGCCTCGCCGACCACCTCGAGGTCGCCCGCGCGGTCGAACGCGCGGCGCAGGCCTTCCCTGATGAGCTGGTGGTCGTCGACCAGCAGCACCGTGATGCGGTGCTCACCGCCCACGGTTCACCTCCCCGTTCCTCGGCAGGTTGCGCAGCAGGCGGGCGAGGGACGACTCTCCCCGTGCCCCCGCGTCCGCCGTCACCACGACCTGGTCTGTGGCTTGTGAGTCTGTCACGGTTCGTGCCTCGTTCGGAATCTTGCCCCGGGCCCGCGCCCGGCGCAGCGCGATCTCCGGGTCGATGGTCAGCTCGACGACGGTGCCCGAGCCCTCGGTGCGGTCGCCGACGCTGAGCCGGGCCCCGATCCGCCGGGCCCGCTCGTGCATGCCCGTGACGCCCATGCCGCCCATCCGGATGCCCTGGACCGGGGTGAAGCCGGTGTGCCGGTCCTGGAAGCCGCAGCCGTCGTCCGTCACGGTGATCTTCGCGCGCGGCGGGTCGACGACGACCGACAGCCAGAGGTTCGTCGCCTGCGCGTGCTTGCGGACGTTCGTCACCGCCTCCTGGACGATCCGGAGGATCTCGACCTCGACGGCGACGGGCAGCCGGCTCGACGACTCGTCGGTCGAGACGTGGACCACGAGCCCGGCCTGGCCGCCGACCCGCTGCACGTAGTCGGCGAGGGTGCGGGAGAGGCCGACCTTCTCGTCGACGCCGGCCCGCAGGTCGAAGATCGACAGCCGGAGCTCGCCGACGAGACCGCCGATGTGCTCGCGGAGCTTGACGAGGCGGGAGGCGACGTCCGGGGTCGCGTCCCGGGCGATGTCGTCGACGAGGTAGCCGACGGAGGCCATGTCCTGCGCGATGCCGTCGTGGATCTCGCGGGCGAGCCGGACCCGCTCGTCGTCCGTGGCGAGCCGCCGGACGTCGTCGAAGAGGAGCGCGGACGCGAGTCGCGGCCCGGCCGCGGCGACCTTGCGCCGGGCGCTCTCGAGCTGGCCGTCGTGGAAGGTCTCGCGGCCGGAGAGCACGAGGACGGCGACGACCCGCTCGCCCATGAGGACCGGCAGGGCCGCGCAGCAGACGCCGTCCCGGGCCCGGCGCACCGCGTCGGCGGCGACCCAGGCGTCGAGGACGACGGCCTCCGCGAACGACGTCGGGTGCTCCCCGAGGATCGGCACTAACCGGCCGGCCGGGGACTTCACGAGCACGGTCCCGCTCGAGCCCGGCACCTCGCGCGCGGTCTCGTCGACGAGCGCGGCGGCGAGCGTCTGCGGGTCGAGGCCGAGGCTGAGCTGGCGGGCGACGACGTGGAGCTCGGAGAGCAGCCGGTGGGCGTCGGCGTAGGCGGGCTCCGGGGAGTCGGCGTACGGGAAGACGACGCGGCGCACCCAGGCCGAGACGAGCCCGACCGCGAGGAAGAGCGGGATCCACCAGACGAGGAGCGACGGTGTGAGCGCGGTGCGCGTCTCGACGGGTGTCGTCGCGAGCTGGGAGACGAGCAGGAGGACGAGCGAGGCGGAGACGGCGACCCCGAGCGCGGCGATGACCCCCGCGCCGAGGCCGGCGATGACGAGCGGGACGAGCAGGTACGGCAGGAAGAGGTCGGCCTTGCCGGCGAGGGAGCCGACGATGATCGCCGCGCCGATCCCCTCGGCGAGCGCCTGGACGGCGCGCGGCAGGCCCTCGGGCAGGGGGATCGACGCGAGCCCCGCGATGAGCAGGAGCAGCAGCGTCGGGACGATGGCGCCGCGCGGCCCGAGCCCGTCGACGAACGTCGTCGCGAGCCCGCACAGGCCGATGAGGGCAGCACGGACGAACAGCGGGACGTACACGCTGTCGACCCTGAGCCGCGGCATCACCCGGACAATCTCCCACACCGGGAGGCGCACCGGCCGGACCCTTGCCGTTTTGTCCCCGTCGTTCGGCCCATGCCCCGATGGGCCGAGCAGCGGACGCCGATCAGGTCTCGTCGTCCTCCGTGAGCGGCGCGAGGACGCGGGCCAGGCGGCGGGTGGCCATCGCGGCGGAGAGCAGCCCGGCGGCCTCGTGGACCGGGCCGACGACGGCGGCGAGGTCGTCCTGCGTGAACGGCCGCCCGGTCCGGGACCGGGCGACGACGACGGCGGCCATGACGTCCGGCACCGGGACCGCGAGCAGGTGCTCCCAGCCGGCGAGCGGTGCGCCGGCCAGCCGCGGCCGGACGCTCGCCGAGTCACCGACGACGAGGGCGCGGCCGCCCATCGCGACCTCCGTGACGAGCCAGTGCCGGGCGTCGAGGACGAGCCGGCGCTCGATGGGCCGCAGCCCGACCCCGCCGTTGACGCGCCAGACCGACCCGTCGGGCACGACGATCGCGGCGGCGTCCGCCCCGGCCCGCTCGACGACCTCCTGGGCGAGCACCTGGCAGGTGTCGGCGACCCCGAACAGCTCCATGCTCCGCTCGTTCAGCGCGCGGACGAGCTCGCGGACGGACGGCGCGGAGCGGCGCTCCACCGCCGTGTCGACCGCGAGGAGCGCGTCGATCTGGGGCTCGGCGTCGGCGCCCGGAGCGGCGTCGTCGAGCGGCGAGGCGGAGGCGCCGTTCAGGCCGTTCCCGTTCAGGCCGTGCCCGTTGAGCCCCTGCCCGTTGTGGCCGTGCCCGTTGAGGTCCGTGCCGTTGTGCTCCGTGCCGTTCCGCGGGCTGCCGTTGAGCCCGGTCCCGTACGGCCGGCCGGAGGGTGTACCGGCGGGGGCGTTGGCGGCCCGGTCGGGCTCGGCGCCGGTCGGGGCGGCGGGGGGTGCGAGCATCGGGGCCGGGACGGCGAGTGCCGGAGCGAGCGGCACGGTCGGCCCGGGGAGCCCGGCAGGGGGCTCGAGCCGCTGCAGCGGCTGCAGCGGGGGAGCTGGCAGCCGGTCGAGCGGTCCGGCGCCG
>JACRAB010000534.1 GCA_016213575.1 Actinomycetota bacterium
CAATACAACATTAGTCCGGTTTTTTTAGACATCGATTTAAGAAATTTTCACGTTAAGACTGACGAAATTATTAAGAAAATTACCCCGAGAACAAAAGCGATATTGATTTGCCACACATATGGTTTACCGTTGGACGTAGATGCGCTGAGGTCCGACCTCCGCGGGAGGTCGGGCCCTTCGTGATGACGCGTGGTGCGGGTGCGCCAGGTGCAGCAGGCCGGTGTCAGCCCGCGACGACCTGGAGCTGGACCTTCGCCTGGACCTCCGGGTGGAGGCGGACGAGGACCGTGTAGTCGCCGGTCGACTTGATCGGCTGGTTGACCTCGACCTTGCGCTTGTCGACCTGCGGGCCGCCGACGGCGATGACCGCGTCCGCGACGGCGGCCGGCGTCACGGCGCCGAAGAGGCGACCGTTCGTGCCGGCCCGGACCGCCAGCTTGACCGGCTTGCCCTCGAGCTGGGCGCGGACGAGCTGCGCCTCCTCGAGGGTGGCGATCTCACGGGCGGACCGTGCCTTGCGGATGCTCGCGATCTGCTTCTCGGCACCCTTGGTCCACGGGGTCGCGAGACCGCGCGGGACGAGGTAGTTGCGGCCGTAGCCGTCCTTGACCTCGACGACGTCGCCCGGGGTCCCGAGACCGGTGACCTCCTGCGTGAGGATGAGCTTCATGAGTTCGTCCCCCTGCCTCAGCGAGCCGAGCTCGAGTACGGGAGCAGAGCCATCTCGCGGGCGTTCTTCACGGCCTTCGCGATCTCGCGCTGCTGCTGCACCGAGACACCGGTGACGCGGCGGGCGCGGATCTTGCCGCGGTCGGAGATGAACTTGCGCAGGAGGTTGGTGTCCTTGTAGTCCACCTTCTCCACGCCCGCGGTCTTGAGCGGGTTCTGCTTCTTCTTGGGCTTGCGAATGGGTGGCTTCGCCATCGTGGTGCTCCTCCTCAGGAGCCCGGGCCCTGCCCGGGATGGTCGGTGGCCGGGGCACGCCCCGGCCGGGATCTGCTACTGGTCAGTTCGTCGCGTGACGGTCAGAACGGGGGCTCGTCCTGCGAGCCGCCGAAGCCGCCGCCACCGCCTCCGCCCGACGGGCCGGTCGCCCACGGGTCGTCCGCCGGCGCCTGGGAGCCGCCGCCACCGGAGTAGCCGCCACCCCCGCCGCCACCGCCGGAGAACCCGCCGCCACCACCGCCGCCGAAGCCACCACCGCCGCCGCCCCCGCCACGGCTGGTCTTGTTGACCTTCGCCGTCGCGTAGCGCAGGGAGGGGCCGACCTCGTCGACGTCCAGCTCGACGACCGTGCGCTTCTCGCCCTCCTTGGTCTCGTACGAGCGGCTGCGGAGCCGGCCCGTCACGAGCACGCGGGTGCCCCGCTGGAGCGACTCGGCCACGTTCTCGGCCGCGTCACGCCACACCGAGCAGCGCATGAAGAGGGTGTCGCCGTCCTTCCACTCGTTCGACTGACGGTCGAACGTGCGGGGGGTCGACGCGACGGTGAAGTTCGCCACCGCGGCCCCGGACGGCGTGAACCGCAGCTCGGGGTCGTTGGTGACGTTGCCGATGATGGTGATGACGGTCTCGCCGGCCATGGGTTCTTCGCCTTCGACAGTGGATGGGAGCTCGTCGGGGAAGGTACGGGCCGGGTCCGACAGACGCCTCTCGGCAGCCGGTCGGGCCCTCCCGCTCAGCGAGCGTCGGGACGGATGAGCTTGGTGCGCAGAACGCTCTCGTTGAGGTTCAGCTGCCGGTCAAGCTCCTTGGCGACCTCGGGCGTGGACGTCATGTCGACGACCGCGTAGATGCCCTCGGTCTTCTTCTTGATCTCGTACGCGAGGCGACGACGACCCCAGATGTCGACGTTCTCCACGGAGCCGCCGCCGGTGCGGACGACGTTGAGGAAACGGTCGAGCGACGGGGCGACGGTCCGCTCCTCGAGCTCGGGGTCGAGGATGACCATCAGCTCGTAGTGACGCATGCGTGAACCCACCTCCTCTGGTCTTGAGCGGTCACGGTCCGTCCGTGACAGGAGGGCTGTTGCGTCCGGGACGCCGGCCCGGGATCAGGTGACCCGGGGACGTCCGCGGGCCAAGGCTACCCGCAGGCTCCCCCGGGGCCGAAATCGGTCGTCCACAGGGCTCGGACGAGTCTCAGACGAGCCGGACGACGAGCGCGTCGTGGGCCCCGTCGGCCGGACCGCCGAGCGGGTCGTCGGCCCCCGGGCCGCCGTCCTCGGGCAGCCGGACCGGGTCGCGCAGCGGGTCCCGGATCGCGCGCAGGGCCTGGACCGCGAGCCACGTCATGCCGCCGAGGCGCACGAGCATGAGGAGCAGGTAGAACCCGGCGGGCATCCCGCGGTCGGTGTTCGTCAGCCCGCCGATGTAGAGCCAGACGGCCACGAAGTAGACGACCTCGGTCGTCGCCCAGACGAGGTGGTCGCGCCAGCGCAGCCCGGCCCACGCGACGAAGGGCAGGAGCAGGAGCGAGGCCTGCACCGGCACCGACTTCGACACGAGCAGGCAGCCGACGACGGCGACGAGCGCGACGTGCGCGACCCGGGGACGGCGGTGCGAGGCGAGCGCGACCGCGAGCACGAGGATCACGACGAGGGAGAAGCCGACGATCGACAGCACCGTGCTCGCCGTCGCCCCGAGACCGTCGCCGGAGTACCAGAACCGGGCGTTCGACGGCTTGCTCTGGGCGAGCATCTGCGGCGCGAGCCACAGCGAGCCGTAGCCGGGGGTGCCGTCCCGCCACGTCGAGAACGCCACCCCGAGCTGGCCCACCCACCCGGGCAGCAGGACGGCGCGCAGCCCGAGGTAGGCGCCCAGGCCCACGAGGACGGTCGCCGCCGCGCGGCCGGCCGCCCCGGCCCGCAGGGCGACCGCGAAGAGGACGACGCCGAGCACCGCGTACGTCGGCCTGACGGCGACCGTGAGGCCGAGCAGGACGCCTGCCGTGACGATCTTCTGCCGGCTCCACGCGAGCATCGCCGCGCAGCCGAGCGCGACGGCGAACAGGTCGTAGGAGATCAGCCCCGCGGTGACGACCACCGGCGAGAGCGCGAGGTGCGCGGCGTCCCAGCGGCGGCGGCCGGCGACCGACGCGACGCAGAGCACCGCGACCGCGAGCGCGGCGGCGAGGAGCACCGCGGACAGGTCGAAGAAGACCCGCGCCGCGGCCGCGGAGCCCTCGTCCGGGACCAGCCGCGACACCGGCCACCGCCGGGCGGCCATGAGCGGGGGCTGGCCCAGCGGGCCGTCGGCCGCGACCGCGTCGACGAGCCCGGGCCGCCCCGGGTCGCCGAGGCCGGCGCTGCCGTAGAGGACGGGCACGTCGGAGTAGCACATGTGGAAGAACTGGTCGGGCGACGACCAGCCCTCCATCCGGCAGTGCTGGCGCTCGACGACGGCGAACGCCATGGCGAGGACGACGAAGACCATGAGCGCGGACGCCGCCCGCCAGAACCCGGTCGCTGCGGCGACCCGGCGGCCCGCCGGGCCTCCGACGACCTGGCTGGCGAGCCGGACGACGGGGTCGACGCGCGACGGGGCCCGGACGCCGGTCGGCCCGGTCCGGGGCGGCGGGGGCACCTGCGCCGGACCGGCGAGGGCCGTCGTCCCGCGGGTGTGCGCGGGGGCGTGCCGGCCGGCGTCCGGGAGGTCGATCGCCGCCGTGCCGAGGGTGCTGAACAGCTCCTCGGCGGACGGCGCGACGCCGTCCGGCCGGTCGGCCTGCGGCCCGCCCGCGGGCGCGTCGGGTGCGGTCACCGGGCCATCATGCCCGGCCGGGCCTCCCCCGGGGCGCGGCTCGGGCAGGGCTGCGCCCCGGACCCCGGTCCGGTCACGGGCTCTGGGTTCCGACCGCGACCGTGGGCGTGCCCGTCCTCGTCGGCCTCGTCCGGGTGGGCCGGGTCGGGGTCGGCTCGGTGGTCGGGGTGTCGGTGCCCGTCGGCGTCGGCTCCGTCGTCGGGGTCTCGGTGACCGTCGGCGTGGGCGTCTGGGTCTGGGTGGGCGTCGGCGTCTGGGTCTGGGTGCCGGGATCCGTCGGCGTCGGCGTGAACGACGGCGCCGGGTTGATCTTCTGCCCGATCGGCTTGGCGTCCGGGAACTGCTTCACCGGCTGGCCGTCGAGCGCCTGGGACATGAAGTCGGTCCAGACCCGCACCGGGAACGACCCGCCGGTGATCTCGCCGAAGCCGCCGAAGCCGTCGAGCTCGATCGGGGTGCCCTCCTCGGACTCGCGGTACATCGCGACCGACGTGGCGAGCTGCGGGGTGAAGCCGGTGAACCAGGCCGACATGTTGCTCGACGAGGTACCGGTCTTGCCCGCGACCGGACGGCCGAGCTGCAGGGCGTACGTTCCGGAGCCGCGCTTGACGACCTGCTCCATCGCCTCGATCGCGTTCGCCGTGACGTTCGGGTCGAAGACCGGCTGCGGCTTGCCCTTGAAGCTGTAGACCTGCTTCTTCGTCTGGTGGGCGACGATCTTCACGAGCGAGTGCTGCGTCGTCCGCCGGCCGTTGTTCGCGATCGTCGAGTAGGCGTGCGCCATGTCGATCGGGTGCGGCGAGAAGGTGCCGAGGACGTTCGCGAGGTTCGGCTCGAGGCCGTTCGTCGTCCGCGGGAGCCCGGCGCACACCGCGGCGTCCTGGGTCTGCGTCGGCCCGACCTCCTTGTTGAGGGCGACGTAGACGGTGTTCACCGAGCTCGCCGTCGCCTTGCGCAGGTCGATGAAGCCGTACTGGCTGTTGCCGAAGTTGCGCACCGGCCGCTCGTAGCCCTTGAACTCCTGCGGGCTGCGACCGTCGAACCGGCTGTCGAGGTTGATCGCGGTCTCCTCGTCGATCCGCGGCTTGCAGGCCCCGATCGTCTGCTTGCCGCGCAGCGCCGCGAGGAGGGCGAACGGCTTGGCCGTCGAGCCGGCCTGCATGATGTCCTGCGTCGCACCGTTCTGCTGCCGCTCGAGGAAGTCCTCGCCGCCGTAGATCGAGCGGACCTCACCGGTCGCGACGTCGATCGTCGCCATCGAGATCCGGGTGCCCTTGGGCCACGCCTTCTTGGCCGGGAGCGTCTCGTTCACGGCCTTCACGGCGTCGTCCATGAGCTTCTTGTCGAACGTCGTGTAGATGTCGAAGCCGCCGGTGTCGAGGGTCTTGCCGTCGATGCCGTTCGGGTACTCGTCCGTCCGGACCGCAGCGGCCTCCTTGCGCACCATGGCGAGCAGGTAGCCGCGGTAGCCGGCCGGGGTCGTCGACGGCTTGTACTTGATGATCTTGGGGAACTTGAGCTTCGCGGCCTCGTCGGCGCTTATCCGGCCCTCGCTGACGAGACCGTCGACGACGAACTGCCAGCGCTCCTTGGCCCGCGCCTTGGAGTCGTTGCTGTCGAGCGGGTCGTAGAGCTCCGGGCCGTTGATGATGCCCGCGAGGTAGGCCGACTCACTGACCGTGAGCTTGTCGACGTTCTTGCCGAAGTAGGCCTTCGAGGCGGCCTGGACGCCGTTCGCGCCGCGGCCGAAGTAGATCGTGTTGAGGTAGCCCTCGAGGATCTGGTCCTTGGTGAACTTGCGGCCGACCTTGAGCGAGATGAACAGCTCCTTCACCTTGCGGGTGTAGGTGCGGTCCGAGCTCAGGTAGTAGTTCTTCACGTACTGCTGGGTGATCGTCGAGCCGCCCTGGAGCGAGCCGCCCTGCGCGTTGTTGAGCAGCGCCCGGACCATGCCGGGGATCGAGATGCCGCTGTTGCTCTCGAAGGTGCGGTCCTCGGAGGCGTAGACGGCGTACTTCAGCGAGTCCGGGACCTGCTTGATCGTGACGAGGGTCCGGTTCTCCTCCTGGAAGCGGCCCAGCACCGAGCCGTCCCTGAAGTAGACCGTCGACGTCTGGAAGGTCGCGCTCTGCTTGCCGTCGGGGATCGGCGTCGAGGCGTAGGCGACGAAGAACATGCCCAGCACGAGCGCCGTCCCGGCGAGGACCAGCGAGCCGACGAGCTTCCACGACGGGATCCATCGGGTGAAGCCGCGGCGGGCCTGGCGCGGGTAGTCGACGAACCGCTTGCGCGGCGGCTTCCCGCCGGGCCGGCCGGTCCTGCCGGTCGGCGTCCGGCCGCCCTGCGGCGCCCGGCCGGGGGGACCGCCGAGGCCCTGACGGGCGCGCGGGTCGACGTACTGGGGGGCGCCGTACCCGGCGTTGCCCCGGGTGGGGGTGTCGCCCGGGAAGTCCCGGGAGACGCCTCGTCGGCCGGAGGGCCGTGCCACGATGTCAGATCCTTCTGTCGTCCGTCTGTCGGTCCTCGCCGCCGGTCTCCCCCCGTGGGGCCCGTCGTGGGGCACCGTTGCCGGGCCGGTCACGTGCCCGCCCAGTATGGGCACACTCCCCCGGCGGCATCGAAACGTGCACGTCAGAGCATGCCCTGCCTCGGGAGGACGCCCCGCGGGCCGTCGAGGTTGCGCCGCCGAGCGTCATCGAACGATCACTCGGAGTGCTCGTCGTTCGCTGCTACGGCGCCGGACCGGCAGGTTCCGCCGATCGCCGTGGAACCGCGCGGGCCCTGCGTACGATCACAGCGCATGACCCTGTTCATCGTCGTCGGCGCCGTGGGCCTGGTGCTGCTCGTGGCGTCGGTCGTCGTCGGCGAGATCTTCGACGGCCTCTTCGACGCCCTCCCCGGTGACGTCCTCTCGACCGCCGTCGTCGCCGGCTTCCTCGCCGCTTTCGGGTTCGCGGGATCGGTCGCGGTCGGCAGCCTCGGGACCGCCGGCGCCAGCGGTGTCGGCGTCGTCGCCGGCGTGCTCGTCGGGGGTGTCGCCGGCTGGCTGACGCGCGGCCTGAGCCGCGGGAGCACGGACGCGACCCCGACCGGCACCGATCTCCTGGGCCTGCCCGGAACCGTCGTCACGCAGGTGCCGTCGCAGGGGTACGGCGAGGTCAGCGTGACCGTGGCGGGGCACCTCACCAAGCTCAACGCCCGCGCCGACGAGGTGCTCCTCGTCGGGACGCCGGTGCGGGTCACCGCGACCCTGTCGCCGACGTCCGTCATGGTCGTCCGCCGCGCGTAGCCGGGCGGCCGCCGCACGGCGGGCGCGCAGCACGCGGGCACAGCAAGGAACCGCCGGGGGGAGGTCCTCCGGCGCGCGACGGGCCGCAGGACGCGGCCCAAGGAAGAGGCTCGGGTGGATCTGTTGGGGTCGTCGACCCTGGTGTCGGTTCTCGGCATCGCGGTCCTGCTCATCATCGTCGTCGCGCTCGTCACCCAGCGGTACAAGGTGGCCGGCCCGAACGAGGCGTTCATCATCACCGGCCGGCGCGGCAAGGAGGTGCGCAACGCCGAGACGGGCACGATCTCCACGGACATGTCCGGCCAGAAGGTCGTCATGGGCGGCGGGGTCTTCGTGCTGCCGTTCGTGCAGCGCCAGTACACCCTCGACCTGTCGAGCCGGCGGATCCCGGTGCAGATCCGCGGCGCCGTCTCCGGCCAGGGCGTCAAGCTCAACCTCGAGGGCGTCGCGATCGTCAAGGTCGGCGGCAACGTCGACTCGATCCGTGCTGCCGCACAACGGTTCCTCACGCAGCAGGCGGACATCGAGTCCTTCACGACCGAGGTGCTCGCCGGCGCGCTCCGCTCCATCGTCGGCGGCCTGACCGTCGAGCAGATCATCCGGGACCGCGGCGCCTTCGCCCAGCGCGTCGCGGACGAGTCGGAGGCCTCCCTCACCGGGCAGGGCCTGGTGCTCGACACCTTCCAGATCCAGGACATCACCGACGACGGCTCGTACCTCATGGACCTCGGCCGGCCCGAGTCCGCGCGCGTCCAGCAGGAGGCCGCGATCGCCGAGGCCGCCGCCCGGCGCGCCGCCGAGCAGGCCCGGATCGTCGCCGAGCAGGAGATCGCCGTCGCGCAGCGGGCGCTCGCCCTCAAGCAGGCCGAGATCAAGGCCGAGACGGACGCCGCCCAGGCCCAGGCCGCGGCGGCCGGCCCGCTCTCGCGCGCCGAGCGCGACCAGGCGATCCTCGCCGAGCAGGAGAAGGTCGCCGTCCGGCAGGCCGCCCTCACCGAGCGCGAGCTCGACACCCAGGTCCGCAAGCCCGCCGACGCCCAGCGGTACAAGGTCGAGCAGGAGGCGGAGGCGCGCCGGAACTCGGCGATCGCGGACGCCGACGCCCGCAAGGCCGCCGCGATCGCGGCCGCGCAGGCGGACGCCGAGAAGGCGCGCATCACCGGTGAGGCCGAGAAGGCCCGCCGGACGGCGCTCGCCGACGCCGAGGCGATCGAGGGTGCGCGCCGCGGTGACGCCGAGAAGGCGCGCCGGGTCGCCGAGGCCGACGCCCTGCGGGCCGAGGGCGACGCGGAGGCCGCCGCGATCCTCGCGCGCGGGCACGCCGAGGCCGAGGCGATGGAGAAGAAGGCGACGGCGTACGGCCGGTACAACGAGGCCGCGGTGCTCCAGATGCTCGTCGAGGTGCTGCCGAAGGTCGCCAAGGAGGTGGCGTCCCCGATGGCCGCGATCGACTCGCTCACGGTGCTCTCGACGGACGGTGCCGCCGCGCTCCCCCGCCAGGTCGCCGACAACCTGACGCAGACCCTGGCGATGCTCAGGACGACGACCGGTCTGGACCTCGGGCAGATCGTGCAGAAGTTCGCCGGGGCCGCGGGCGCGGCGTCCGGCGGGGCTACCGGGGCGACGGCCACGAACGGCTCGGTGGCCGGCCAGGCGCTCCCGGCCGCGAAGCCGTCGACCGACTGACGAGCCCGGCCCGCAGCACCCAGCACCACCCAGCAGCACCCCGCAGCACCGCACCACCCACGAGGCCCGGACGGTCCGCCGTCCGGGCCTCGTCGTGCCCGCGGCACGGTTCACCGGCTGATCGACTGGACAGATATATCGAGCCGATACATCATGGCGATGCAGACATGGATGCACGCTTGTCAGGTCCGGGCGTGTGACCAGCAGTGAAACATCACGTGCGCCGGATCACCAGACGGTCGCCACGTGACATGCACGACGACGAGCGGAGGAGGAACGGTGGCCCGCAGGTCCGACGTCCTCGAGCTCGCCGTCCTCGGGCTGCTCCAGGAGTCCCCGCTGCACGGCTACGCGCTGCGCAAGCGGCTCAACGACCGGCTCGGGGTCTTCGCGGCGCTGTCCTTCGGGACGCTCTACCCCGCGCTGCGCACGCTGCTGACGCGGGGCTGGATCCGGGAGAGCGCGGCGACCGAGGTCGACGGCCCGGCCCTCGGTCGCCGGGCGCGGATCGTCTACGAGATCACCGCCGAGGGCAAGGAGCACTTCCAGGCCCTCGTCTCCTCCCCCGGCCCGGACGCGTGGGAGGACGGCACCTTCGACGTCCACTTCGCGTTCTTCGCCCGCACGGACGCCGCGACCCGGCTGCGCATCCTGGAGAACCGCCGGCTGCGGCTCACCGAGCGGATGGAGGCCGCGCGGCAGGCCCGGCTGCGCAACCGCGAGCGCCTCGACGAGTACACCCTCGCGCTGAAGTCCCTCGGCGAGGAGGCGGTCGAGCACGAGGTGCGCTGGCTCAGCGAGCTCATCGACTCCGAGCGCGCGAGCAACATGACGCACCTCGACGACCCCGACAAGCCGGACCCCGGAGCGGCACCGCCCGCCCGCTGACCGTTCGTGCCCGGACGCCCACCAGGCGCACGGGCCTGCGCCCCCGCCCACTCACCCACCGAGTGGGGACCCGCACCAGAAGAGGAGCACCACATGGGATCCGTCCGCGTCGCCATCGTCGGCGTCGGCAACTGCGCCGCGTCGCTCGTCCAGGGCGTGCACTACTACCGGGACGCCGACCCGGCGGGCTCCGTGCCCGGCCTCATGCACGTGACGTTCGGCGACTACCACGTGAGCGACATCGAGTTCGTCGCCGCGTTCGACGTCGACGGCAAGAAGGTCGGCCTGGACCTGTCCGAGGCCATCGGCGCCAGCGAGAACAACACGATCAAGATCTGCGAGGTGCCGCCGCTCGGCGTGCCGGTGCAGCGCGGCCACACCCTCGACGGTCTCGGCAAGTACTACCGCGAGACGATCACCGAGTCCGACGAGGAGCCGGTGGACGTCGTGCAGGTGCTGCGCGACCAGCAGGTCGACGTCCTCATCTGCTACCTGCCCGTGGGTTCCGAGGCCGCGGCGAAGTTCTACGCGACGTGCGCCATCGAGGCGAAGGTGGCGTTCGTCAACGCGCTGCCCGTCTTCATCGCGTCGGACCCGGTGTGGGCCAAGAAGTTCGAGGACGCGGGCGTCCCGATCGTCGGTGACGACATCAAGAGCCAGGTCGGCGCGACGATCACGCACCGCGTCATGGCGCGCCTGTTCGAGGACCGCGGCGTCGTCCTCGACCGGACGTACCAGCTCAACGTCGGCGGCAACATGGACTTCAAGAACATGATCGAGCGCGACCGTCTCGAGTAGAAGAAGATCTCCAAGACGCAGGCCGTGACGAGCAACCTCGACCACGACCTCGGCGCGAAGAACGTGCACATCGGCCCGTCGGACTACGTGCAGTGGCTCGACGACCGCAAGTGGGCGTACGTCCGCCTCGAGGGCCGCGCGTTCGGCGACGTCCCGCTGAACCTCGAGTACAAGCTCGAGGTGTGGGACTCCCCGAACTCGGCCGGCGTCATCATCGACGCGCTGCGCGCCGCGAAGATCGCCAAGGACCGCGGCGTCGGCGGCCCGGTCATCTCGGCGTCGGCGTACCTCATGAAGTCGCCGCCGGTGCAGATCGAGGACCGCGAGGGCCGCGAGAAGCTCGAGGCGTTCATCCGCAACGAGGGCTGAGCCGGCCGCACGGTCCGGCAGCAGGACGGCGCGGCACCCGCCACGGGTGCCGCGCCGTCCTGCGTCCGGGCGTCAGGCCGTCATGCCGCGGCCGCGGCGCTCAGCGCGACGACCTCGGCGACCGAGCGCCGCGCGCCACCACCGATGGTCCAGCGCGCCATCCGGGCCAGCGACCTCGGTGACGGCGGCAGGTGCCCGAGCTGGGTCATCATGCCGAGGTCGTCCCGGACGGCGACGTGCTCGGCGTGCAGGCCGTCCCGGGTGCGGAAGACGTGCGTCTGGCGGACGGCGAACGCGCGCCCGGTCGGCGGGAACGACACCGGCGCCGCACCGGCCGGGAAGACCACGAACGGACCGGTCTGCCGGCCGCGGAACCACACGTGCGCGATCGCCCGCTCGGCGTCCGCGACGTGGTCGACGACCTCGAAGGCGAGGTCGCTGAACGCGTACCGCAACCACGCGCTCGTCGCGAGGAACCCCGCCAGCCCGGGCAGCGCGCACGCGGGCGGCTCGTCCGCGGCCATCTGGTTGACGTTGTCCGCGCGCAGGCAGGTGCGGGCGAGGTCGGCGTCCCCGGACGCCATCGCGTCCAGGTGCGCCACGCTGAGGTCGTGCGGGGTCATGGCGCTCCCTGGCTCGTCGGAGGGCCACTCTCGCAGTGTCGGGGTGCCGCGCGGGCGCGGCGGCTCCGCAGCGTGATCCCGCTGACTGTGAGCCACGACATGCAGACGTAACTGGAGAGGTCACTTTCCGGACATCCCGCTTCCCACACTCGTGATCCATGACCACCGCGTCGCCGGGTCCCACCCCCGGGCCGTCCGTCGCCGACCTGCGGTCGGCCTTCGCCGCCGGGGCGACCCCGCCGGCCCGGGTCGTCGACGACGTCCTCGCCCGGATCGACGCGACGGCCGCGGACCACGCCTGGATCAGCGTCACGCCGCGCGCGGCGCTGCTCGCCCGGGCGGAGCAACTGGACGGCGCGCTGCCGCTCGCCGGCGTGCCGATCGGGGTCAAGGACAGCATCGACGTCGCCGGGCTCCCGACGACGAACGGGTGCCCCGCCTACGCCTACACGCCCATGACGTCGGCGACCGCCGTGCGGCGGGCCGAGGCCGCCGGCGCGCTCGTCGTCGGCAAGCACAACCTCGACCAGTTCGCGACGGGACTCGTGGGTACCCGCTCGCCGTACGGCCGCGGCGAGAGCGTCTACGGGCAGGGGATCGTCTCGGGCGGGTCGAGCAGCGGGTCGGCGCTCGCCGTCGCGCGCGGCGTCGTCCCGGTGGCGATCGCCACCGACACGGCCGGTTCCGGCCGGGTGCCGGCGGCACTCAACGGGATCGTCGGCATCAAGCCGACCCGCGGCATCACGAGCACGGTCGGGCTCGTGCCGGCCTGCCGCACCCTCGACTGCATCACCGTCATGGGGGCCCGGCTCGCCGACGCGCTCCTGCTGCTCGCCGCCATCGCCGGGCCGGACGACGCCGAGCCCTGGGGGCCGCCGCGCCTGCTGCGACCGCCTGCGCCGCAGGGCTTCCGGCCCCGGATCGGGCTGCCGGCCCGCTCGACGCTGGAGTTCTTCGGGGACGACGTCAGGTCCGCCGCGCACCTCGCGGACCGCGCGGACGACTTGGCGCGGCTCGGCGGGGACGGCGTCGAGGTCGACCTCACGCCGTTCACG
>JACRAB010000505.1 GCA_016213575.1 Actinomycetota bacterium
GATCTGCAGGTCGAGCCAGGTCGCGGCCGCCTCGAGGTCGCCCGACTCGAGGAGGACGTCCCCGAGGAGCACCGCGCGCCGCCAGCGGGCGGCGTCGTCCGCGGGCGGCGTCCGGACGACGGCGACCCGCAGCAGCTCGGTCGCCACCTCGGTCGCCCCGCGGGCGCGGGCGTCCTGGGCCGCGACCTCGAGCGCGTCGGCGACGACGCCGTCCGGTCCCAGGGTGGCCAGCCCGAGGTGCCTCGCCCGCGCCTCGGGCTCCGGCTCGACCTCGGCGAGGCGGGCGTGCACCGCCCGCCGCGCGGCCGCCGGTGCCCGGTCCCGGACGGCGGACGCGAACAGCGGGTGCGCGAACACGAGCCGGTCGCCCTCGACCGTGAGCAGACCGGCCGCCTCCGCCCGCCCGAGGACCGGCTCGACGCCTTCTGCCGCAACGGGTCCGGGCATCCCCTCGAGCGCCTCTCGGAGCCTGCCGGGGGTCGGCACGGCCAGCGCGGAGACGACGAGCAGCAGGGCGCGCAGCGCCTCGTCGGTCTGGGCGATCCGCTCGTCGACGGTCGCCGCGAGCGACTCGGGCAGTCGCAGGTCCGCGTCGGCGGCGACGCTGCCGTGCCGGGCGACGAGCGACTGCACGATCTGCAGCGCGTAGAACGGGTTCCCGCGGCAGAGGGTGTGCAGCCGGTGGAGCAGCGGGCGCCCCAGGCGCACGCCGAGTCGCGCCGTGACGACCTCGTGGAGCGCGGTCGGGCCGAGCCCGTCGAGCCACAGCGTCACGGTGGCGTCCGGTGCGAGGGAGCGGTCGAGGTCGAGCGGCAGCGCCCCCGGCTCGGCGGTGCGGCGGGTCACGAGAACGGCCACCCGCGCACCGTCGACGGCGTCCACCCGGCGCAGCGCGAACCCGAGCACGGCAGCGGTGGCCGAGTCGAGCCACTGGACGTCGTCGACGAGCACGAGGACCGGCCGCTCCCGGCCGGCCGTGAGCAGCAGGTGGTGCAGCGCCGCCCCGGCGCTCGGGACGTCGGCGTGGACCGGGTGGTCGGCCGGCCCCTCCTCCAGGCGCACGGCGGTGAGCAGCGCCCGCCGCCGCACCTCCGGGACGGCGGCGAGCGCCTCGGGGGTCGCGACGGGGCCCACGAGGTCGGCGAGCGCGGCGTAGGCGTAGCCGGCCTCGGCCTGGGTCGGCGAGCAGCGGACGACCTGCCAGCCGCGTGCCCGGGCCCGGTCCGCGACGGCCCGCGCGAGCGCGGACTTGCCGACCCCGGCCTCGCCCTCGACGAGCGCGACGGCGAGGCCCGCCGGGCTCGCGTCGAGCAGCGCGGCCACCCGGTCCTGCTCGGCGTCGCGGCCCGTCAGGGGGGCGGACATCCGGCAACCATAGGAGATCACCTGATGTAGGGGCCCCGGCGTCTTCCTAGCGTCGACGGCATGATCTCCACCGGTTCCCGGGCCGCCCGGGTACGCACGGCCTGCGGGCTCGGCCTCGCCCTCGCGCTCACCGCCTGCTCGGGCGGGTCGACCACCGCCGGCCCCGCGCCCGCGGTCACCGTCACGGTCACGGCCTCGGGCGGCATCCCCGGTGCCGCGTCCGGCAGCGCATCGGCAGCCCCGTCGTCCGGCGGCGCGGCCGCGTCGTCGACGACGAGGCGTCCGGCGGCGCGGCCGAGCACGTCGCGACGGCCCGCGTCGTCGACGACCTCGTCGGCGGGCGACCCCGGCCCGGTCCGCGGCCAGGTCGGGATCGACCTCGACACCCTCGGCTGCGAGTACGTCCCCTCGGCCTCGGGCCGCGACGACGTCGTCGTCGTGAGCAGCCGCGTCGTCGGGGACGCGCTGAGCCGGCCCTTCCAGGTGTCGCTCCGCGCGGTCGCGGCCGGCCGGGACGATCAGTCCGCGGCCGTCGTCCGGCTCCCCGGCGGCAGCCACGGGGTGCCGGTGTCGGTGCGCGCCACGGTCTTCGCGCCGACGGCGGCGTACACCGCCCGGCTCACGCTCTCGCTCGTCCCGCAGAACCTCCCCGACGACGCGGACGCCGACAACCGGCTCGGCATCTCGGTCGACCTGCCCTTCCCCCGCCCGGCCGGTCGCGTGCCGGTCACCTGCTACGTCAACTGATCCGAGGAGCCCGTCATGAGCACGAACAGCACCGGCCCGGTCCTGCGCACCGTCCGGGCCGCCGCGGCCGTGGGCCTGTGCACCCTCGCCCTGACCGCGTGCGGTCCCGGCGGCACGGCGGCGTCCGGCACGGGCACGGCGGCCGGTACGGGCACGGCGCCCGGCGCCGCTGCGGCGCAGCCGGCACCCAAGTCGCTCGCGGCCGCCTGCGACGCCGTCGCGAAGGCCGTCGACGAGGCGACCGGGAAGTTCGCCGAGGCCCTGACGTCGAACGCGACCGGGGCCGCCGCGCAGGACGCCGCGGCCCAGCAGCGCAGCGCGGACGCCATGCACGGGATCGCCGTCGCGTGGGCCGGGGCGATGCGGGGCCAGGTCGGCCGGACCGGTGACGCCGACCTCGACGCGATCCTCACCGACTACGCCGCGGAGATGGACAAGGTCGCCGCGAGCATCACGACCCACGCCGACATCTCCGACGGCGGCCGGTTCGACTCCCCCGAGCTGCAGGCCGTCAACGCGCGACTGGAGAAGAAGTGCGGGACGCCGGGCTGACGCCCGCGGCGGACGACGGGTTCGTCAGGGACGTCGCGGCCCGGCGCGGAGCCACCCTGCGTCCGTGGACCGCGCCCGCGGACGACGACGCACCCGGCGGCGGCCGGCTCCTGCTCGTCGGCGGGACGGGCGGTGTCCCCTGGTCCGTGACCCTCGCGCCGGGCTCACCGGCCGCCCCGGGCCGGGCCCCCGTGCCGCCCCGGATCGTCTGGTGCTGCACGGATCCCGCCGTCGCGGCCGGTGCGCCCGACGGGCCCGGCCGCCGGTTCGGCGTCCGGCGCGGCGGTCCCGGCCCCGGCGGCTGCCTCGGCCCGGGATGGACCGTCGACGACCCGCGGGGCGTCCTCGACGACGACCTCGTCCCGCTCGTCCTGCACTGGCCGCACGCCCGCTGGGGGCCGGCCGACGAGCGCCCGGCCCGGCTGGACGCCGTCATCCTCGGGCCGCAGGGGCTGGAGGTCACCGCACACGGCTGGTGGGCCGGCGCCGCGGCGCTCGACCAGCTCGTCACCCTCGGCGTCGAGGTGGCCGACCGGCTCCGGCGCACCGGACCGTAGCGGCCTACGCTGACGGTCATGACCGACCTCCCCGTTCTGGACGCCGTCGAGCAACGGGTTCTGGGCTGCCTCCTCGAGAAGCAGGTGACCGTCCCGGCGACCTACCCGCTGACGCTCAACGCGCTGCGCACCGCGTGCAACCAGACCTCGAGCCGCGAGCCGGTCATGGACCTCGACGAGCCCGCCGTCGAGACCACGGCCCGGGCGCTGCGCGACCGCGGCCTGCTGCGGATCGTCTGGGCCGACACCGGGCGGCGCGTGCTCAAGTACCACCAGACCCTCACCGAGGTGCTGGGGCTGGCGGACGACGAGCGCGCCCTCGTCACGGTGCTGCTCCTGCGCGGCCCGCAGGCGCCGGGCGAGCTCAAGGTGCGCACCGAGCGGCTCCACGGCTTCGGCGACCGGGACGCCGTGCAGGCCTGCCTGCAGCGGCTCGCCGACCGCGACGAGCCGCTCGTCCGGCAGCTCGAGCGGCGGCCGCGCGAGCAGGACCACCGCTGGGTGCACCTGCTCGGGCCGGTCGCCGACACCGGCCCCGAGACGGCGGTCGCCGGCGCGGCCGCGGCCCCCGCTGTGGACCGGGACCGCCCGATCGCCGACGGGCCGGACGCCCGGGACGCCCGGGTGCGCTCCTCCTACGCGGCCGTCGCGGCCACCTACGCCGCCCGGCTGGCGACCGAGCTCGACGACCTGCCGTTCGAGCGCTGGCTGCTCGACCGCACCGCCGCGGCGGCGGGCCACCGGCCGGTCGTCGACGCGGGCTGCGGCCCGGGGCACGTCACGGCCCACCTCGCCGCGGCGGGCGCGGACGCCCGCGGGCTCGACCTCACCCCGGCCATGGTCGAGCAGGCCCGGGAGCGCTTCCCCGGCCTGCGGTTCGACGTCGGGGACCTGACCCGGCTCATCCGCCCCGAGACCGCCGACGGCTGGGGCGCCGTCCTCGGCTGGTACTCGCTGATCCACCTCGCCGGGTCCGAACTGCCCGCGGCCGTCGGTGCGCTGGCCCGGCCGCTCGCACCGGGCGGCGTCCTGCTCCTCGGGCTGCACGCCGGCCAGGAGGTCCGGCACCTCACGTCGTGGTTCGACGAGGACGTCGAGCTCGACCTCGTGCTCCACGAGCCCGCGGACGTCGTCGCTGCGGTCACGGCAGCCGGGCTCACCGACGTCGAGTGGTACCTGCGCGGCCCGCTCGAGGGTCGCGGCGAGACGACGCAGCGGCTCTACGTCATGGCGCGCCGGGCGGGCTGACCGGGCCCGGGGCTGCACCGGACGGCGCGGCACCCGACGGCGCAGCACCGGACGGCGCGACCGCCGGCGCCGGGGCGTCGAAGACGACCGGGGCCGCCGGGGCGCTGCGGTTGAGCGCCCACAGCCCGACGCCGTCCGCGGCGGCGAGCAGCACGGCGGCGACCGCGAGCCCGGTGAGCCGGCGGCGGCGCTCCCGGCGCCGCCAGTCGAGGAGCGCGCGCTCGTAGGCGTCCGGGCTCGTCCGGACGGTGCCCGCCATCGCGCCGAGCGCCTCGCGGAGCCGCGCGACGCTCTCGGTCTCGTTCATCGGCACTCCTTGAGGGCCTTGGTGAGGGCCGCCATGCCACGCGCGGTGTGCGACTTCACCGCACCGCACGAGATCCCCATCGTCGCGGCGACCTCGGCCTCGCTGAGGTCGAGCCAGTACCGCAGGACGAGCGCCTCGCGCTGCCGGTCCGGCAGGCCGCGCAACGCGTCGACGACCTCGCGGTGGTCCTCCCGGAGCACGACCTCCTGCTCGGCGGAGCCGGCGTCGGGCAGGCCGGGTTCGGGGTGCCGCCGGACGACCTGCAGGTGCCGCAGCCGCATCCGGACGAGGTTGCACACGACGGAGCGCAGGTAGGCGGGCGCCGCCGCGGGGTCACGCAGCCGCGGCCAGCGCAGGTAGAGCTCGCAGAACGCCTCGGAGGCGATGTCCTCGGCGTCGCCCTGGGCCCCGACCAGGACGGCGAGCCGGACGAGCTCGGTGTGGTGCCGGTCGAACAGCGCCGTCACCGCGGCCTCGCGCTCGAGGTCGCGCAGCCCGCCCCAGCCGGGCAGACCGGGCCGCCGCGCGGACGACGTCCCGCCGCCGGGGGCGGCCGTCCCGACGTCGGGCGGTGCCGCAGGCACCGGTGCGGGGTGCTGGGTCATGCGCCGACCTCCCACTCACTGGGGATCTTCCCATCGATCCCGGTCCCTGTGGAGTCCAGGCCGCGGGCGACCCCGGCCCGGTCGAGCACCGGGGTGAGGGCCGCGACGAGCCCGAGGTTCACCGCGAGCGCGACGAGCCCGGCGTAGACGCCGACCGTCGTCCCGCCGAGGTCGACCCGGGTCACCGCGACGAACCCCTGCGCGGCGACGAGCCAGGTGCCGACGGCGACGCCCGCGACGAGGCCGGCGAGCAGCGCGTACCGGTGCGGCCGGCGCAGGAGCAGCCCGAGCACGACCGCCGGCAGCGTCTGCAGGATCCACACCCCGCCGAGGAGCTGGAGCGTGATCGCGTCCTGGGCGCGCAGCCCGACGACGAAGGCGAGCGCGCCGACCTTGACGAGCACCGAGACCCAGCGCGCCACCCGGGCGACCTGCTCGGGCAGCGCCGTGGGGTTGAGGTACTCGAGGTAGACGTTGTTCGCGAAGGTCGTCGCGGCCGCCACGGACATCACGGCGGCCGGGACGAGCGCGCCGATCCCGAAGGCCCCGAGGACGGCGCCGGACGCGCCGGACGGCAGCAGGTCCCGCACGAGCGCCGGGAGCGCGAGCTCGGCGTGCCCCGGCGGCACCCGGATCCCGTCGGCCCGCGCGGCCAGCCCGCCGAGGGCGAGGACGGCGAGCAACGCCGTCCACCCGAGCAGCCCGATGCTCACCCGCCGGACGACCTCCTCGGAACGGGCGGCGAACGTGGGCGTCAGCACGTGCGGGTAGAGCACGAGGGCGAGCGCGGACCCCACCGCGAGGCTCACGTACGCCGAGCCGAGCCCGTCGGGCAGGAGCAGCGAACCCTGCCCGGACGGCGTTCCCGCGAGCGCGGACCCGCTCTCCCGGAACAGGTCCGCGGCGCCCCCGGTGACCCGCAGCCCGAGGACGACGAGCAGTGCCGTCGCCGCGAACGCGAGCACGCCCTTGACCGGTGCGACGGCGGCGGGCGCACCGAGCCCGTGCCGGAACGTGCCGACGGCGAGCACCGTGAACGTCGCGGCCATCGCGAGGTCGGCGGCGACGCTGTCCGCCGGGACGCCCATGACGGTGAGCGCGGCCGACAGGCCGAGCAGCTGCAGCGCGACGTACGGCATCGTCGCGAGCAGCCCGGTGACGGCGACGGCGAGCGCGAGGGTCGGGCTGTCGAACCGGGCCCGGACGGCGTCCGCGGGCGTGAGCCAGCCGTGCCGGCGGGCGAGCCGCCACAGCCACGGCAGGACGACGTACCCGAGCTGGAAGACGACGACGACGTACGGCACGGCGAAGAAGCCGAGCCCGCCGACGCCG
This sequence comes from Actinomycetota bacterium, assembly GCA_016213575.1. Lineage (GTDB taxonomy): Bacteria > Actinomycetota > Actinomycetes > Actinomycetales > Kineosporiaceae > R-H-3. The sequence goes on from JACRAB010000505.1 coordinate 6,714, forward strand.
TAGACGAGGGCCGGCACGGCGACGAAGGTGTACGCCGTGAAGATCGCGCCGCCGAGCAGGAACCAGGTGCGGACGGTGCCGAGGCTGCGGCCGAGCAGCGCCCACTCGACGAGCTCCTGGCCGGGCGCCACGCTGCGCCGCCAGACCGGCCGCCGGTGCGCGACGAGCGTGACGAGGGACGCGGCGCCGAGCACGAGCGCGAACGCGAGCAGCGCCGCCCGATCGGGTCCGGGCGGCACTGCCTCGACGACGCTCCGCGGCACTGCGGTCATGTCCATGCAGTTGCCGGGCGGGGCCCGAAGGTTTACCCGCGGCGGTGGCAACTTCTGCCCGGAACGGGGCAACTCTCTCCACGACCCGTGTCCCCGCCTCCGAGGGAGTTCCGATGACCGACGTCCCCGACGACGTGCCCGCCGGTCGGCGCGACCGTGCCACGACCGGTCTGCCGACCGGCTGGCTGCTGCTCCTGCCGCTGCTGCTCGTCGTCTACCCGCCGCTGTACAACCGCACGGACCCGCAGCTGTTCGGGATCCCGTTCTTCTACTGGTACCAGCTGGCCGTGATCCCGGTGAGCGTCGTGTGCACCACCGTCGTCTACCTCACCGGTCGCCGTACCCGCCGCGGGAGCACGCGATGAGCGAGCACGGCGTGGAGATCGCCGTCTTCGTCGCGCTGTTCGTCCTCGTGAGCGGGCTCGGCTTCTTCGCGGCGCGCTGGCGCCGGCCGAGCACCATGGAGCACCTCGACGAGTGGGGCCTGGGCGGGCGCAGCTTCGGCTCGTGGATCACCTGGTTCCTCATCGGCGGCGACCTCTACACCGCCTACACGTTCGTCGCGGTGCCGGCGCTGCTCTTCGGCGCGGGCGCGGCCGGCTTCTTCGCCGTCCCGTACACGATCGTCGTCTACCCGATCGTCTTCTACGTGCTGCTGCGGCTGTGGTCGGTGAGCCACGTCCACGGCTTCGTCACCCCGGCCGACTTCGTCCGGGCCCGGTTCGGCAGCCCGACCCTCGCCCTCGTCGTCGCGGTCACCGGGATCGTCGCGACGATGCCGTACATCGCGCTCCAGCTCGTCGGGATCGAGGCCGTCCTCAAGACCGTCGGCGTGCGCGGGCACGTCCCGATCGTCGTCGCGTTCGCGATCCTCGCGGCGTACACGTACAACTCGGGTCTGCGGGCGCCGGCGCTCATCGCGTTCGTCAAGGACGCCCTCATCTACGTCGTCATCATCGCGGCGGTGATCTGGATCCCGGCGAAGCTCGGCGGCTGGGGGGCGGTCTTCGACGCGGCGGACGCGAAGTTCGCCAAGTCCCCGAACCCCGGGGACGGCACGCTGCTCCCGGGCGCCGGCCAGGTCCAGTACGCGACGCTCGCCTTCGGCTCGGCGCTCGCGCTGTTCCTCTACCCGCACTCGGTGACCGGCGTCCTCGCCTCGAAGGACCGGGGCACGATCAAGCGGAACATGGCCGCGCTGCCCGCGTACTCGCTGCTCCTCGGGCTGCTCGCCCTGCTCGGGTACATGGCGATCGCCGCGGGCACGAAGCCGCTGCCGACGGGTGACACCCTCGTCGCGACCGACGGCACGGTGATCGGTCCGAAGACCGACGGCAACACCGTGATCCCGTTGCTCTTCGACCAGATGTTCCCGCACTGGTTCGCCGGTGTGGCCTTCGCGGCGGTCGCGATCGGCGCCCTGGTGCCGGCCGCGATCATGAGCATCGCGGCCGCGAACCTGTGGACCCGCAACGTGTACCGCGAGTACCTCAACAAGGACGCGACCCCGGCGCAGGAGGCGCGCAGCAGCAAGATCGCCTCGCTCGTCGTCAAGCTCGGGGCCCTCGTCGCGATCCTCGCCCTGGACCCGCAGTTCTCCATCGACCTGCAGCTCATCGGCGGGGTGATCATCCTGCAGACCCTCCCGGCCGTGGGCCTGGGCCTGTTCACCCGCTGGTTCCACCGCGGCGGGCTCGTCGCCGGCTGGGCGGCCGGGATGGCGGCCGGCTGGTGGCTGCTGTGGAACGTCCCGCAGACAGCCGTCACCGCGGCCGGTCCGAAGATCCTCCGCGAGCACTTCGGCGGCTCTGCGTTCAAGCTCAGCGAGCTCGGGTTCGACACGACCGTCACGGTCTACGCGGGCTTCCTCGCCGTGCTCGTCAACCTCGTCGTCGCCGTCCTCGTGACGCTCGCGCTGCGGGCGGCCGGCGTCGCCGACGGCCGGGACGCGACGTCCGGGCCGGACTACGACGCCGACGCCGGTGACCCGCGGGTGCACGACCTCGACCTGCACGCGCCCGTCACGGTGCGGGAGGAGCCGGTGCAGTACTGAGCCGGTGGCTCCGGACGACCCGGCCCCGCCGGGCCGTCCGGAGCCTGTTCCGGCGACCGCCGCCGGCCGCTCGGGCCCCTCCGGCGCACCGAGGGGCTCCGCAGCGGCGCTAGGGTCACAGGTATGGCTGACTGGAAGAGAGTGACGCGCGACGCCGTCGTCGCCGCGGTGCACGAGTACGACCAGGTCGGCCAGGCGGAGTTCCTCGCCCGGCACGGCTTCGGCCCGGCGACGGGATACCTGCTCGAGCACGAGGGGAACCTCTACGACTCCAAGGCGATCGCCGGCGTCGCGTACGAGCTCGCAACCGGCGAGACCCTCACGGCTCAGGACTTCAGCGGCGGCAAGGCGGGCGCCGCGGCCGTGCTCCGTCGCCTGGAGTTCGTCGTCCAGAGCCCGGAACCGACCGGCCCGGCCGCCGCACGCCGCCCGGGCACGCACTGGGCGGACGACGAGACCCCCGTGGCCTTCGCCGACGCCCAGGCGCTGTGGGCGGACGCCGCCCGCGACCGGCTCCTCGCCGTCGCCGGCGTCTACCACGCGATCACGACGTACAAGGAGCTGTCGAAGCAGGTCCAGGACGACTCCGGGGTCCGGACGACGCAGCTCATGCACTACTGGATCGGGGACGTCCTCGGCCTCGTCGCGCTCGACTGCGCCCGCCGCGAGGAGCCCCTGCTCTCGTCGTTGTGCGTCAACGCCGAGGGCTCGGTCGGCCCGGGCTACGCGCCGTCCGTCGCGTCGCTGCGCGGTGCGGAGCCCAAGGACGCCGAGGACCACGCGGCCCTGGAGCGTCTCGCCTGCTACAAGCACTTCGGCGCGACGATCCCGGCCGGCGGCGGCCGACCGGCGCTGACGCCCGCCGTCCAGCGCCGCAAGGACCGGGCGGCCGCCCAGCGGCCCGAGCGCCGCGGCGCGGTCTGCCCCACGTGCTTCGTGGAGCTCCCCGTGACCGGGCGCTGCATGCTCTGCGGCTGACCGCCGTCCACCTCGGCGTCGGTCCGGGCAGGAGTCCGCAGGGACGTTCGACCCGGAGGCACCCCCTGGACGTCGAGCACGGTGGAGGCACCTGACATCCACCTCCAGGGGGTCCGCCGTGCCAGTGCCGCTCCGTGTCGTCGTCGTGGGCGGCGGGGTCAGCGGGCTCACCGTCGCCTATCACCTCGCGCGCCGGCTCCCGGCCGAGACCGGTGCCGCGCCGTCGATCACGCTGCTGGAGGCCGGTGAGCGGCTCGGCGGCAAGGTGACGACGCGGCAGGTCGGCGGCATCGCCGTCGACACCGGCCCGGACGCGCTCCTGGTCCGCGACGCCTGCGTCCGGGACCTGCTCGTCGACCTCGGGCTCGCCGACGCCCTGAGCCGGCCGACCTCCCGCCGGGCGTACGTCTGGGCCCGGGGCGCCCTGCGCCCGCTGCCCGCGATGTCGCTCTTCGGCGTGCCGGACAACCCGTTCGCGCTCGTCCGCACCGGGATCCTCACCCTGCGCGGCGCCGTCCGCGCGGCGGCCGACCTGGTGCTCCCCCGGCGCCGGCTGCCCGCGGACCCGAGCATCGCCGAGCTGCTGCGGCCCCGGCTCGGCGCGGAGGTCTTCGACCTGCTCGTCGAGCCGATGCTCGGCGGCGTGCACGCCGGCCGCGCCGCGGAGCTCAGCGCGCGCAGCGCCGTCCCCGACGTGCACCGGGCCGTCGTCTCCGGCCGCAGCGCGTACCTGTCGCTGCGGGAACGGCGACGCCGCGCGTCGGCCCCCGCGGACCCGGCCCGGACACCGCCCGACGGCCCGCCACGGATCGCCCCGGGCATGGTCCCCCTGCGCGGCGGGCTCCAGGGCCTCACCGACGCGATCGCCGCGGCCACCCCGGGCGCCGAGCTGCGCACCGGGGCCCTCGTCGCGGGCCTGGACCGGGCCGGCGCCGGCACCTGGCCCGTGCGGCTCGCGGACGGCGAGGAGCTGCCCGCCGACGTCGTCGTCCTCGCCGCCCCGGCGCACGCGACCGCGCGGCTCCTCCTGCCGCACTCGGCGGCCGCGGCCGACGCCCTCGACGCCATCCCGTACGCGGGCGTCGCCACCGTCTACCTCGCCTACCGCACGCAGGACGTCGGGCGCCCGCTCGACGGCACCGGCTTCCTCGTCCCGCCGAGCGAGGACCGCTTCCTCGTCGGCTGCACCTGGACCACCGCCAAGTGGCAGCACCACGCGGGCGCCGCCGCGCGCGGCGTCACCGTCGTCCGCTGCGCCGTCGGCCGGCACGGCGACCGACGGGGGCAGGGCATGGACGACGACGCGGTCGTCGACGCCGTCCACCTCGAGCTCACCGAGGCGCTGGACGTGCGCGCCCGCCCCGTCGAGACGACCGTGCAGCGCTGGCCGGGCGCGATGCCGCAGTACACCGTCGGGCACGAGGCGCGCCTCGCCGTCCTCGACGCCGAGCTCGCCGCGCTGCCCGGCGTCCACCTCACGGGTGCGGGCTACCGGGGCGTCGGCCTGTCGGGCTGCATCACCCAGGCCGACACGCTCGCGACCCGGATCGCGCTCGCCGCGGCCCGGACGGCCGAACCGGTGCACGCGGCCGGCTGAGCCCGGACGGGCGCCCGGGCCTCGTGGCGGAGAGGCCGCGTCGGGTTGACTGGTGCGATGGACGGCGCGACCCGCCCCTGGGTGCTGCACGTGGACCTCGACCAGTTCATCGCGGCGGTCGAGGTGCTGCGCCGCCCGGAGCTCGCCGGTCTGCCGGTCATCGTCGGCGGCCGCGGCGACCCGACCGAGAGGGCCGTCGTGTCGACCGCCTCGTACGAGGCGCGCGCCTTCGGCGTCGGCTCCGGGATGCCGCTGCGGATCGCGGCGCGCAAGGTGCCGGACGCCGTCCTGCTCCCCGTCGACGCTCCCGCGTACAGCGCGGCGTCCGAGCAGGTCATGGCGGTGCTGCGCGCCCACGAAGGTGCCGTCGTCGAGGTGCTCGGCTGGGACGAGGCGTTCGTCGGGGTCCGCACCGACGACCCGGAGGCCGTCGCCCGCACCCTGCAGGCCGCGGTGCTCGCGGCGACCCGGCTGCACTGCTCGGTCGGCATCGGGGACACCAAGGTGCGGGCCAAGATCGCGACCGACTTCGGCAAGCCGCGCGGCGTCTTCCGGCTGACGGCCGCGAACTGGTTCGAGGTCATGGCGGACCGCCCGACCCGCGCCCTCTGGGGCGTCGGCGCGAAGGTCTCCGCGCGGCTGGCGAAGCACGGGATCACGACGGTCCGCGAGCTCGCCGACGCGGACGTCGCCGTCCTGGTCGCCGAGTTCGGTCCGCGGATCGGCACCTGGTACGCCGATCTCGGCCATGGGCGCGGTTCGGCGACGGTCGACGACACCCCCTGGGTCGCCCGCGGGCACAGCCGCGAGCACACCTACCAGCAGGACCTCACGGCACCCGAGGACGTCGAGGCCGCGCTGCGGGCCCTCGTCACCGAGGTGCTCGCGGACGTCGTCGCCGAGGGGCGTCCCGTCGTCCGCCTGACGCTCAAGGTGCGCTACAAACCCTTCTTCACCAAGACGTTCAGCCGCACGCTGAAGGAGGCGACGACCGATGCGGTCCTCCTGGAGCGCGAGTCCCTGGCACTCGTCGCCCGGCGCGAGGAGGGCCGCGCCGTCCGGCTGCTGGGCCTGCGGATGGAGATGACGCCGCCGCCGTGACCTGTTCCACCACGCACCGGTCCTGTTACCTTCGGCTCAAGATCGACCCGGCATCACCGGGACGACCCCCTGATCGGGTGGGCAGGAGGACGTGATGTCCGTAGGTTCCGAGCCGGCCCCGCCGGGTGACGGCGTGGCCACGGCGACCCCGGTCGTGGACGTCGTCACCGTCACCCGGAAGCTGGGCCTGGGTGCGATCGTCGGGATCATCTTCTTCTCGGTCTCCGGTGGCCCGTACGGCCTCGAGGACGTCGTCGGCTACTCCGGTGCGGGGATGGCGATCCTGCTCATCGTCCTCACGCCGCTCATCTACAGCCTGCCGATCGCGCTGATGGTCGCCGAGCTCGCGACGCTGATGCCCGTCTCCGGCGGCTACTACCAGTGGGTCAAGGAGGCGCTCGGCCCGTTCTGGGGCTTCCAGGCCGGCTGGTGGGCCTGGGTGGCGAGCTGGTTCGACCTGGCGATCTACCCGGTGCTCTTCGTCGAGTTCAGCGCCTACTTCCTGCCGTGGCTCGAGACCGAGTCGATCGCCGGGCTGCCGGTGAAGTGGGTCGTCGAGCTCGCCTTCATCTGGGCCTTCGCCGCGATGAACATGGCCGGGTCGTCGATCGTCGGCGACTCCTCCAAGCTCTTCCTCGTCATCGTCCTGGCGCCGTTCCTGCTCATCGTGCTCATCGGGCTCTTCAAGATGGACGCCAACCCGGCGACCCCGTTCGTCCCGGACGGGCTCTCCCCCGCCGAGGCGTTCGGCGCGGGCCTGTTCGTCATCATGTGGAACTACTCGGGCTGGGACGGTCTGAGCACCGTCGCCGGGGACATCGACAACCCCCGCCGCAACTACCCGAGGGCCCTCGCGATCACCATCCCGATGATCACCCTCATCTACCTGATCCCGACCGTGGTCGCCCTCTCCGTCGTCGGCACCGAGGACGTCGAGTGGACCGCGGGCGCCTTCACGGTCGTCGCCGAGGGCGTCGGCGGGCGGTGGCTCGGGCTCTTCCTCGCCTTCGCCGCCGTCGTCTCGGCGATCGGCCTGTTCTCCGCGTGGCTGCTCAGCTACTCGCGGATCCCCTTCGCCCTCGCCAACGACGGATACCTCCCGGCGGGCCTGGTCCGGGTGCACCCGCGGCGGGGGACCCCGGTCCGCACGATCGTCGTCGCGGCGGTCATCTGCTCGGCGGTCACCTTCTGGGCCTCCCTCGACGAGGACTCCTTCGGGCAGCTCGCGAGCCTGTCGGTGCTCGTCGGCGGCTGCGTCATCATGCTCGAGTTCATCACCCTCATCGTCATGCGGCGGCGCCGCCCCGAGCTGGTGCGGCCGTTCCGGGTCCCGGGCGGGGAATGGGTGCCGTACCTGCTCATCGCGCTTCCGGCCGCCGTCATCACCACCGCCGTCTACTTCACCGTGCTGGAGTCGGGCTGGATGGGCGGCATCGGGTACGCCGTCATCGCCCTCTCCACCGGCGTCGTCGCCTACCTCGCGTTCCGCGGGGCCAGGGCGCGGCGCGGCATCGACAAACGGGTCGACTTCGAGACAGGGGAGCTGCGCGGATGAACGTCCAGGCCCGACCCGAGGACTGGGAGGAGCCGGTCCGGCTGCCCGAGGTGAGCGTGCCCCGACGGCTCCTGGTGCCCTTCGACGGCTCCCACAACGCCGAGCGGGCCCTGGCCTGGGCCGCCACGACGGCGAGCGCCACGGACGGCGAGGTCGTCGTCCTCGTCGGCTACGAGCAGCCGCTCACGATGCGCGGTCGCGGCGCCCAGTACATCGAGTCCGTCCGCGAGGATCTCGAGACCGAGGCCAAGGAGCTGGCCGCCGAAGCGGTCCGGCTGCTCGTCGCCCGCGGGGTGCGGTCGCGCGGGATCGTCGTCAAGGGCGACGTCCCTCGGGCGATCCTCGACATGGCCGAGTCCGAGGCCTGCGACCTGCTCGTCATCGGCCGGCAGGGCCTGTCCGCGGAGGTCGGCGGCGTCTCCGGTGCTCTCGACCGGATGCGCGACATGCTCCAGGGCGGTGTGGCCGACAAGGTCGTCCGGCACTCGCCCGTGCCCGTGCTGGTGGTGTCGTGATGTCTGCGCGCGGGGTCAGCCGGCGCGGCTTCCTCGCCGCGTCGTCGGCCCTCGGCGGGGCCGCACTGCTCGGCACGCTCGGCGGCTGCTCGAAGCAGGCCGCCGACGCCCGGGTCAGCTTCCTCAACTGGCAGGACTACGTCGACCCGACCCTGCTGCCCGACTTCACCACGAAGACCGGGCTGGACGTCGGCTACGAGACGTACGAGAGCAACGACGCGCTCGAGGAACGGCTCGCCGCCGCCGGGGTGATCCGCAAGGGCGGCCGCAAGGCGACGACGTTCGACCTCGTCGTCCCGAGCACGGACCTGTTCCGCCGGCTGCGCGAGGCGGACGCCCTCCAGCCGCTGGACACCTCCGTGGTCACCGAGGCCCTGCTCGGCAACCTGGCCCCGGAGATGCGCCGGCTCGAGGTCGACACCGGCAACCGCTACGCGATCCCCTGGGGCACCGGCACGACCGGGATCGGCTACGACACGAGCGTGTTCAGCACCCCGCCGACGTGGGACGTCTTCTCGGACGGCACCCACGCCGGGAAGATGTCGCTCCTCGCCGAGCGCCGGGAGGCGTTCGCGGCGGCGCTGCTCGCCCTCGGCAAGGACCCGAACACGACGGCGTCCGCGGACGTCGACGCGGCGGCGGACCTGCTGACCCGGTTCGCGGCGAACGCCAGGTTCGACTCCGCCGGCTACCTCGACGCCCTCGCCGACGGCACAGTCGTCGCCGCGCAGGGGTACAACACCGACGTGCTCCAGGCCCGCAAGCGCAACCCGAAGCTGGCGTTCACGATCCCGCCGCAGGGCGGCACCCGCTGGGTCGACCTGCTGTGCATCCCGAAGGACGCCCCGAACCCGGAGGGGGCCAACCGGCTCGTCGCGTTCTACCTCGACCCGAAGATCTCGGCGACCAACGCCGCGTACAACCTCGTGTCGACCGGCAACCAGGCCGCGCGCGAGTTCGTGCCGGCCGAGCTGCTGAGCGACCCGTCGGTCTTCCCGCCCGAGTCGGTCGTGGCCACCCTCACCGAGATCAAGGACCTGGGCGCCGCCGGCGACCTCTACGACGCCGCGTGGGAGCGGGTGACCAAGGCGCGCGCCTGATCCCGGCGGATCCGTCGCCGTCCGGGTCCGGTGCTCAGACCCGCGCCCGGAGCCACTCGATGTCGGCGCTCTGACCCTCCACCCCGCCCGGGGTCTCGCAGACGACCGGCGCGCCGGCCTCCCGGACGACGGCCACGAGCGCGTCGCCGTCGACGAAACCGGACCCGAAGTTCGTGTGCCGGTCGGCCCCGGAGTCGAACTCGTCGCGCGAGTCGTTCGCGTGGACCAGGTCGATCCGGCCGGTGATGGCCTTGATCCTCGCCGCGGCGTCGACGAGGTCGATGCCGCCGGCGTGCGCGTGACAGGTGTCGAGGCAGAACCCGACGTTCTCGGCGCCGGACGCGCGCCCAACCGCCTCCCAGAGCCGGTCGATCGCCTCGAGCCGGCGGGCCATCGCGTTGTCGCCGCCCGCGGTGTTCTCGATGAGCAGGGGCACGGGCAGCTCGAGCCCGTCGACGCACTTGCGCCAGTTGTCGAAGCCGACGCCCGCGTCCTCCTCGGCGCCGAGGTGACCGCCGTGGACGACGACGCCCCGGGCACCGATCTCGGCCGCGGCGTGCACGTGCTGCTGGAGCAGCTTGCGCCCGGGGATCCGGATCCGGTTGTTCGTCGCCGCGACGTTGATCGGGTACGGCGCGTGGACGTACAGCGCGACCCCCGCGGCCTCGGCGGCCGCCCGGAGCGCGGCCGCGCCGCCCGGGTACCGGACGACGGGCCCCTTGTAGCTCTGGGGGTCGCCGAGGAACATCTGCACGACGTCCGTGCCGCGGGCCACCGCCTCTGCGACGGGGTCTTCCTGCTCGACGTGTGCACCGATGGAGAGCGCCATGCACCAACCCTAGGAGGTCGTCACCGCCCCGCTCCCCGCGGAGGTCGCCGGGGCGGCCGGCGGACCCGGCGGCACCAGCGGCACCGTCACCGCCGCGACGTCACCGCGGTGCCGGTCGACGGGGACGGCGAGCAGCCCGTCCGGCGTCTGGACGACGACGACGTCCGGGCCCGGGGACGCCGCGACGAGCCGCGCGACGTCCGCGACGGACCAGACCGGCGCGGCGCCGTCCGTGCGCGGCCAGGAGAGCACCCGCGCCCCGGTCGTGGCCGCGACCTCGTGCGCGAGCGCGGGGTCGCCTGCACCGACGAGGACGACGTAGCGCACCCGCTGCACCGCGTGCGGGCGCAGCGCCCGCTCGGCGCGGAACAGCGCGGCGTGCGCACCGGCCACCGCGGCCGCCACGACGAGGACGCCGAGGGCGTACCGCAGCGAGCGCAGCGTCCCGAGCGCGAGGGCGCCGGCGAAGAGGTCCTCGAGGAGGAGGTAGACGACGCCGATGAGGGCGCCGACCGCCACGAGGACACCGACCCCGGTGACCGCGACGAGGTAGGTGCGCCGGGTCACCGACGCCCGCTCCGGCCCGGGGGCGGTCCGGCAGGCGGCCTGCGCCGTCCGCCAGGCGAGCCACCAGACGGGCAGGCCGACGACGAGCGCGGACACCGCGACGAGCGCGATGTTCGCCGCCGGGGTGCCGGCGACCGCCACCGAGCGGGTCAGCGCGTCGACGAGCGCGACGACGAGCATCGCCCCGCCGACGCAGGTCGCGAGCAGCCCGAGGACGGCGGACGCGTAGTCCCGCAGCCGGTGCGCCTCGTCCCTGCCCGGTGCGGCCGTCGCGGCCGGCCGGGTGAGCAGACCCGTGTGGTACCACCAGAGCAGGGCACCGGCCGCAGCGGTCGCGAGCAGGTGCGGGGTGTTCCGGAAGTGCTCGGCGGCAGCCGTCGCGGCGGGCGAGCCGAGCACCCGGACGAGGACGTCGCTCAGCGCCCACACCGTGCCGACGACACCGGCGACGATGCCGACGACCGTGCCGGCGGCCAGGGCGTAGGCGTCCGTGAGCAGTGCCCGGGGCCGGGCCGAGGCGTGCCGCCACCAGTAGAGCGTCCACACGCCGGCGCCGACGAGCAGGGTCGCCGCCGCGCGGCGGAGCTGGTCCTGCGGGTCGACGAACGTGTCCCGCTGCAGCCCGAATGCCAGGTCGAGCGAGTTGCCGACGGCGCCCACGGCGCCGACGACCGTCGTCCCGAGCCCGAGCGCAGACCCGAGCAGCAGGTGCGGGGTCGCGTGGTCCGCGGGCGTGAGGGCGCGGTCGAGCCGCCAGTGCACGAGCCAGACCAGCGACCACACGACGGCCCGGGCCACCGCGCGCGGGTTCTCCGGGTCGACGCCGAAGGCCCAGCCGAGGCTGTCGTGGACGGCGACCATGGCGACGACGAGCGGGACGACGGAGCCGGCGGTCACGTAGGCCGCCCAGCCGAACGAGGTCCGCTCGGCCGGGTCGTCCCGCAGCGCCCGCCGGATGACGAGCCCGACGAGCAGGCCCAGCGGCAGCCCGACGACGACGAACGCGCCGTTCCGGGCGGCTTCGACGGACCCGGTGACGAGCGGGCCGTCCGTGGCGTAGCGGTCGAGCAGCTGGCCGAGCAGACCCGCGGTGCCGGTCGACGTCACGAGGACGGCGACGAGCAGGAGCACGTAGGTGAACAGCTCACGCAGCGAGGAGGTCCGGGCCGCGGGGGCACCGGGCCGGTGGGCCAGCACCCGGACGACGGTCACCGCCACGACGACGAGCAGTGCGAGGAGAAGGACCGAGGCGATCATGTCAACCTCCCGGTGCATTCGTAGAGCGGCCACGGGATGCCGTCGATGCGCCATCCCGAGGTGGTACGGGTCAGTCGGAACGTGCGCTCCTCGCCGTTGCCGCCCAACGGGTCCGGCCCGGGGTCGACGCCGACGCGCACGCGGACCTGCGCCTGCGTGCCCTGCACGGTCGAGCCGACGAGGTCGACCCGGGTGTCCGAGCTGAGGTAGACCCGGTCGAGATCGGTCGCGGCGCACGGGCTGCCGGGTGCGAGCAGGTCGGCCGCCGCCACGGTGTCACCGGCGAGGACGGCGGTCACGTACGTCTGGACCACACCCTCCGGCGTCGCCGGGTCCCAGACCTTGGCCGGCCGGGTCACCGCGAACAGGACGACCGCGAGCACCGCGACCAGCCCCAGGACAGCCACGACAGGGATCAGGGCACGGCGGCGCTCGCCGGTCCGGTCCGGTCCGATGGTCGTCATCGACATCACCGCCCGGCGCGCTCACCGGCCTGGCGGCGCGGGGGCCGCGCCACCCGCGGGCCGGGGTCGCGTCACCTTCAGCGTCGTCGCACGGCGGGACGCGGACCTGGGCCGTTGGTCGCTCGACCCGGCGGAGCGACGATGATGGTCGGCATGGGACCGACCGCCGCACCCGCCGGCTACGAGGCACACCTCGCCGCAGGCCGGGCGATGTACGCCGGGACCCGCGTCGGCCGGCCCGGCCGGGCCCGCAGCTACTGGCTCGTCATCGCCCTGATGCGCGCGCTGCGCCTGCGGTGGCGGGTCGAGGTCGAGGGCACGGAGAACGTCGCACCGGGGGCTGCGGTCCTCGTCGGCAACCACGTCTCCGCGCTCGACCCCGTCGTCCTGGTGATCGGCACCTGGTGGCGGGTCACCGCGTTCACCAAGCTCGAGGTCTTCCAGGGCCGCGGGGCCGCGTTCTTCCGTCTCATGGGCCAGATCCCGCTGCGCCGGGGGGACGCGGCGGCCACCGACTGGGCGATCGGCATGGCCGCGCTGGCGCTCGCGGACGGCGGCATGGTCGGGCTCTACCCGGAGGGCACGCGCTCGCCCGACCCGGCGAAGCTGCACCGGCTGCACGGCCGGGTGCTCCTGCCGGTGCTGCAGGGCAGCCCCGACGTCCCGGTGCACGCGGTCACGACGAGGTACACGCGCCGCCCGCGCCGCCGCACGCTCGTGCAGGTGCGCGTCTCGCCGCCGCTGCCGGTCGACCCGCGGACCATGTCCGCGGACGAGATCGTCACCGTCCTCCGTGACACCCTGCTCGCCCTGGGCGGCCAGACGTACGTGGACCGGTCGGCACGGGACGCGAAGGCGGACCGCCCGGAGCCGCCCGGATAGCGGCGGATCACCGCTAGCATCCAGCGATCTCGTCCTCCTTCTCCGGGCGTGGACCTCGGTCCTGGCGGGCTGCCCTCCGGGAGGACGTCATGTTCCGCCGTACCCACACCCATGCCCTGGCCGCGCTCGCACTCGTCGCGCTCTGCGCCGCCTGCGGCGGGTCCTCCTCGGGCGGCGGGTCCCCTCCTGCCGGCGCGACGCCGTCGGCTGCCCCGTCGTCCGCTGGCCCATCGTCCGCTGCCCCGTCGTCCGCTGCCCCGTCGTCCGCGAGCCCCGCACCTGCGGCCGCCTCGGACGGGAACCCCATGGACGCCGAGGACTTCTGCGCCTTCCTCGCCGAGGACGCTCCGAAGATCTCCGCGGCCGGCTCCCCCGAGGGCGCGCTGGCCCAGCTCGCCGGGGACCTGGCCTTCTGGATCGAGAGTCACCCGGAGCAGAAGCCCCGCACCGCCGCCGACCTCGACGAGGTGGCGGCAGCGACCTGCCCGGGGACGGCGACCACGGTGCTCGGGGCGCTCAGCGCGGAGTCCTTCATGGACGCCTTCAACTGAATCGGCTCGGTGGCCGCCCTGCTGCGCCGGGTGATCCGCACGACGCCCGACGCCGCGCTCGCGAACCTCCCTCCGGACCCGGTCTCGCACCTGTGATGCACGGTGACGACACGGACACGGTGCGAATCGGGCCTTTCGCCCGCGCCATGATCCGGGCATGCTTCGTGCCGCACCGGTCCTGGGCGGACCGGATCGGTCGGGGGAGAGAGCAATGCCGCAGGTCGTCGCACCGCCGGAGTTCCTCGCGGCGGTGGCCGAGCACCGTCGTCGGCGCCGCCGGACCAGGCGCCTGATCGCCGCCGCGGTCGCCGCGGTCCTCGTCGCGGCAGGCGTCGCGGTGACACGCCGCGGCGCGGACGCCGGCGGCACGGTCGCGGCCGCGCAGGCGGTGATCGGGTGCAGGGGGCCGGCCACACCGCTCGTCGTCGCCGCCTCGGCGGACAAGGCGGCGCTCATGACCCGCTTCGGCGCCGAGTTCTCCCGTTCGGGGCAGGACTCCGAGGGGCGGTGCATCGAGGTCACCGTGGTCCCGAAGTCCTCCGGGGCGGCGGCCACCGCGCTGGCCGCCGGATGGTCCGCGCGCGACGGCGCCCAGCCCGACGTCTGGTCCCCGACCGGATCGATCTGGCTGCCGCTCCTGGAGGACCGGCTCGTCAAGGCCCAGCGGTCCAGCCTCATCCCGACGCCGGACGACGTGCCGCACCTGGCGTCGTCCCCGATGGTCGTCGCCATGCCCCGCCCGATGGCCACGGCGCTCGGCTGGCCGGACCGGCCGATCGGCTGGGCAGACCTGCTCACCCTCGCCTCCTCCGGCAAGGGCTGGGGCACGTACGGGCACCCGGAGTGGGGCCGCTTCAGCCTCGGCAAGACGAACCCCAACTTCTCGCACGCCGGGCTCGAGGGCACCGTCGCCGCCTACTACGCGGCCGTCGGGCGCACGTCGGGCCTGCGCTCGAAGGACATCTCCAGCGCCACCACCCGCCGGTTCGTCGCCGGGGTCGAGCAGTCCGTCGTCCGGTACGGGGACACCACGACCTCGTTCCAGTCGGACTGGCTGCGGGCCGACGACAAGGGCCAGGCGCTCCAGTACATCTCCGCCCTGGTGACCGAGGAGAACCTCGTCCCCTCGTACAACGAGGGCAACCCCACGGGCGACCCCGCCCTGGTCGGGAAGCACCCGGCACCGAAGGTGCCGCTGGTCGCGGTCTACCCGAAGGAGGGCACGTTCGTCGCCGACCATCCGTACGCCGTCCTCAGCGCACCCTGGGTGACTCCCGAGAAGCGGCTGGCCGCCGACGCGTTCCTGACGTACCTGCGCAGCCCCGACGTCCAGAAGAAGTGGCAGGAGAACCACTTCCGGGACGCGAACGGCCGGGCGGGCTCCGACGGGCTCGCGCAGGGGGTCATCCCCGAGGAGCCCGGCCGGGTCCTGTCACCGCCGTCCCCGAGGATCACCGGCGAGATCCTCGACAGCTGGGCCGAGCTGCGCAAGACCGCGAACGTCATCAGCCTGGTGGACGTCTCCGGCTCGATGGCCGAACCGGTCCCCGGCTCGTCGACGACCCGGCTCGACGCGGCGGTCGAGGCGTCCCAGGCGTCGCTCGAGCTCTTCACCGACCACGACGAGGTCGGGCTGTGGGCGTTCTCGGGCGGGGTCCGGGGGAAGCAGGACTGGCAGGAGCTCGTGCCCGTCGGGCCGATGGACGGCGCGGTCGGCGACCAGGTCAGGCGGGACGCCCTCGCCGCGGCCCTCGGCGAGCTCCGGCCGAACGGGGACACGGGCCTGTACAACAGCGTCGCCGCTGCCTACCAGAGCATCCTCGACGGGTACCGCGACGACCGGATCAATGCGGTCGTCGTCCTCACCGACGGCAGGAACGACGCGGACGGCGGCCTGGACCTCCCCGGGCTGCTCGAGCTGATCCGGAGCATCTCCGGCGGGCGGCAGATCCGGGTCATCACGATCGCGTACGGCCCCGACGCGGACGCCGAGAGCCTGGCGGAGATCGCCCGGGCCACCAAGGGAGCCAGCTACGTCGCCGCCACCCCTGCCGACATCCCGAAGATCTACTCGGCGGCGCTGTCGAACCTGTAGACGTGTGCTGCGCAGCTCGTGACGGTGCGGCGCAACGAACCAGGACGCCTTCCGTCCGCAATCCTGGCTAGCGTCGCGCGGCGCGGGTCCCCGGCCGGGGCTCGTCACCCGGACGAGGAGGAGACGGCCGATGAGTGATGTCGTGACGTGGCTGCTGGACGGCGACCCCGCGATCCGGTGGCAGGTGCTCCGTGACCTCACCGACGCGTCCGCGGACGAGGTGGCCCGGGAACGCGCCCGCGTGGCCGGTACCGGCTGGGGCAGAAGGCTTCTCGACCTGCAGTCGGGCGGGCAGTGGGCGGGAGGGGCGTGCTTCCCGGGGCGCGACTGGCGGGCGCCGCAACCGCTCGTCGGTGATCCGGACGGCCAGCCCTGGACCGCGACGCTGCCGACCCTGCGGCTGCTCCGTGCGCTCGGCGTCGACCCGGCCGACCCTGCCGTGCGCGCCGCGGTGGACGGCGTCCGTGAGCACTGCCGGTGGGAGTACGCGGGTGAGCCGTTCTTCGACGGCGAGGTCGAGCCGTGCATCAACGGCGGCGCCGTGGCGGTCGGGGCCTACTTCGGCGAGGACGTCGAGGGCATCGTCGCGCGGCTGCTCGGTGAGCAGCTCGAGGACGGGGGCTGGAACTGCGAGGCAGAGAACGGGTCGACCAGGTCCTCGTTCCACTCCACGATGTGCGTGCTCGACGGGCTGCGCGAGTACGCGCGCACCGGTGGTTCCCTCGCGGTCTCGGCCGCCGCGCAGCGGGGCGAGACGTACCTGCTGGCCCGCGGCCTCTTCCGCCGCGCGAGCACCGGGGCCGTCGTCGACCCGCAGTGGCTGCAGTTCTCGTTCCCCCCGCAGTGGCACTACGACGTCCTGTGGGGCCTGGAGCACTTCCGGTCCCTCGGTGGCA
This sequence comes from Actinomycetota bacterium, assembly GCA_016213575.1. Taxonomy (GTDB): domain Bacteria; phylum Actinomycetota; class Actinomycetes; order Actinomycetales; family Kineosporiaceae; genus R-H-3. The sequence continues at coordinate 23,426 of JACRAB010000505.1, forward strand.
CGCCGGACCCCCGGCTCGCCGACGCGGTGCGCCAGGTCCGCGACAAGCGACAGGCGGACGGCACCTGGCTCCTGGAGAACACCCACCCGGGGCTCGCTCACTTCGAGCTCGAGGACGGCGACGGGAGGCCGAGCCGCTGGAACACCCTGCGCGCGCTCCGTGTGCTGCGCTGGCACGACGCCGCCCGGCCGTAGGGCGGCCCGAACGGGACGGCCACGGACCCGGTGGCCCCTCAGCCGGCGAGCCCGGCCCGGTGGGCGAGCACGACGGCCTGGACCCGGTCGCGGACCCCGAGCTTGGCCAGCACCCGGGCGACGTGCGTCTTCACGGTCGTCTCCGCGAGGTAGAGCTCGGCGCCGATCTCCGCGTTCGAGAGGCCGCGTGCCATGGCCTGCAGGACGTCGAGCTCACGGCGGGTGAGGTCGGCGAGCCCCGGGTGCGGCCGCGGACCGCGGGCGACGAAGGCGTCCACGAGCCGGCTGACGACGGTGGGCCCGACGGCGACCTGACCGCAGGCGCACGCCTTGACCGCGGCGATGAGCTCACCGGGCGCGGTCGTCTTGAGCAGGAAGCCGGCGGCGCCGGCCCGCAGCGCCTCGGAGACGTACTCGTCGAGGTCGAACATGGTCAGGACGAGCACCTTGACCTGCGGCCGCAGCGCCCGGAGCTCGGCGACGGCCGCGATGCCGTCGCCGCCGGGCATCTCGACGTCCATGAGGACGACGTCCGGGTGCTCGCGCACCACGAGGCGCACGGCCGCGGGACCGTCTGCGGCCTCGCCGACGACCTCGAGCCCGGGGTCGCTGGCGATCACGGTCGTCAGTCCGGCGCGCAGCAGCGCGTTGTCGTCCACGACGACGACCCGCACGGTCACGGGACCGGCTCCGGCACGCGGGGGATCACCACGTCGACCCGCAGGCCGCCGCCAGGGCCGGGGCCGCAGGCGAGTGACCCGCCGGCGAACGAGACCCGTTCTCCGACACCGACGAGGCCGTACCCCCGCCCCGGGTCCACGACGCCGGGGCCGTCGTCCGTCACGACGACCCGGACGGCGTCCGCGGTCGTGCCGAGCTCGACCGTCGCGGCCGCGCCGGGCGCGTGCCGGACGACGTTCGTCAGGCACTCCTGGACCACGCGGTAGACCACGTCGAGCGCCGACGGGGGCAGCGGTCCCTGCTGGACGATGCGGACCTGGGTGCCGCCGGCCCGGATCCTGCGGACCAGGGCAGCGAGGTCGTCCTCGCTGCGGGGCACGGAGCGCCCGACCTGCAGCCGGTCGAGCTCTGCCACTGCGCCGTCCACCGTCTCCCCGATGATGTCGAGGGCCCGCAGCACCACGTCCGGCCGCTGCGGCCAGGACACCTGGGCCGCCGCCGCCTGGACGGCGACCACGCCCACGGCGTGCGACACGACGTCGTGCACCTCGCGGGCGAACGACACGCGCTCGGCCGCGACCGCCGCGGCTCTCGCGGCGTCCAGCGCCCTGGCGTTGTCGTCCGCCGCCCGCCCCGCCGCCGCCGCGCGGCGCCGGGCCGCCCGGGTGAGGACACCGGCCGAGACCGCGACCACCTCGAGCAGGCAGAGGACGGCCACGTTGTCGGGGTCGCGCCATCGTGTCGCGACGAGGGACGCGGCGACGAGCAGCGCACCGGACGCGGTGGCCGCAACGGATCTCAGGTGCCGGGTCGCGAGCGTCCAGAGCGTCCCGCCCAGGGTCACGAGGCACCAGAAGCCGCCGACGACCGGGGCGCCGACCACGGCCGCGAGCAGGTAGACCGACCCCGCCGCCGACGCGGCCGCCGGCGCAGCTGTCCGCACCCCGATCACCGTCACCGCCGTGATCGCCGTGAGCGCGACCGACTCCCAGCCGGAGACGCCGCCCTCAGCCCGCGGGTAGGCGTACGCCTCGACCGCGGCCACCGCGGCGACGGCCGTGGCCACGACGACGTCGCCCCGCCCCGGGCGGCGTCGGGGGTCGGAGCGTCGGACGGCGTCCGGTGCCCGATCCGTCTCGTCACCGGCCGGGCTCCGGAGAAGGCCGAGCTGGCGGCGCAGCTCGGCCGTGGCCTCCTGCGCGAGCCGGTGGATCCGCACCACGGCCGGGCCCGGGTCCGCCGCGTCGCGCGCTGCGGCCGCCTCCGCGCGGACAGCGGTGACGAGGGCACGCAGCCGTTGCGTGATGTCCCCTGACAGCCGCTCGCGCTCGACCCGCACGGCGTGCCGGGCCGCGTCGCCCGGGTCGACGCCGGACAGTGCCGCGGCCCTCGCCACCTGGGCCCTGGCCTCCCGCCACCCCGCGGCGGCACCGTGCACGACGACCAGCAGGAACGTCAGCAGGGCGGTGCCGAAGAGCCACTCCGGCAGTCCCGCGCCGGTCCCGGCGACGAGCAGCCCGGCCAGCGCCGCGGCCCCGGCGACGAGGGCCGCCGCCGTACGCGGCCGGACCGACATCCACCCAGGATAGGAACGCGCCCGGACCACGGCGTCCTCCTCGAGAACGACCTTCAGGTGCTCAGCACCGGACCGCGGACGGGGCGCTCCGGGTCGGTGCCGACCGGCTGCGGTGCACGGACGCCGAGCAGCGCCGTCCCGACGAGTGCGAGCCCGGTGACGAGGACCGGGGACGCGACGCCCGGCGCGACGAACGCGAGCAGGACCGTCAGCACGATGACCGGACCGATCGCGGCGAGCACCCGCGCACCGATGCCGAACGGGTTGCTGCGCAACGTCGCCAGGCCGAGCACGAGCAGGGGGACGAAGACCAGGAGCAGCGACGCCAGCGCCAGCAGGCCCGACACGACCGCGAACGGGCCGTCGTCCAGCCCCAGCGCCACCTCGACCGGGTGCAGGACCGTCGTCCCCAGCGCGAGCAGGCACAGGCCGACCAGCAGCGGCACCCGCGCGAGGCGCGCGACCCGCGGCGCCGCGGCGAACCGCGCCCTCTCCCGGACGACCACGGCGATGCACCCGAGCAGAGTCGCACCGAGCAGCACCCCCATGGCGATCGACTCCGCCCGGGTCCCCTTCGCGTCGTCGGTGACGACCGTCCGCTCGCCGGTGACAGCGAGGACGACCGTGTCGACGACGAGCAGTCCCGCGACGAGTGCGGCCAGCGGGACAGCGACTGCGTGATGGCGCTTCACGATGCACCTCCTGGGTGGGCACCGGTCCCTCCGGGCCCTGGCACCACGGTGGGTGTCCGGGGCCGGTGCTCACATCGCTCGTGGGGTGCCGTGCCGCATCGTCCGTGAGGACGAGGGTGCGTCGTCCGGAGACGCCACCCGCAGACGCCGGACGTCGGCGGCGGACCGACGGCACCCGCGTACCCCACGACGCCGACCGTGCAGCCGCCCCAGGGGCACCGGCCGCGTCCACCGCAGAGGTGATCCACGAGCCTGTTCTCAGGTCGTGTCACGCCCGGGCGCGACGGGCCTTCCTGGTTGCACTCGCACAGCGGATCAGGAAGGCCGGCGTGGGTGGGATCCAGCCGGCCTGGATCGCCATGCCCTGGTCGTCGCGCACCGCCCAGTGCTCGATCACGAGGCCGTCGCGGATGCGCTGGAAGTGGGCCTGCCGGACGCTGACGGTCCTGCCCGTCGGCACGAAGGCGCGCTCGACGGTCGCCTCCGGCGTCCAGACGACGAAGGTTCCGGTGTGCCGGCCCGACAGCAGGCCGTAGGTGACGACGAGGTCGCCCTCCGCGATGCTCTGCTCGGTCGTCCAGGTGAGGTCGGAGAACGCCGCACGCAGCCACTCGCCGGTCGCGTGGAACGCCTGCGGACCCCGGCCGCGGGTGTCCGGCGGCTCGGCGATCGCCTCGCGGTTGGTGGCGTCCGGATGGACGGTGGCGGTGAGGTCGGCGAGCGTGCCACCGAGCGTGGCGTGGATGGCCGCCTCGGCCACCGCGACGAGGTCGTCACGGGTCATCGTGGGTGCCATGGTCATCCTTTCGATACAGCATACTGGAATGAAAAGACAGTAGGCTGTATCGAATGCCTTCGGCAAGCCACTTCCCGCAGGAGGGCCCGCGTGACGTACGACAACCGCCAGCGTCAGGAGGCGGCCCGCGCGACCCGGGCGCGCATCATCGACGCGGCCAGGACCTCCTTCCTGAGCCGAGGTTTCGGCGGCACGACGATCCGGCAGATCGCTGACGCGGCAGGGGTTTCCCAGGAGACGATCTACAAGACGTTCGGAGGAAAGGCAGCACTGCTCAAGTCCGTCTACGACGTCACGCTCGCCGGAGACGACGAAGCCGTGCCACTGGCCGCTCGACCGGAGGCCCTCGCCGTCCGCGACGCCACGAGCCCCGCCGCCGCAGCGGCGGCCTACGCCGGGCTCGCCCAGCTGATCTCGAGCAGGATCGATCCGCTCCTGCGAGTGCTCCTCGGCTCGCGGGACACCGACACGGCGCTGGCCGAGTTCGCTCGGACGACCGAGCGGGAACGACACGTCGGCAGCACGTTCTACGTCCGGCAGTGGGAACAGGCCGGTTGGCTCCGCGACGACATCACCACCGAACAGGCTGTCGACTCCGTGTGGGCGCTCAACTCACCGCAGCCGCGCTGGCTCCTCCTGGACCACGGCTGGAGCGAGGAGCAGTTCACGCAGTGGCTCGCCGACCTCATCTGCCACGCGATCTTCCGCCCGCAGGACGATGTCCGCGACGGGCAGGCCATCGACCCCGACCGGGCGACGAGCGCCCGCACCGGGTCTCGCAGACCGACGCGCGGCAAGACTTCAGCAGGATGACGATCGGAGGACCCCCATGGCCCGCACCCTCGTGGTCTGCTCGGACGGGACGGGGAACTCCCTGGACGGCCGAACCAGCAACGTCAGTGCCCTGATCCGGCTGCTGACCCTGGACCCCGAGCGCCAGATCGTCGTCTACGACCAGGGCATCGGGACCGACGGCGGCCCGGCCGGTGCCGTCGACTGGCTGAAGAGCGCCGCCGAGCGTGACGCGCTGCTGGCCCAGGAGACGGCGCCCGGCAGGGGGTTCCGCGCCGGCTGGAACCGGTTGCGCGGCCAGGTCACCGGCTACGGCCTGAAGGAGAACGTCGGCCAGCTGTACCTGGCGCTCGCCCAGGAGTACGCCCCCGGCGACCGGGTGTTCCTGTTCGGCTTCAGCCGGGGCGCATTCACCGTCCGGGCTCTCGCCGGGCTGCTGCACCGCTGCGGCCTGCCGCGGCCCGGGGACGACGGCGCTGCGCGCTTCGAGCAGGCCTGGACGCTGTTCCAGCAGATGCGCCCGGTCGGCGAGGTCGCAGCGCGGATCGAAGCACTCGAGGGTCTGAACCAGGACTGCCCGGTGCACTTCCTCGGCGTGTGGGACACCGTCAAGTCGTACGGCGGCCTGCTGCCGGTGAGGCTGCCGCACCTGCGGCACAACCCGGACGTCCGCCACGTCCGGCACGCGCTGGCCCTGGACGAGCGCCGGGTCTGGTTCACCCCCACCACCTGGGGCGGCCTCGACATCGACCGGGAGCCGGGCCGGGCGATGTCCCGGCTCGATCCCGAGGCGCGGCAGCGGGTCCTCGACCAGGACGTGCTGGAGGTCTGGTTCCGGGGCGTGCACAGCGACATCGGCGGTGGCGGCGAGAAGCACGCCGTCACCGCCCGGATCGCCCTGCGCTGGATGACGAGCGAGGCGGCAGCGGTCGAGGGCGGGCTGGCCCTCGACGACTCCGGCCTCGCTCTGCTCGAGGAACGCGACCCGACGGACCCTGCCGCCGTCGAACCCTCCTGGATACTGCGCTGGCGCGCGCTCGAGTACGTGCCGCGGTGGGAGATCGACAACTCCGGGCTGTGGCCGGCCAGGGTTCCCGGATGGGGCAGCACCGGCGTGCGCACCCCCGCGCTGTCCCGCCGCGACGGTGTGGTCCACGTGCACAGCACGGCCGCCGACCACCACACGGTCCCCGGCCCGGTGCACCTCTGCGAGACCGGGGTGCCGCACGTCTGAGCCGTCGACCCGGGCCGTGTCGCGCGGCCCCGCGGATCAGCCTCGGTCGCTCGAGGCCAGTGCGGGCACCAGGACGGCGATCTCCGGCGGGATGGTCTCCAGCTCCTCGACCGTGGCTCCGGTGTGCTGCTCGTACCTGTCGTACCGCCCGCGCAGTCCGCGCAGCCGGGCGATGGGAGCGAGCGCCGCGAACAACGGGCGCTGCACCGCTCGCGGCGGGCTCGTGAAGCGGATGGTGTCGTCGAACTCACGGGCGAGCAGGGCTGCCTGCAGCAGGCCCGGGCGCCCTGCGGGGTCGGTGCGACCGTCAGCGGCCAGGCCGAACAGGTTGCGGATCATGGCTTCGAAGCGGTCACCCGGATCGACCTCGACGATGACGAAGGCGGTCTCGTCGCCGACGGTCCACCAGTCGTGGGGCGTGCCGGGCGGGACCACCACCCGGGTGCCGGGGACGGCGTGGCTCTCGACCCCGTCGACCCGGACGCCCAGGATGCCGCGGACGACAGTGAAGGCCTCGCTGGCGTGCGGGTGGACGTGCTCGCCGACGACCGCGGCGCCCGGGCGGGCGTACAGGTCGGCGACCAGCGGCGAACCGTCAGTGGGTGCGTGGCGCCGGAAGGCGCGCTCGCCGGTGACGGGATTCTCGATGACGGCGTAGCTCATGGTTCCTCCTACGAGGCTGGGTGTGCAGCGACCTTGGGACGCACCACGTCCGGCTGACGCCGGGGATCTCGCAGGTCCCCGTCGTCGGAGGGCCCGGGCGAGCGGGGCCACCTCCGGTAGCGCAGTCGGGTCGGCGCCCGATCGGTCGGCCCGCGGGAGAGCTACGGGCGACGGGCGGTGACGAGCCAGGCGGCAGAGCCGAAGCGGACCCCGTCGTCGGTCTGGTGCGCCGCGAGCGTGGTGCGCAGCGCCTCGACGGCGGCGTCACGACGTCTCGGCTCCTGCCCCTGGAGCATCCAGCCGAGCAGGTCGAGGACGAGGGCGTGGGCCTCCCGGACGGTGCGCCCGTAGCTGGTGGTCTCCGCGAGCCCGGCGAGCCCGATCTCGGCGAACCCCGACTCTCGCAGGAGAGCACGCACATGGTCGGGGTCGCTCAGGGAGAACGGGCCGGCGGCTCCGCGCGCGGGATCGGGCAGGGTGCGCCCGGTCAGCGCCAGGGAGAACGCGTTGATCCACTCCTGACGGTCGGGGGGTTGCCAGGTCAGCAGCACCAGCCGGCCACCGGGCCGCAGGCTTCGCCTCAGGTTCCTGAAGGCCTTGGGCGGGTCGCCGAAGAACATGGCGCCGGTGCGGCTGATGACCACGTCGTAGGCGTCCGTCCCGAACGGGTGCACCTGGGCGTCGGCCCGGGCGAAGGAGATGTTCCCGAGGCCTTCGTCGTCGGCGAGGCTGCGGGCGACGTCGATCATCCGCGAGGACAGATCGACGCCGAGCGCGCGTCCCGCGCTCGCGGCACGGGCCGCCTGCCTCGTCGAGACACCTGTTCCGCACCCGATGTCGAGCACGCGGTCTGTCGAGGTGATGTCCGCAGCGGCCAGGAACGCCGGGTCGTAGCGGGCGAGGCAGGACTCGAGGATCTCGTGGTGGACGGCCCAGCAGGCGCCCTCCCCGCCGTCCCAGGCCCGGGCCTGGTCGGCGTTCGACGCATCGACCGGCGACTCGATCGTCGGCACAGTTCCTCCAACCGGGTAGTCTCTATGGGAGTAACCAGAATCTTCCCAAGGAGACTATGTGTCAACTCCTCCTCGCCTGACCGCGACCACCTACGCCGTCCTCGGCCTGCTGGCCGTGCAGCCGTGGAGCACCTACGAGCTGACCCGGCAGATGGACCGCACCCTGGGCAGGGTCTGGCCGCGGGCCCAGAGCAAGCTGTACGAGGAGCCCAAGAAGCTGGTCGCCCGGGGACTGGCCGAGGCGGTCGACGAGACCGTCGGCCGTCGACCACGCACGGTGTACTCGATCACCGACGCCGGACGGCGAGCACTTGCCGAGTGGCTCCAGGAGCCGGGCGAGGGTCCGGTCCTGGAGTTCGAGCAGCTGGTGAAGCTGAGCTTCGCCGAGCACGGAACCCGCGACGACGCCCTGCGGACCATCGCCGCCGCGCGCGCCTGGGCCGAGGAGCGCAACGTCGAGAATCTCGCCGCCGCGCAGCAGTACGCCGCCGGCGAGGGGCCGTTCCAGCACCGGGCCGCCCAGGTGATGCTCGCCGGCGCCTTCTTCACCGAGTACTACGCCATGGTCGCCCGCTGGGCGGACTGGGCACGCGACCAGGTCGAAGGCTGGCCCGAGAACCCGGCCGAGGCCGTCGCCGACCCTGACGACCTCGCCACCATCGCAGCGCGTGCCGGATGGTCGACACAGGAGAGGACCGACTGATCCCAGGCCGCGCATCGAACCCCGTCCGCGAGCGTTGCTCTGCGGAGGTTCTCAGGGGCTCGAGGGCACGCCTCGCAAGACCGGGATCCCGCACCTCGGAGACGTCGACCGGGCACAACGCCCGCCTCGGCCCGTAGCTCCTCGACCGGCCCAAGGGCCGACCAACGAGGTGCCGTCGC
>JACRAB010000506.1 GCA_016213575.1 Actinomycetota bacterium
GGACCATGCCGATGTCGGCGCCGAGCTGCGTCGTGCGCACGAGGATGCTGAAGGCGGCGACGGCGATGAGGAACGCGCCGGCCTCGCGCGCGCCGAGACCGCGGGTGACGATGACGACCGAGAAGAAGCTGGCCGCGCCGTAGAACAGGAGGCCGGCGAGGTTTCCGCTCCCGCCGCGGGCCAGCCGGCGCAGCTCGGGCGCCGGGGCGCTCACGGCCGTGCGCCTGCCGACGGCCACGGCAACGGCCGCCCCAGCAGCTCGGCGCCGACATCGGCATGGTCCGGACCGTCTCGGGCCACCTCGCGCTCGGTCGCGGCAGGGAGATCCCGCGCGTAGCCCGGGCTGCGCTGCTGCCGGTCGCCCTCGTCTCCGCGGTCGCCGGGCTCCTGGTCTTCGCCTTCGCGCAGCCCCTGGCCGAGCTCCTCGCCTCCTCGGCGATGGCCCCGACCGTGCGCGGCTGCCTGCGCGTCGTCGCGGTCGCCCTTCCGTTCGCGGCCGTGTACCAGGTGCTCGAGAGCACGTCGCGCGGGTACGGGACCGTACGGCCGTCGATCGCGGTCGAGAAGGTCGGTCGCGTGAGCCAGCAGCTCGCCGGCATCGGAGCGGTCGCGGCGCTGGGGCTCGGACCGGTCGCGGTCACCGTGGCCTGGTCCGTGCCGTGGGTGGTCGCCCTCGTCGCGCTCGCGCTCTGGACCCGTGCGCTGCACCGGGCCCGCGCCGACAGCGCGGTGCCGGCGCCGCCCGAGGATCCAGATGCCGCCGCGAGCTTCTGGCGCTTCGCGGCACCGCGAGCGCCGGCCGCGACGTTCCGGGCGGGTGTGATGTGGAGCGACACCCTGATCCTCGCGGCGCTCACCACCACTGCCCAGACCGGCATCTACTCGGCGGCCACCCGCTACATGATCGTCGGTTCGTTCGCCCAGCTGGCCGTCTCGCAGACCATCCAGCCGATCTTCGGGCGGCTGATCGCCACCGACGACCTGGGCGCCGCGGAGGAGACCTACCGCACCGGCTCTGCGTGGCTCGTCGCCCTCACCTGGCCGATGTTCCTCGCCGCCGCGATCTTCGCGGTCCCGCTGCTGCGCGTGTTCGGCCCGGCGTTCGTGACCGCGGACACCGCCCTCGCGATCCTCAGCCTCGGCTGGCTCGTCGCCACGGGCTGCGGACCGGTCGACAACCTCCTGCTGATGGCGGGGCGCAGCGGCTGGACCAGCCTCAACGCGGGCGTCGGCCTCGCCCTCAACGTGGGCCTGAACCTGTGGCTGATCCCCCGCTACGGCATCAACGGCGCGGCAGCCGCGTGGGCGGCGAGCCTGATGTGGATGAACGTCGCCCCACTCGTGCAGGTCCGGGCGACGCTGCACATGAGCCCGTTCGGTCCGGCGTGGCCGGTCGCCGCCACCGGGGCACTGGGAGTGTTCGGCGGTTGCCTCGTGCTGAGTCGGGTCGCGATCGGCGAGACCGCGCTCGGCCTCGTCGTCGGGCTCGTGGTCGCGGGCGGCGCGTACGGCACGTTCCTGTGGCTCCTGCGCCGATCCCTCCACCTGCACACCTTCGCGGCAGGTCTTCGGCGCCGCCGCACCCAACCGGCCTGACCGGGGCGAGCCGGCCTACTCGGCGTCGCCCCCGCGCACCAGCACGGATCCGACGACGGTCGCACCGACCTCGTGGAGGTCCTGGACCAGGCGAACGACGGGAGCGATGCGCGAGGACTGCGCCTCGACGACGAGGACGACGGCGTCGAAGAGCACCGCGACGTCGAGCGGGCCGTCGGCGCCGAGCGGCTCGAGCACGGCCACCACCACGTCGAACTCCCCTCGTAGCGCGTCGAGGCACCGCCGGACCTCCGTGGCGCTCGTGCCCTTGTCGCCCAGACCGGTGACGAGCGAGAGACCCGTGACCTGCGGTACCGGGCGCACGGCCAGAGCGCGGTCGCCAGCCTCCGCGGCACCCAGCCTGAACGTGCGCTCCACGGTGGTCGCGGTGCCCCCGATCGCGACGAGCGCGCGGCGGGCACCCACGAAGCTCGCGGCGAGCCCGCTCGCCACCGCGGTCGCGCTCTCGGAGCTGTCGACCCCGGCGACCAGGACGGTCTCGGTCGCCCCGAGCGAGGGCCCGAGGCGCGCCCGCACCCGCCCGAAGCTGGCCCACTTGCCCGAGCCCCGATCGGGACCGACCTCCGCGAGCACGGGTGGGAGGCCGGCGCGGCGCACGTCGCCGGCCGATCTCAGCCGGGGGTCGAACCGGTCGCGGAGGAACGCGGCGATCACGCCGAGCACGAGCGCGGCAGCTGCGAGCACGACGAGCGTCCTCGTGGTGGCGACCCGGTGCGCGGAGCCGGCGGTCTTGACCACCCGCCCGGCCTTCGTCTCGACCGAGCCGAGGTCGACGATCCGCTCCTGCACGGCCCGCAGCTGCTGCTCGATCGCCTCCTGGTCCGCGGCGAGCCGCGCCCGCTCCACCGAGTTGGGTGCCGTCGTGGCCTGGGCGGCGAGGTTCTCGGAGAGTCGCTGTTCCAGGTCGGTGGCCTTCGCCTCGAAGCGTTCGGCCGCGGCGTCGATGGACTTCTGCGCGGCCTCGGCGCGCACCGCCAGGTAGCCGTCGGCGAAGGCCTGGGCGCGCAACCGGGCCGTCTCGGCGCCGGAGGCCTTGTAGGTGAACTTCAGGATCTCCGTCTCTGCCAGCGCGGTCACCTGGAGCCCCTTGAGCAGCGACTGCGGCGTGCCCGGCGCATCGAGGTGCTCCTTCACCCAGGTCGCGTTGAGCACCGAGTCGGCCACCTCGCGCTCGGTCGCGAGGTTCACGCTGTCGGAACGCGCCCCTCCGAATGGGTCCTCCACGATCGGCTGCACCAGCACGGCCGCGGTGGCGCGGTAGCCGCCCGAGCCCTGCAGGAGCCAGGCCGCGCCCAGCCCGAAGACCAGCACGGCGACCACGACGAGCGTCACCCATCGACGCCGGAGCACCCCCAGATAGGAGCCGAACGTGTCACCCTGGGCTTGCTGCTCGGTCTCCGCGCTCAACGACCGCATCCTTTGCGAGGGGAAGCGGCGATTCTAGGCGCCCGACCCGGAGGGTCAGGGCGCGCGCCGCCTTCCCTCGGGCGGTCCGGCCCGGTGGCGCCGCGAGGTGGACCGGCCCCCTGGGAGCAGGTCGTCACGCGCCCGGGACCGTGAGGAGGCCGAGCGGTAGGCCCAGGCCAGCGCCGCGCGCGAGCGATCGGACCGGTCGGCGACGACGAGGAGGACCCCGCCGAGACCGAGGATCAGGGCCATCCGCGCGAGGCGGCCCGAGCCGCGGCCGGTGCCCGCGAGCGACGGCGAGGCCGTGCTCGAGGCCGTGTCCGTGGCCGCGACGTCCGTGTCCGCGAGCTCGTCGGGCGGCGGTGTCGGCCCGTAGTCGCCGAGGTCCTCGTCGGTCGGTCGAGTCGCCGCGGCACCGAGCGGCGCGGCGGCCGGCGCGCCCGCCGCCTCGACGCCATCGGCGTCGATCGCGCCGCTCGTCGTGGTCGTCGTGGTGGTCACCGGGCCGGA
>JACRAB010000507.1 GCA_016213575.1 Actinomycetota bacterium
CGGCCCGCGCACCGGGCCCGCGGTCATCCTGCGCTCCCCCGGTGCCCGGCGTCGGACTGCGCGGGCTGCCGGCGGACGACCGCCGCGAGCTGCTCGAACCGGTGCCGGGCGCCCCACTGCGTCGTCCGCCAGAGCGCCTCGGCGACGATCGAGCGGCTCATCTTGCTCGTGCCCGTCTCCCGCTCCACGAAGGTGATCGGCACCTCCTCGACCCGCAGCCCGGCGCGCACGGCGCGCCAGGCGAGGTCGACCTGGAAGCAGTAGCCCTGGGACGCGACGTTCGCCAGGCCGAGCGCCTCGAGCGCCGAGCGCCGGAACGCGCGGTACCCGCCGGTCGCGTCCCGCAGCGGGATCCCCAGGACGAGCCGGACGTACGTGTTGCCGCCCCGGCTGAGCACCTCACGGTGCCGCGGCCAGTTGACGACGCTGCCGCCGGGCACGTAGCGCGAGCCGAGCACGAGGTCGGCCCCGGCGTCGATGCGGGCCAGCAGGTCGGGCAGCTGCTCCGGCAGGTGCGACCCGTCGGCGTCCATCTCGACGAGGACGTCGAACCCGTTGCGCACGCCCCAGCCGAAGCCGTCGAGGTACGCGGCCCCGAGGCCCGCCTTGCCGGGCCGGTGCAGCACGTGGACGTGGTCGTCGGCCGCCGCGAGGTCGTCGGCGATCCGGCCGGTGCCGTCCGGGCTGGAGTCGTCGGCGACGAGGACGTGCGCGGCGGGGACCGCGGCCCGGACCCGGGCGACGATCCTCGGGAGGTTCTCCTTCTCGTTGTACGTCGGGACGACGACGAGCACCCTGTCGGTGCCGGCCGCGCTCATGCGCTCTCCTCGGGGGCGACGACGGACCGGGACCGGCGGCGCCGCGAACGCAGCGCGGCGCCGGCGACGAGCAGGAGCCCGAGGGCGCTCAGCCCGACCTCGGGCCAGACGCCCGCCCGGGTCGCGGGCGTGAGGTCCGTCCGCAGCGGCAGGCGGGCCTGGAGCACCTCCTGGGTGAAGTGCCCGGACGTCACGAGCTGCCGGCCGTCCGGCGTGATGAGGGCGCTCACCCCGACCGTCGAGATGTGGACGACGGAGCGGCCGTTCTCGACGGCCCGCACCCGGGACATCGCGAGCTGCTGCACCGACTCGTCGGTCTCGCCGAACGTCGCGTTGTTCGTCTGGACGACGAGCAGGTCGGCCCCGCGCAGCACCGGCTCGCGGACGAGCCCGTCGTAGGCCACCTCGAAGCAGATGACGTCGCCGAGCGTCGCCGCCGGCGTGCGCATGACGCCGACCCGGGTGCCGGAGACGAAGTCCCGGCGCACGAGGTCGACCTTGTCGCTGAAGTTCCGGAAGAACGAGCGGTACGGGATGTACTCCCCGAACGGCGCCGGGTGCTGCTTGACGTACGTCTGGCCCGGGCCGGCCTGCGCCGTCCCGGTCGGGCCCCAGAGGATCCCGGCGTTCGAGAGGCGGTCGACCGGCTCCTCGAGGACCGCCCCGACGAGCACCGGCACCCCGACGGCGTCGACCGCGCGCTGGATGACCTGGGCGGCGTCCGGGTTGCGCAGCGGGTCGATGTCGCTCGCGTTCTCCGGCCACAGGACGAGGTCCGGCCGCGGCACCCGGCCCGCCTGGGCGCGCGCGGCCATCCCGATCGTCGCGGCGGCGTGGTTGTCGAGGACGGCGCGGCGCTCGGCGTTGAAGTCGAGGCCCTCGGTCGGGGTGTTGCCCTGCACGGCCGCGACCTCGACGCTGCGCGCGGCCGTCGTCGGGGTCGGGACGGCGAGGCCGAGCAGCGGCAGCGCGACGGCGACCCCGAGCGCCGGGACGGCGCGGAGCACCCGGCGGGCGACGGCGGTGGGCGCCGGCCGGCGGCCGGTCAGGGCGACGACCGCGACGGCGAGCGCGCCACCGGCGGCGGCGACGACGGCGGTGAGCAGGACGGCACCGCCGAGGGCGGCCCAGCCGAGCGCCGGCGAACCGGCCTGGGAGAACGCGAGGCGCCCCCAGGGGAAGCCGCCGAACGGCACCCGGCCGCGCAGCGCCTCCTGCGCGACCCACAGCCCCGCGATCGCGGCCACGGTGCCGGCCCGGCCGCCGGGGGCGCGCCAGGCCAGCGGCAGGAGCGCGCCCATGAGCACGACGAAGAGCGCCTCGAGGGTCGCGAGGGCGGTCCACGGGAGGGCGCCGACGTAGATGCCGGACCAGTGCAGGTGCGGCAGGAAGAAGGCCAGACCGGCGACGAGGCCGAGGAGCGCACCGCGCCTCGCCCGGACGCCGCGGGCGGCGAGCGCCAGCAGGGCGACCCCCACGGGGGCCAGGGCCCAGACGTCGAAGCGGGGGAACGCGAGCGTCAGGCAGACCCCGGAGGTGACCGCGAGCGCGAGCCGGGCGAGGAGCAGGGGCGGCGCGTCCGTGGTGCTGTCCGCCGCGCCGGCAGATGTGCCGGCAGATGTGCCGTCAGGTGGCGTGACGCTCACCCGGGGCGCGGCACCGTCGGACTCCAGGGCGGGACCCTCGGGGTCGGCGACGGCGGATTCGCTCACCCCGGAAGCCTAGACGCCCGGGGGCCGGAGTGTGGACCGGGCCCGCGCCACCCTTCGGGCCGAGGACGACCTCGTCGGTTGCGAGGGTGCCCACGTTGTCTACGGGGTGGTGCGGGCCCGGTCCGTTGCCCACCGCTCGCGGCCGCGCCGCCGTCGCGAAGGATGCGGGACCTGGCCGTGGAGCCCCTCGGCTGACCCCTGGCCCGTGTCCTTCGTCGTCTCCGGCGTGCGCGGCCGTCGGTCGTGGGACGGCCTGCCCTAGAAACCTAGTCCCCGGTGCCGGGCTGTCAACCGGCCCCTGACCTGCGCAGATGCGAAACGTCGCAGGTCACCGGGGTTGTGTCCGCGGCCGTGAAGATCATGACGTTCCGATCCGTGGACGGCGTGTCGCGGCGGCCGGGCCGGGACCGCGGACCGAGGTCCCGCCGTCCGCAGATCGTCCGCCGGTCGACCTGCGGAGTGTGCTCAGTCCGGTGGCGGCACGACGACCGTGCCCGTCGCCGTCGTCGCCACGAGCGGGGGGTCGAGGACCTCGGCGGCCGAGGCCGACCGGTCCGCGCGGCCGCGGCAGACGACCCGCGCCTCAAAGGCGATCTCGCGGCTGCGCCGTCCGACCCGGGTCACCCGGGCCTCGATCTCGAGGACGTCCCCGGCCCGCACCGGGGCGAGGAACTGGACGTCGGAGTACGACGCGAACAGGCCCTCGTCGCCGTCGGTGCGGATGCAGACCTCGGTCGCTACGTCGCCGAAAGCGGCGAGCGAGTAGGCGCCGTCGACGAGGTTGCCGGCGTAGTGCGCGTGCGCGTACGGCACGTACCTGCGGTGGACGACGGTGAGCCCGAGGCGGGGATCGTCGGCCGGCGGGGTGGTCATGCGGACTTCCTTCCGGTCGCGCGGGCGGCCGCGGCGGGGGCCGGGGCCGGCAGCAGGGCGTGGACGAGGTAGGACGCGACCTCGCCGGGCGTCGTCCCCTTGCCGAAGACCCGGTCGACGCCGAGGTCGGCCGCCGCGCCCTCGGCGAACCGCGGGCCGCCGACGACGAGGAGCGGGCGCTTGCCCGCCGGGTAGGCCTCGCGGAACGCCGCGGACATCTCACGGCTGTTGTGCAGGTGGGCGTCCTTCTGCGTGACGACCTGGGAGACGAGGACGGCGTCCGCCTTCTCCGCCCGCGCCCGCTCCACGAGGTCGGGCACGAGCACCTGGGCGCCGAGGTTCACGACCCGGACCTCCCGGTAGTACTCCAGGCCCTTCTCCCCCGCGAACCCCTTGATGTTGAGGATCGCGTCGATCCCGACGGTGTGCGCGTCCGTGCCGATGCAGGCACCGACGACGACGAGCTTGCGGCGCAGGCGGGACTTCACCGCCGCGTTGACCTCCTTCGCCGACAGCAGCGGGTACTCCCGCTCGACGACGTGGACGGCGGACAGGTCGACGAGGTGGTGCACCGGGCCGTAGACGACGAAGAACGTGAAGTCCGGCCCCATCGGCTTGCTGTGGACGACGAGCGCCGGCGAGATGCCCATCTTCTCCGCGAGCTGGGCGGCGGCCCCCTCGGCGCGCTTGGAGTGCGGCACCGGCAGGGTGAACGACACCTGGACCATGCCGTCACCGGTGGTGTCGCCGTAGGGCCGGACGACCGTCGACGTCTTCGTGCTCATCGGGTGGCCCCTTCCTCGAGGAGGTCGACGGCCGGGTTGAGGTAGCCGCCGGCCCGCTTCACGACGCCGTCCAGGCCCTTGCCCGCGGTCGCGGGGCGCTTCATGAGGCCGAAGGTGCCGTCCGCGATCGCCTCGAGCAGCGTGTCGTCGACGACCCGCTCGAGCAGGTCGACGGCCTCGGAGAGCACCTGCCGGGCCCGGGTCTGGATGAACCCGTCGGGCGGCGGCCGGAAGTCCTCGGTGAGCCCGCTCGCGGCGTTGAGCACGTAGCGGACGTTCTGCAGCGCGAGGTCGCGGTCGGACAGCCACGGCGTGACGACGGCCTCCGTCATCATCCCGACGAGGAGGATGCCCTGGCCGGTCATCGCGCCTGCGAGGTTGAAGAAGCCGTCGAGCAGGTAGCCGCGGAAGACGTCGCCGGTCATGTGCTTCGTCGGTGGCATCCACTTGAGCGGCGCGTCCGGGAAGAGCGTCCGGGCGAGCAGGGCGTGCGCGAGCTCGAGCCGGAACGAGTCCGGGAGCTCGGGGTTGATCTCGAACGCGTGGCCGAGGCCGAGCTGCCAGTCCTGCAGCCCCGCCTCCTTGGCGAAGTACTCGTTGAGCAGCTGGCTCACCGTGACGGTGTGCGCGGCGTCGACGGCGTCCGCGGTCGTCAGGTAGTTGTCCTCGCCGGTGTTGATGATGATCCCGGCACGGGCGTGCACCTGGCGGCTGAACCGCTGGTCGACGAAGGTGCGGACCGGGTTGATGTCGCGGAAGAGGATCCCGTACATCGAGTCGTTGAGCATCATGTCGAGCCGCTCGAGGCCGGCGAGGGCCGCGATCTCCGGCATGCACAGCCCCGACGCGTAGTTCGTCAGGCGGACGTACCGGCCGAGCTCCTTCGAGACGTCGTCGAGGGCGGCGCGCATGAGCCGGAAGTTCTCCTGCGTCGCGTAGGTGCCGGCGTAGCCCTCGCGGGTGGCGCCCTCGGGGACGTAGTCGAGCAGGCTCTGCCCGGTCGAGCGGATGACGGCGATGACGTCGGCCCCCTCGCGGGCTGCGTTCTGCGCCTGCGGGATGTCCTCGTAGATGTCGCCGGTCGCGACGATGAGGTAGATCCACGGCCGCTGCGCCGGGTCGCCGAGCCGCTTGACGAGGCGCTCGCGGGTCGTGCGGGAGGCGTCGACGCGGCGGATGCCCGTCGAGACCGAGGCCCGGGCGGCCCTGGCCGCGCGGACGGCGTCCCGGCCCTCCGGCACCCGGAACGTCACCGATCCGGCGGCGGCCTTCTGGGCGAGTGTGAGCAGGTCGTCGGCCTCGCCGCGCAGGAGGGCGTCCCAGACCGGCAGCGCGACGCCGTGCTCGAGACCGGCGCCGGCGCGGACCGCGTCGACGAGGTGGTTGACCCACGGCACGCGCTCGACGTCCGCGCCCGCGAGGCCGGCGAGGCGCAGCGTCGCCCGCTCGACGGACACGGTCGTGTGGGTGCGGGCGAGCTTGACGACGGGGGCGCCGGCGCGGCGCGCCAGCGAGCGGGCCTTGCGGACGACGACCGGGTCGAGCCGTAGCGTCGTCGGGGCGCTCGAGCGCGGCATGGACGGACCTTCCTCACGTAAGTTCTCAGGCTGCGAGCCTCAGGCTGTGAACATTCTCGCCGAAACATGGGTCGCGGCGAAAGATGCTGCGGGGAGGGTGTGCCGTGTGTCCGGCGGCACGCCCGCGCGGACGGGTCCGCGCGGGCACGCCCGATAGGGTCGGTGCGTCGCGGGCGACGGCGCGATGACGCCGTCCGCACGCGTCATCCGGGCGGGCCGACGGCTGCGCGCCCGACGGACGGAAGGGGCGCGATGACGTACCGGCTCGCACGCTGGGTCGTCCTCTTCGTGTTCCGGGTGTTCTGGCGTCCGAAGGTCAGCGGTCTGGAGAACATCCCCCGCGAGGGCCCCGTGATCGTCGCGAGCAACCACCTGTCGTTCGTCGACAGCGTCGTCATCCCGCTCTGCGTGCCGCGCCGCGTGCGCTTCCTCGCCAAGGCCGAGTACTTCGAGGGCCGGACCGTCCTCGGCCGGCTCAACGCCGTGTTCTTCCGGGCGGTCGACGCCGTCCCGGTCCGGCGGGACGCCGCGCGGGACTCGATGGCGTCCCTGGAGACCGCGCTCGGCGTCCTGCGCGACGGCCACGCGTTCGGGATCTACCCCGAGGGCACCCGCTCCCGCGACGGCCGGCTCTACCGGGGGAAGACCGGCGTCGGCTGGCTCGCCCTGGAGTCCGGGGCACCGATCGTGCCGGTCTGCGTGACCGGCACCAACGACGTCCAGCCGATCGGTTCGAAGCGGCTGCGGATCCGCCCGGTCCGGGTCCAGTTCGCCCCCGTCGTCGACCCGGCGCCGTGGGTCGAGAAGGTCGCCGCGTCCGGCGGCGCGGGCAAGGCCCGCCGTGAGATCACCGACGCCGTGATGGACGCGATCTGCGCGATGTCGCCGCAGGAGCAGGCCGGCGTCTACAACGAGCGGCCCGCCGAGGACGACGACCCCGTCGCCTGACAGCCGGCCGTTGCTCCGTTCGGGTGACCGAGGTAGCCGCAGGCGTAGCGACCCGGTCCGCGACAGCCCTAGGGTGACCCGCGCGTCATCGCGGCGATGACGTGTGATCTCGACGATCGGGGACGCCTGTGAGCCCGCACCACACCGCCCACCGCAGGCCGCGACGGACGCTGCGCCGGCTCGCCGCCGTCGCTGCGGCCGCACTCGCAGTGGGCCTGCTCGCCGACGTCGCCCCGGCCGCCGCGGCAGCCACCGGCACGATCGTCGTCGATGTCACCGGGGCAGATACCGGCCAAGCGGTCGTCGGGGTCTGCGCGGAGGTGTTCCGCCTCGACGTCGAGTTCAACGCCTTCGACTGCACCGACCAGGGCGAGTCCGGCCCGCTCGTCATCACGGGTCTGGAGGACGGCGTCGCCTACCAGTTCGTGCTGAAGGTGCCTCAGGCGACCGCGTACTTCCCCGTCGTCGGCGGGCGTCAGGTCACCGCACCGGCGGACCTGTCCTTCACACTGGAGCGAGGGGTCTTCGTCGAGGGAACCCTGAGCTACCAGGACGGAAGCCGTCCGGACTCCGCGCAGGTCTTCCTGTCGCCGGTGGACCCGGCTCTGCGTGCAGCGAGGGCCTTCGCGTTGGCGGGCACGTGGTCGACTCTCGTTCAGCCCGGTGAGTACGTCGTGTCGTTCGTCGACCCGAACGGCTTCGAGCAGTACGCCTTCGGTGCACCGTCGCCCGACTCGGCGACCGTGGTCACCGCGACCACGGGGCAGGTTCTCCAGGTGGACGACGTGCTGCTCCAGGGGTCAGGGAACCCGGTCGCGGACGGAGTGGTCACCGGCCGGGTGACCGACGCGGTGACCGGTGAGCCCGTCGCCGGGATCTGCCCGGCGATCACGTTCGCCGGAGACCCGCCGCCGCAGATCGGTTCGTGCTTCGAGACCGGGTTCTCGGTCGCCACCGCTGCGGACGGTACCTACTCGATCCCCGTGGGCCCCGGTGACTGGGACCTGTGGGCTGTGGACCCGACGGCCGGCTACGCCGCCGCACGCACCCCGGTCACCGTGGTGGCCGGCGAGACGCTCAGTGTCGCCACGACGCTGGTCCGGGCCGGCACCGTGACGGGGCGCGCGGTCGACCCGGCCACCGGGGCTGCGCTCGCGGGCATCTGCCCGTCGGCACGCGTCGGGCGGACGGACGAGTTCGTCGGCCTGATCGGCTGCTCCGACGCCAGCGGCAACTGGACGCTCAAGGGTCTGTCTCCCGGACAGGTGACCGTCCAGCTCGGCGGCGACGCCACGCACGTCGACCAGTGGGTGCCGGGCGTGAACACCCAGGCGCAGGCCACTCTCCTCAGCGTGACCGCGGGCGCGACGGTCGACGTCGGGAGGGTGCCGCTGCCGCAGGGGGCAACGCTGGCGGGGCGGGTCACCGATCGCCGTGGGCGCCCGGTCCAGGGCGCCTGGGTCGTCGTCGGCGGGTTCGCGTCCCGTGCCGGCGCTGGGGAAGGCAGGTACACCGCACGCACCGGTGCGGACGGCCGCTACCGGATCACCAATGTCGCCCTGCAGCCGGACTTCGCGACGGTCTACGTGCCCGACCAGCCGTTCGCCTGGCAGTTCAGCGGCCAGGCGACGGACCCTGTCCGCGCGGAACGGCTGCGGTTCCGGAGCGCCCGGACGACGACGTTCGACGCCCGGCTCGAGCCTGAGGCGAGGTTGACGGTGACGGTTCGGAACGGCCGCCCCGACGGGTTCACGATGCTCGACGCGACGACACTGTCCGGCGCCGCCGTGGGCTGGAGCGCCGACGTCCTGGAGAGCGGCACGGCGACGATCGGCGGGCTGCCGACGTCGAGGGTGAAGCTCAAGGTGACGATTGACGACGGTAGGACGCCGCTCTGGTACGCGGGCGGAACCTCCCTGACCGCCGACCCGGCAGCCGCGGTCGCCGTCCGTGTCGCGGCAGGCCGGCCGGTCGCCGTGACCGTGGACCTGCCGGCCGCGGGCTGATCCCGGCACGTGGTCAGCGGGCGTCGTGGATCACGACGCCGGATCGCATCGTGAGCCTGCACGTCGGTGACGATGCCCCCGGGCCGAGATCGGGCAGACCGCCCGGTCCCGGGGGCGTCCACACCGCGAGCGTCGCCGGGGCGCCGGGGACGAGGACGCCCTCGCCGTCGCGCCGGGCGGCCCGGTGCGCGCCCTGCGTGTGCGCGGCGAACGCGACGTCGGCGGGCAGCCGCTGCGCCTCGACGTGGTGGTGCACGCACGCCCGGACGGCGCCCCACGGGTCGAACGGCGTGACCGGCGAGTCCGAGCCGAGGGCGAGCGGGACACCGGCCGCGGCGAGCGCGGCGAACGGGTTCATCGTCAGGGCGCGGTCGGCGCCGAGCCGGGCGGCGTAGAGGTTGTCGGTGCCGCCCCAGAGGGCGTCGAACGCGGGCTGCACGCTCGCCGTCACCTCGAGGTCGGCGAGCACGGCGATCGCCGCGGCGTCGACGGTCTCCACGTGCTCGAGCCGGTGGCGGGCGGCCCGCAGCGCGGGTGCGCCGACGACCTCGGCCGCGAGGGTCAGGCCCTCGACGACGGCGTCCATGCCCGCGTCGCCGATGACGTGGAAGCCCGCCTGGAGCCCGACCCGGGTGCAGGCGACGACGTGGTCGCGGACCTGGGCGCCCGCCAGGTAGCCGTGGCCGCGGTGCCCCGCGCAGTCGGCGTAGTCGGCGCGGTAGGCCGCCGTCCGGGAGCCGACCGAGCCGTCGGCGCAGAGGTCGCCCGCGAGGCCCGCGAGCCACGGGCCGAACCGGTCGCGGAGCGCGCCGGCGGACTCGGCGTCCGCGACGAGCTCGCCCCAGTAGGGGACGACCCCGGGCAGCCGCTGCTCCGCGTCGGCGGTCAGCGCGACGAGCTCGCGCAGGTCGTCCTCGGGACCGATGTGCGGCGCGGCGGCCTCGTGCACCGTCGCGATGCCGTGGGCGGCCGCGGAGCGCAGCGCGAGCTGCTGGAGGTCGCGGCGGCGTCCGGCGGGCAGGGCGCGGGTGGCGTCCCGGGCGGCGTGGTGGGCGTCCCGCTCGACCCGGCCGTCGGCGGACCAGCCGTCGTGGGCGTCCGCCCCGGACGCCGCGGCGAGCGCGCTGGAGATCACCGCGGAGTGGACGTCGACCCGGGCGAGGTAGACCACTCCCCCGGCCGACGCCCGGTCCAGCTCGGCGCGCGTCGGGGGCCGGCCCTCGGCGAGGCTGCGCTCGTCCCAGCCCTGCCCGAGGATCGGCCGGCCGCCGCCGCGCCGGCTCGCCGCCTCGACCCGGGCCAGGATCTCGGTCACCGATCGCGCGTCGTGCAGGTCAACCCCGTCGAGGAGCAGGCCGGTCTCGGTCGTGTGCACGTGGCTGTCGACGAACGCCGGGGTGACGAGCGCGCCGTCGAGGTCGACGACCTCGTCGACGCCCGCGCCGAACGCGTCGGCGCCGCCGGCGTGCGCGAGCGTGGCGTCGTCCGACCCGACGAAGGCGACGGTGCCGTCGTCGACGAGCAGGGCGGTCGCGGCCGGGGCGTGGGGCGAGCGGACGACGCCGCCGCGCAGAAGGGTCCTCACGGGCGGGGAGTCTAGGCAGCACCGACGCGGGCGGCGACGGTGAGCGCCGCCAGCGCCGTCGTCGCCACGAGGGCCCAGCTGAGCAGCCCGAGCACCGCCGCCCGGCCTGCCGTCCGGCGCAGCGCCCGGACGTCGATGCCGGCGCCGATGCCGACGAGGGCGGCGACCGTCACGACGTGCCGGACGTCGCCGGCCGCGACGAGCAGCGGCTCCGGGAGCAGGCCGCTGCTCGCGACGGTGACGGCGGCGAGGAACCCGACGACGAAGCCGGGCACGAGCGGCGGTCGGCGGGAGCCGCCGGCCGTGCGTGCCGCGGTCGGGCCGTGGTCCCGGCCCGCGGCGTCCGTGCGTCGCCGGGAGAGCGCGACCCCGGCGACGAGCGGCGCCAGCAGGACGACGCGGCTCAGCTTGACGACGACCGCGGCGTTCAGCGCCCCCGGGACCTGCTGCGCCGCGGCCACGGTCTGGCCGACGTCCTGCACGCTCGCGCCGACCCACGCGCCGAAGGCGACCGGGTCGAGCCCGAGCGGGTCGCGCAGCAGCGGCAGGACGACGATCGCGGCGGTCCCGCACAGCGTCACGAGGCCGACCGCGACGGCGGCGTCCTCGTCGTCGGCGCGGGCGGTGTCCCGCATGCCGGCGACCGCCGACGCGCCGCAGATCGAGAAGCCGGTCGCGACGAGGAGCGCCCGCGGGGCGGGCACGCCGAGCAGCCGGCCGAGCAGGCGCGTGCCGGTGAAGGTGACCCCGACGGTCACCGCCACCGCGGCCAGCACGGGAGCGCCGAGGCGGACGACGTCCGGGAGGGCGACCTCGAGCCCGAGCAGCACGACGGCACCCCGGAGCAGGTGGTGACCGGCGGCGCGGGTGCCGGGGCGGAGCACGGCGTGGTGCAGGCCGGACGACCCGAGCAGCGCGCCGAGCCCGACGGCCAGGCTCGCGGCGACCACGCCCGGCAGCAACGACGCCGCTGCCAGGGCGAGTGCGGAGAGCCCGACGACGACGGCGAGCCCCGGCACGAGGCGCGTCGCGCGCCGCCCGACCGTGGCGGGTGCGGCCTGCAACATGCCCTCACGGTGCGGCTGACCTGGGGCGACACGGTAGACGGCTCGTCCTGATGCAGTCATCAGGAGTCCTTATGGCTACCCATAGACTGAGTGCATGGCTCTGAACCGGGTCCCTGACCTCGACGCTCTCCAGCTGCTCCTGCGGGTCGCGAGCACCGGCAGCCTCGGCCGGGCCGCGGCCGAGCACGGGATCAGCCAGCCGGCCGTCAGCGCGCGGATCCGCTCCGTCGAACGGCTCGTCGGCTTCGCGGTCGTCGACCGCGGCGCCCGCGGGTCGACCCTGACACCGGCCGGTGCGCTGCTCGCGGACTGGGCGCGGGGCGTCCTCGCGGCGGCCGAGGTGCTCGAGGCCGGCATCGCGTCCCTGCGGGCCGACGCGAACGCCCGGCTCCGCGTCGCCGCGAGCCTCACGGTCGCCGAGCACCTGCTCCCCCGCTGGCTCGTGCGGCTCGCGACCGACCGTCCGGACGTCGCCGTGAGCCTGTCGGCGCTGAACTCCCCCGAGGTGGGGCGGGCCCTGCTCGCCCACGGCGTCGACCTCGGCTTCGTCGAGGGGCCCGCGGTGTCGCCCGACCTCGACAGCGAGGTGGTGGCCCGGGACGAGCTCGCCGTCGTCGTCAACCCGGCGCACCCGTGGGCCCGTCGCCGTCGTCCGCTCGACCCCGAGGAGCTCGCCGCGACCCGCCTCGTGACCCGCGAGCCCGGGTCCGGGACCCGGTCGGCGCTCGAGGCC
>JACRAB010000508.1 GCA_016213575.1 Actinomycetota bacterium
TCGTTGTACCAGTTCGCGTCGTACTGCTCGGCGTGGCCGACGAGGAACTGCGGCATGTTGTCGAGCCAGAACTGGTGGAAGTGGTCGCTGCCCACCAGGAGCAGGACGTCCGGCTCGGCGACGGTGAGCGTCTCCCGGAAGGCCTCGATCTTCGCCTGCCACACGTCCGCGAACGGCGGCCGCTCGGCACCGGTCGACGTGCTCGCCTTGTAGTAGAAGGGATGGTGCGTCGACGCGATGACTGCGGCGATCTCTGCCATCGGAACTCCTCGGTCCGGGACGGTGTCGGGCGGGGGCGGGGGGGGAGGGGCGAGTAGAGGGTGTGGAGGGCGGTCGTGCTGCGGGGTGCGCGCGGCGCCGGTCAGGGCCCGGGCGGGACCGAGGTCGCGCCGTGCTCGACGTGCAGGTAGATGTCCATGCCGACCGGGCGGCGGCGTTCCTCGGCGAGCTGGCCGAGCAGACCGGCGGTGCGGGCGAGCAGGGCGAAGCCGCGCAGGAGCTCGACGGGCAGCCCGAGGTCGGCGAGCGCGGCACCGCAGACCCCGGCGCCGTTGAGCGGCAGCCACCGGCCGAGCACCTGCTCGTGCACCCGGCCGACCGCCTCGAAGAGCGCCAGGTGGGGCCCGAAGAGGCCCTCCTCGCGGGCGATCTCGAACAGCCGCGGTGTGCGCGGGTCGCCGTCCTTGTGCACGGGGTGCCCCAGGCCCGGGACGAACCGCTTCGCGGCCCGGGCGTCCCGGACGGCGGCCAGGGCGAGCGCGTCCCAGCCCGCGTCGTCCGTGGGCAGGGCTCCCCCGGCGGCGAGGTGCGCGGCGAGGACGCCGTCGAGGAACGTCCCGCAGTCCTCGGTGACGCCGAGGAACCGCGAACCGCCGCCGAGCAGCCCGGCCGCGAGCGCGCCCTGGAGGGAGTCCGGCGCGGACAGGTACGTCATCCGGGCCGCGATCGCCGTGGGCGTGAAGCCGTGGTCGGCGAGCGCGACGAGCACGGACTCGAGGACCCGCACCTCCCCCGGCGTCGGGCGGCGCTGCGTGACGAGCCAGAACGCGAGCTCGCCGAACCCGACCGTCCCCATGAGGTCGGCCGCGAGGTCCTGCCCGAGCAGGGTGATCGAGTCCCGGGTCGAAGCACCCAGCGCCGTCGGGTAGGACGCCGTCGTGTCGTCGCTCACTGCCCCTGCTCCCCCTCGACGGTCTGCACGTCCTGTACGTCCTGCGCCAGCCACGCGCGGATCTCGGCGCCGTGCTCGTCGAGCCCGGGCGGGGGCAGGACGTAGCGCGGCGGTGTGGCGGACAGCCGGATCGGGTTGCGGATCGAGCGGCGCTGCGCACCCTCCGGGCCGAGCGCCACGACCGGGTCGAGGCCGAGGCCCTCGGCGAAGGCGACGCCGTCGTCCACGGTGTTGATCGGGCCGCACGGGACGCCGGCGCCGATGAGCAGGTCGAACCACTCCTGCTTGCCGCGGGTCGCGAGCCGTTCGAGCAGGAGCGGGCGCAGCGCCTCACGGTTCGCCGTCCGGTCGGCGTTCTTCGCGAAGCGCGGGTCGTCGGCGAGCGCGGGCACGTCGAGGACGCCGCACATGACGCGGAACTGGCGGTCGTTGCCGACCGCCACGATGAGGTCGCCGTCCGCGGTGGGCAGCGGCTCGTAGGGGAAGACGCTCGGGTGCGCGTTGCCCATCCGGTACGGCACGGTGCCGGAGTTGACGACCGTAGACGTGTGGTTGACCAGGCCGCTCAGCGCGGACGCCATGAGGTTGACCTCGACGTTCTGCCCCTCCCCCGTCACCTCGCGGTGCCGCAGGGCGGCGAGGATGCCGATCGTCGCGTGCATGCCCGTCATGACGTCGAAGACGGAGATCCCGGCGCGGTACGGCTCGCCGTCCGGGGAGCCGGTGAGGCTCATGAGCCCGGAGATCGCCTGGACGATGAGGTCGTAGCCGGGCAGCGCGGCGCCCTTGCCGGCACCGAAGCCGCTGATCGAGGCGTAGACGACCCCGGGGTTGTCCGCGCTGACGTCCGCGTAGCCGAGGCCGAAGCGGGCCAGCCCGCCGGGCTTGAAGTTCTCGACGACGACGTCCGCGCGCCGGGCGAGCTCGCGCGCCGCGGCACGGTCGGCGTCGTCCTTGAGGTCGAGGACGACGGACCGCTTGTTCCGGTTGACCCCGAGCCAGTAGGTGGAGACGTCGTCGTCGGTCGTCGGGGGCTTCCACCCCCGGGTGTCGTCGCCGTCGGCGCTCTCCACCTTGACGACGTCGGCCCCGAGGTCGCCGAGGAGCATGGTGCAGTACGGCCCGGCGAGGACCCGGGAGAAGTCGGCGACGAGCAGGCCCGCGAGCGGGCCGGTGTTCTCGGGCTCGTTCTGCTCGGGCGCGTTCTGCTCGGGCTCGGGGTGGTGGGGCACGGAACGGTCTCCTTGCGTGTGCTGGGGCGTGACGCCGTCCGCCCGACGTCGTCGGCGGGCGGACGGCGGGCCCGTGGCCGGCCGTGCGGAGTCGTTCGGGCTACTCCTGGCCGTGCGTGCTGCCGGACGCGAAGTCCGTGTACTGGTACGGGTTGTCGAGCACCTTGGTCTCCGGCACGTCGGGGTTCATCCCGCTGCGCCAGGCGTCGCCGAGGTTCGACTGCAGGAACTCGATCGTCCCGGCGACCTCCTGCTTGGCCGTGGCGAGGGTGCCGGCGTCGACGAGGCGGCCGTCGGTCTTGACGACCCGGCCGTCGACGACGACGGTGTGCACGTCGCCGCGCTGGGCCTGGAACACCACGTGCCCGTAGGGGTTCAGCACTGGGAACATCGCGGGCGAGGCGTCGTTCTTGATGAGCACGACGTCGGCCTTCTTGCCCTTCTCCAGGCTGCCGACGAGGTGGTCCATGCCGAGCGCCTTGGCGCCGCCGCGGGTCGCCCAGTCGACGACCTGCTCGGCCCGCAGCGCGTGGTGGGTCACGGTCTCGGACTTCGCGTGCGCCTCGAGGTGCTCGCGCGAGCGGTCGGCCGACAGCGTCGTCCGCATGGCGGAGAACAGATCCCCGCTCCACCACACGCTCGTGTCCATCGAGAGCGACACCGGGATGCCGTACTTGCGCAGCGTCCAGGTGGGCGGGTAGCCCTGCCCGGCGCTCTGCTCGCTCTCGGTCGAGACCGAGACCGACCCGCCGCTGGCGGCGATCCGGTGGTAGGAGTCGGCGCTCAGCGTCGCCGAGTGCACGTAGATCGTCTTGCGGTTCGCGAAGCCGTTGTCGTGGATGAGGCGGATGCTGTCGTCGCCGGTCGCGCCCCAGACCCCCGAGTGCGTCGAGACCGCGACGTCGAGGTCGCGGGCGACCTCGAACGCGGCGCGCTCCGGGAACGCCGGGTCGCCGGTGACGTCGAAGGCCATCTGGAAGCCGAGGCGGTCCCCCTTGCCGTCGATCCGGCGGCGGTAGAAGTCACCGAACTCCGGTGCGGTGGACCAGTTCCACGGGCCGTCCTGGATGTTGCCGTAGCCGAGCACCCAGCGGCCGGGGACGGCCTCGAGCGCGTCGACGGCGGCGTCCGCGTGGTCGACGCTGCGCAGGCCGTGCGACCAGTCGACGGTCGTCGTGACCCCGGCGTCGACCGCCTCGACCGCGCCGAGCAGGTTGCCGGCGTGGATGTCCTCGGGGCGGAAGATCTTGCCCCACTCGAGGTAGTACCAGACGAAGTACTGCGTGAGGCTCCAGTCGGCGCCGTAGCCGCGCATCGCGGTCTGCCACAGGTGGCGGTGGGTGTCGACCATGCCGGGCATGACGATGCCGCCCGACGCGTCGATCTCCTGGGCGCCGTCGGGGGCGGCGAGCCCGACCCCGACCTCGGCGATGCGGTCGCCCACGACGAGGACGTCGGCGCCCTCGAGGACGGTGTGCGCGTCGTCCATCGTCAGGACGAGGCCGTTGCGGAACACGATCGGACGAGGGCTGCCATCCGTTGCAGTCATCGGGTTGCTCCTGGGGTCGACACTGACCGGGCTCTGCGCCGAGAGCGCGTACGGACAACCGTCCGCTCTACGGACACGACATGCTCCGCGTCACTCTCATCTCCGCGGGCCACGGTGTCAAGACACCCCTGCAACGGTGTTTCCGGCTCGCCGCCGTTGTTACTCTCCCTGCCATGGCGCGCGAGCGGACGGGACCGGACTTCATCGAGGCGCTCGCGCGCGGCCTCGACGTCATCACGGCTTTCCGGCCCGGGGTCCCGGTGATGTCGCTGTCGGCGGTCGCCGCGGCGACCGGCCTGGCCCGGCCGACGGCCCGCCGGATCCTCCTCACGCTCGAGGAGCTGGGCTACGTCCGCCAGACGGACACCGGTTTCAGCCTGACGCCCCGGGTGCTCGACCTCGGGGTGACGTACATGCGCTCGCTCGGGCTCTGGGACGTCGCCCGCCCGCACGTGGAGGCGCTCGTCGCGCAGACCGGCGAGTCGTCGTCCATGGCCCAGCTCGACGGCTCGGACATCGTCTACGTCGCGCGGGTCGCCGTCCCGAAGATCATCACGCTCGCGGTGACGATCGGGACGCGCTTCCCCGCGCTGCAGACCTCGCTCGGCAAGGTGCTCCTCGCGGACCTGCGGGCCGACGCGCTCGACGAGGTGCTCGCGCAGCCGACCCGCTCCGGCCTCGTGCCGCGGTGGCAGCCGGACCGGGACGAGCGCGACGAGGCGCTGCGCGAGGTCCGGGCGCGCGGGTGGGCGCTCACCGACGAGCAGCTCGCACCGGGGATCCGCTCGGTCGCGGCCCCGCTGCGCGACGGGTCGGGCCGGGTCGTCGCGGCGCTCAACGTCACCGTGCACGCGGCGGAGACACCGCTCGAGGTGCTCCTCGAGGAGCACCTGCCGCTGCTGCTGCGGACGGCGAGCGCCGTGAGCGAGGACTGGGCGCGGTTCGCCGCCCTGCCCGAGGTCGTCACGAGCGCCTGACGGGTCGGTGTCAGGGGCAGGGCCCGGGCCAGGCGTCAGGCAGCGTCAGGGGTTGGGCACGAGCACGTCGCGCACGAGCGCCTCGAGGTCGTTGTTCGCCGCGAGGAACTGGCGCAGCGTCTTGCGGGTCGCACCGAAGGCGTCGAACTCCTCGACGGTCATGCCGTCCGGCTCGTACGCGGCGCGGAACTCCGGCAGCGCGGCGAGCAGCGCCTCGACGACGCGTGCGTCGACCGGGGTGTCGATCCGCGGCGCCGGCTCGATGCCGGACGCGTTGAGCCGGACCTGCCAGCCGAACGGCGGGGAGATGACGACGTCCCCGCCGACGAGCTCGGACCAGTGCATGTGGTTGCGGAAGGCCGCCGAGAGCAGGCGGGTGCGGTACCCGCGCTCGCCGTAGATCCGGTACGCCTGCTTGAACGCCGCGACGCCGGCCCACTCGTAGTACCCGGGGTCGAGGACGACGCCGCGCCGCTCCGCGGCGGCCTTCATCCAGTCGTCGAGGCGGCCGACCATGATCGTGCACACCGGGCCCATCGACGCCGTGTCGAGCCCTTCGGCGTCGCGGCGGCGCAGCCCGGCCTCGACCGCCTCCGCGACGGCGAGCGCCTGCGGCACGGTGAAGGAGACCGTCGCGTTGACGGAGACACCGCGGTAGGTGACCTCCTCGATCGCGGCGATCCCGGCCGCCGTGGCCGGGATCTTGACGATGACGTTCGGCGCGAGCCCGTGGAAGTGCACGGCCTGCTCGACGAGCGCGGCGGTGTCGCGGTGGAACCGGGGGTCGGTCTGGATCGACAGCCGGCCGTTGCGGCCGCCGTGCTCGGCGAACGCCGGCTCGAGGAGCCGGGCCGCCTCGATCGACAGCTCCTCGACGACGGCCCAGCCGAGCGCGTCCTCGGTCGCCGTCGGCCGCTGCGCGGCGAGCTCGGCGATCCGCGACGTCCAGCGCGGGAGGTCGGCCTTGATGGCCGCGAGCGCGATGACCGGGTTGCATGTCGCACCGACGGCGCCCCAGCCGAGCGCGGCCGACAGCTCCTTCGGGTCCGCGGAGTCGTTCCAGAGACAGGTCGGCGTCTCGCGCGCCATCCGCAGCAGCGGGGACGCCGCGGCGTCGGCGGTGCCGGAGCTGCCGGCGGTGCTCTGGGACAGGGTCTGCGTCATCGTCGCTCTCCTCGGGAGTCACCGGCCGCAATCGTGCCGGTTGTTGGAATGTTAGGACATAGTCGGGGCGACGCCAAGAGGACCTGGGTCTGTCGCCGCACCGCTCGACCCGGCGGCATCCTGCGGCAGGCGTCGCCCGCGACCGAGTCGGCCGTACCCACCGCCCCGCACGACGTGCTCTGGCAGACTCACCATGCTCTGGACGAGATCATCACCTTTCGTCCGTCGGCAGGCGGGCCCGGGGGAACAGGAACGACTGATGCGGTGGACCACCACCCGCGCGCGCTGGACGACCGGCGCCGCCCTGACCGCGGTGACCGCCGTCGCGCTCGCCACGATCGGCACCGTCGGGGCGAAGGCCGCGCCACCCGCCCCGCGGCCGGCGGCCCCCGGGGCGACCGCTGACGCGACGCCTCTCGCGGCCACGCCGTCGCCGGCCGCCGGCACCGCGCACTCCTCCCGCGCCCTGCGCGAGCGCGGCCGCCTCGGCCGCCCGGCGCCGTCCGACTCGGTCGTCGTCGTCCGCTTCAAGAGCGGCGTGAACCCGGCGACGGCCGTCGGCGCGCCGGCCTACGCCTCCGCGCTGCGCGCCCACCGGGCCACCCGGGCAGCGGCCGCGCCCGCCCTCGGCGCCATGACCTACGACGTCCCGACCGAGCAGGCGGCCGCGTTCGTCGCCGCGATGAAGGCGCGCGCCGACGTCGCGGACGTCCGCACCGCGGTGCCGACCTCGCTGCTGCTCACGCCGAACGACCCGCAGTACGCGACCCAGCAGTCGGCGTACCTCACGAAGATCGCCGCCCCCGCAGGCTGGGACTACACCGGCGGCAAGGGCGCGGTGACGATCGCGGTCGTCGACACCGGTGTGGACGTCGGCCACCCCGACCTCTCGACGAAGATCGCCGGTGCCTACAACGCCGTCGACGCCTCGAGCGACGTCACGGACACGACCGGGCACGGCACGTTCGTCGCCGGCGTCGCGGCCGCGGCCACGAACAACGGCGTGGGGATCGCCGGCGTCGGGGGCAACACGAAGATCCTCGCCGTCAAGGCCGAGGACTCCCAGGGCCGGATCCTCGACTCCTACATCGTCAACGGGATCGACTGGGCCGTCGCGCACGGCGCCGACGTCATCAACCTCAGCCTCGGCCGCGAGGGCGTCTCGGTGCCGTCGGAGGCCGCTGCCGTCAAGCGGGCGCAGGACGCCGGCGTCCTCGTCGTGGCGGCCGCCGGCAACTCGGGCCAGGAGGGCAACCCCGTCTTCTACCCGGCCGCCTACCCGGGTGTCGTCTCGGTCGGCGCGACGGACGCCAAGGGCCACCGGGCGTGGTTCTCCGAGCACGGCACCTGGGTGACGATGGCCGCGCCCGGCATCGCGATCCGCGGCACGACGCCGCGCGCCGGGAGCGACCTGTTCCCCGCGGGCTACTCCGACGGCGAGGGGACGTCGTTCGCGTCGCCGCTCGTCGCCGGCGCGGCGGCCCTGCTCGTGGCCCGCTCCCCCGGCGCGACCCACGCCCAGCTGCGACAGGCCCTCGTCGCGGGCGCGCACGGCTACGCGGGCCTCGGGCTCGGCAAGGGCCAGCTCGACGTCGCGCGGTCGCTGTCCCTCGTCGTCCCCTCGACGAAGCCGACGGTGACCGCCCCTGCGGCCGGGGCGACCGTCCGCGGCGCGACCGCGTTCACCGCGAAGAACGGCATCGTCAAGGCCAAGGTCGGCTGGTACGTCGACGGCACCCGGGTGGCCCTCGTCGCCTCCGGTGCGACGTACACCTGGACGCCGAACGGCTGGGCCAACGGCAGCCACACCGTCGAGGCCCGGGACTGCACGGCGGCCGGGGTGTGCGCCGCGACCGGGACGACGCGCACCGTGACGCTCGACCAGGCCCGGCCGACGCTCACCCGGCCCGTCGCCGGCCCGGTCTCGGGCGCCGTGACGGCCTCGGCGACCGCGCCGGCGGGCGGCGGGGTCGCGATCCTCGTCGACGGCACGAAGGTCGCGTTCGACGGCACCGCACCGTTCGCACCGGTCTTCACCATGAGCCCCTTCGCCGACGGCAGCCGCACCGTCGAGGCCGTGGTCTGCAACGCCTCCGGCAGCCGCTGCGCCGGCCCGCGCTCGACCGCCGTCACCGTCACCTCGACGTCCCTGCACCCGACGACCGGCACCGTGACGAACCCCGTCCTCAGCCCGAACGGGGACGGCCGCAAGGACACCACCGTCGTGCGGTACACGCTCGACCGCGCCTCGACGGTGAGGTACGCCGTCGTCGACGGGGCCGGCACGACGGTCCGCTCCGTCGTCGTCGCCGCGACGCAGGCGGCGGGGAGCCACGCGTTCACGTGGAACGGGCGCAGGACCGACGGGACCCTCGCGGCCGGTGGCACGTACCAGGTGCGGATCAGCACCGCCGACCCGTCGCAGCCGGCCCTGCGCGGCATGACGACGGCGTCGGTGCGCGTCGACCGGACCGCGCCGAAGCTCACCGGCGGCACCGCAGGCGGGGCCACGTTCTACCCCGTCGTCGACGCGTACAAGGACACCTTCGCGCCCCGGGTCACGGTGAGCGAGAAGGCGACCGTGAGCCTCACCGTGCGCAACGCGGCCGGGACGGCGGTCCGCACGATCTCCGCCGGGCAGCGGACCGGCACCGTGAGCATCGCCTGGAACGGCCGGAACACCGCGGGGGCGCTCGTCCCGGCCGGCAGGTACACCTGGCGCTTCACGGTGACCGACCTCGGCGGCAACCGGACGGCGAGCGCGGTCGCCGCGGTGACCGTCTCCCGGCTCAAGGTCGTCGCGGCCACGGTGACGAAGTCGCTCACCGGCTCCAAGGCCTACGACTGGGGCGGCACGGCCGCCTGCGCCACGGTCGTGAGCGCGACGTCCACCTACGCCCCGACGGGGCGGTGGCTCAAGAACAACTGCGCGACGTCGGCGTCCGAGAACGCCCTCGCCTGGTTCTCGTTCACCGTGCCGGCGGCGGTCCGGTACAAGACCTTCAAGATCACCACCTCGGGCCGGTCGCACTCCGCACCCGCCACCGTCGGCGCCGGGGTCTTCAGCACCCAGACGAACGAGTACGACGTCACGCCGCTGAAGAGCGTGTCGGGGACCGCCACCCAGACGGTGACGCTCGGGACGATCAGCGGCCCGGGGCACGCGCCGGGCAAGAAGGTCGACGTGGTCGTCTATGTACCCAACGTCACCGCCCCCCTCACAGACTGGGACAGCAAGACCGTCACGGTGACCGTGACGTACGACCGCCTGGGCTGATCGGCGTCCATCCGGGTCAAGATCACCCTAAGTGAGATCACGGGGCGCGTCCGCTGTGGCAGA
>JACRAB010000525.1 GCA_016213575.1 Actinomycetota bacterium
CGGTGTACCCGGCCCACGACGACGCGGCGACGAGCGCGGAGCGACGGAGCCGGACCGGGTCGGGGATCACGCTCCAGGCTAACCGGGCACCGGTGCCGGGCGGGCCCACGCTAGCGTCGGCACCGACGGGCGCGGACGTGCCCGACGGGAGGACGACATGACGGCGCCGAACGACCCGGGCGAGTACGGCCGGCTCTGGGCGCGCGACTACGACCGGCTCTTCGAGGACCGCGAGGACGTCTCCGCCGTCGTCGCGATGCTCTCCGGGCTGCTGCCCGGCCGGCGGCTGCTCGAGCTCGGCGTGGGCACCGGCCGGCTCGCCGTGCCGCTCGCCGCGGCGGGGTTCACGGTCACGGGTGTCGACGCGTCCCCGGAGATGGTCGACCGGCTGCGCGGCCGCCCCGGCGCCGACGCCGTCGAGGTCGTGCTCGCCGACTTCACCGAGCTCGCCCTCGGCCGGCGCTTCGACGTCGTCCTCGTGGCCTTCAGCACGCTGTTCCTGCTCCCTGACCAGGCCGCCCAGCTCGCCTGCCTGCGCGGCGCCCGGCGGCACCTCGCCGACGACGGGCTGCTCGTCGTCGAGGCCTTCGTGCCCGACCCCACCCGCTGGACGGGCGGCCGCCACGTGTCCGTCGGCGCGCTCGACGACACCTCCGCGGTGCTCAAGCTCGGCACCCACGACCCGGTGGCCCAGGTGATCCGCACGCAGGACGTCGTCCTCGACGCGAGCGGTGTCTCGTTGCGGCCCAACCGGTTGCGCTACGTCTGGCCCTCGGAGCTCGACGCCCTCGCGATCGCCGCCGGGCTGCGGCAGGTCGCCCGGACGGCCGACTGGGCGGGCCGGCCGTTCGACGCCACGAGCACGTCGCACGTGTCGGTCTACGCGGTGGCCGGCGGCGCACCGGCCGGCTGAACCGCCGGCGTCGGCGCTGCTCAGCCCCGGGTCCGGATCGCCGGCCGCACCGGCCTGCCGCGCAGGTAGCCCGTCACGCCCTCGTCGAGCGCCCGGCGGTACACCAGCCCCGCCTCGTGGACGGCGTCCGCGGTCACGGCGACGTCGTCCTCGGTGAGCGCGGCGCTCACGACGAACGAGGGCGCGACGACGCCGCGGTCCAGCAGCTCCTGGAGGAAGAGCGTCCGGAACGCCTGCGACCGCTCGCCGTCGGCGTCGAGGGTGGCGTGCACGAGGTTCGGGGGCAGCCCGAGCAGCCGCACGTGCTCGCCGACCCCGGCCGCCCCCAGCGCCTCGGTGACGCGCGCCCGCAGCAGCTCGCCCGTCGCGTGCAGCCGGCGGACGACGTCCTCCTGGCGGTACACGTCGACGACCGCGAGGAACGCGGCCAGCCCGTGGGTCTCGGCGCCGTGGGTCGTGGAGAGCAGGAACACCCGGTCGGCGTCGTCGACGGCGCCACCGAGCCGCATGTGCTCGCGCCGGCCGGCGAGCGCCGAGACCGCGAAGCCGTTGCCCATCGCCTTGCCGAACGCCGAGAGGTCCGGCCGGTAGGGGTAGAGCTCCTGGGCGCCGCCGAGCGCCAGCCGGAAGCCGTTGATCATCTCGTCGACGACGAGCAGCGTGCCGTGCTCGTCGCACAGCGACCGCAGTCCCTGCGCCCACCCGGCCGGCGGCTCGGTCTGCGTGACCCCTTCGAGGAACAGCGCCGCGACCTGCCCGCGGTGCGCCTCGAGAAGGCGACGGACGTCGTCGAGGTCGCCGTAGCGGAACGTCAGGGTCTGCGCGCGGACGGACGCAGGGATCCCCGCGTGCATGGGCGTCGTCCCGATGAACCAGTCGTCGACGGAGAAGAACGGGTGGTCACGGCATACCGCCACGAGGTCGCGGCCGGTCGCGGCACGCGCCAGGCGCAGTGCGGCCGTCGTCGCGTCGGAGCCGTCCTTCGCGAACTTGACCATGTCGGCGCCCGGCACCAGGGACAGGAACGTCTCGGCCGCCCGCGCCTCGAGCGCGCTCGGGCGGCAGAAGTTCGTGCCCCGGGCCATCGCCGCCGCGGCCGCCTCGACGACCCTCGGGTGGGCGTGGCCGAGCGCGACGGATCGCAGCCCGCTGCCGTACTCCACGTACCGGTTGCCGTCCACGTCCCAGACGTGGGCGCCGAGACCGCGCTCCACGACCGGGGCCATGCCCTCCGGGTACTGGTCGGCTCCCTTGGCGTACGTGTGCGCGCCGCCCGGAACCAGCTCGTCGAGCTGCTTGCCGAGCCGCACCGACTCGCTGAAGATCCGCCGTCCCACCGTTGCGCCAGCGTCCACCGGACTGCCCCTTCCGCGCCCCCGCCCGTGCCTCCCAGTCCATCACGGGTGCAGGGCCCCGGCGGGGCCCAGGGCGAGATTTCCGCGGGCGTGGACGGTGCGGGCGCACCTCGGCGACGGCCTGCCGGGCCGGAGGTCCCGCCCCGCCGGGTCAGCGGAACCGGAAGCGCGTCGCGTCCCCCGGGAAGCTGAACCAGGCCAGGGCGCGGTGCGGGGTGAGCACCCGGAGGCCGCCACCGTCCTCGCCCGCCCAGGAGTCCGGGCCGGGGGAGTAGCCCTGGCCCGCGTACTTCACGAACGCCGCCGACAGCCGCGCCCCGAGGTCGGCGGCGTCGGCCCGCGCCGGGTGCGACTCGCCCTCGACGATGACCGTCTCGGTGCCGCTCTCGAGGTGCAGCGCGCAGGCCGGGTTCGTCGTGAGGTTCACCGCGTGCCGGGTCGTCGGGGCGCCGTCGTACCAGAACCGCCCGTCGAGCCAGACGCCCCAGCGGGGAACGACGTGCGGGCGGCCGTCGGGCCGGGTCGTGGCCAGCCAGTAGGACGTCGCGGCGACGAGCCGGGCCTCGACGTCCGCCCAGGCCAGCAGACCGTCGGTCGTGTCCGGGATCCCGTAGCCCTCGGGGAAGACCGGCCGGTCACTGCGCGGAGCAGGTGTGATGTCCGTCATGTCCGGCAAGCGTAGGCGCGACCCCTGACAGGTGCGCCCCGGGCCGCAGCTCCTATACCGCCACCCGGGCGAGGACGGCGGCGGCCACCTCCTCGGGCGACCTGCGGTCCGTCGGGACGACGACGTCGGCCGTCGCGTGCAGCCACGGGCGCGCGGTCTCGTAGCGCCCGATGTGGTCCAGACGCCAGGGCTCCGCCTGCCGTTCGACCTCGTCCGCGCGGATCCGTGCCTCGAGCGTCGACCGGTCCGCGTCGAGGACCACGTGGACGACGTCCAGCCCCTGTGCCGCGAAACCGGCGGCGAGCTCGGCCCAGTACTCCTCGACGAGGACGCTCTGCGGGGCGACGACGTCCTGCCCGCTCCAGCGCGCGATCTCCGCGACGACGACGGGTACGAGGGTCCGCCAGGGTTCGAGCTGCTGGAAGTCGCTGTACTCCTGGTCCTTGACGTTCGCCTGCAGCATGTAGCCGACCCACTCCGGGTCGAAGACGCGTGCCCCGGGCAGCCGCTCGGCGAGCAGCGCCGCGGTCGTCGTCTTGCCGACGCCGAACGTGCCGTTGAGCCAGATCACCACCCGGCGAGTCTGTCAGCCGGGCGGAGCGGGACGGGCGGTGGAACGGGAGAAGCCGGCGCCGAGGCAGCCTCCCGCGCTCGTCGTCCTCTGGTGCGGGATGCACACGGAGCCCGAGGGAGCCCGTCCTCTGGTGCGGGAAGCACCTCGAGATCGTGTCATGGCGTGGAGAACCCGCCAGAGGACGGTGTGACGGCGACGCCGCCGTCAGCCGACCAGCCCCATCGCCAGTGCGAGCCGCAGCATGCCGGCGTGCAGCGGGTCGGTGACCGTCAGGCGGGTGACGGCGTCCTGCGGGTCGAGCTGGAGGACCTCGACGCCCTGCTCGGCGTCCGGCGGGCAGGTCGGCGGGCCGACGACCCGTGCCTGCGCCACGGCGTAGCCCCAGTAGGCGACCGGGTGCGGCTGGTGGGGCCGGTACGGCTGCGGGAGGCTGCTCGTCGCTTCGTACCCGGCGAAGCGTCGCAGCGGGGACAGCAGCTGCGCCCCGGCCTCCTCCGCGAGCTCCCGGCGGGCGAGCGCGTCGAGCGTCTCGCCGGGCTCCTTCGTGCCGCCGGGCATGAACAGCCCGCCCTCGGCGGTCCGGCAGACGAGCACGCTGCCCGTCGTCGTCACCGCGACGACGTGCAACCGGGAGACGATGCTCTCGCGGACGAACGAGGTCGTCGCCCGCACCCGGGCCGCCGCGTAGCCGACGTCCCGGGGCTCGAAGACGTCCGGCAGCCGCGCGGCCCAGATCGCGTCGGCGACCGGCTCACGCACCACCGGGGTCGCCGGCTGTCGTCCCGTCGGCGTCGTCCGCGTCCTCGACGTCCGCGCGCGGGATCCCGAGCAGGTACAGCACGGCGTCGAGGTACGGGACGTTGACGGCCGTGTCGGCCTGGGCGCGCACGACGGGCTTGGCGTTGAAGGCGACGCCGAGGCCTGCGGCGGCGAGCATGTCGAGGTCGTTGGCGCCGTCCCCGATCGCCACGGTGCGCTCGAGCGGCAGCCCCTCGGCCGCGGCGAAGGCACGCAGCGCGGCGGCCTTGCCGGCCCGGTCGACGACCTCGCCGACGACGCGGCCGGTGAGCACCCCGTCGACGACCTCGAGGCGGTTCGCGCGGGCGTGCTGGATGCCGAGCTCCTCGGCGAGCGGGCCGACCACCTCGATGAAGCCGCCGGAGACGACGGCGAGCGTGAAGCCGAGACGGCGCAGCGTGCGGCACAGCGTGCGGGCGCCGGGCGTGAGCCGGACGGCGGCCCGCACCTCGGCGAGCACGGACTCCGGGAGCCCGGCGAGGCAGGCGACCCGCTCGTGGAGGCTCGCGGCGAAGTCCAGCTCGCCGCGCATCGCCCGCTCGGTGACGGCCGCGACCTCGGGCCCGCGGCCGGCGTGCTCGGCGAGCAGCTCGATGACCTCGTCCTGGATGAGGGTCGAGTCGACGTCCATGACGACGAGGCGGCGGCCGCGGCGGGCCAGGCCCGCGGGGGAGACGGCGATGTCCACGCGATGCGAGACGGCCTCGGCGGCGAGCTCGCGGCGCAGCACGAGGACGTCGTCGCCCGAGACGTCGAACTCGACCGTCGTCACCGGCCAGCGGGACAGCCGCCGGATCCGGTCGATGTTCGCGCCGCGCCCGGCGAGCCGGCCCGCGATCGAGGCGACCGCGCTCGGCAGCAGCGGGGCCCCGAGGACGGTCACGTGCAGCCGGCCGGCCTTGCGGGGGGCGTTGTCGCCGTGCCCGCTGATGCACGCGACGGACATGCCGAGCCGCGCACCGGCGGCGTGCGCGGCGGCCATGAGGGCGCCCTCGTCCGGGCCGGCGGTGAGCAGCACCGCGAGCGTGAGGTTGCCCCGGACGACGACCTGCTCGACGTCCAGCACCTCCACCCCGGGCACCGCGACGGCCTCGAAGACCTCCCACGTCACACCGGGGCGGTCGGGTCCGGTGACCGTCACGAGGACGGTCCGGCCGTCGTGCACGGGCCGCGACGGGACGGCGGGGGCGGGCAGGTCGGTCGGTGCGGCGGTCACCCCGGAAGGCTATCGGCGCACCGCCGGGCGGTCGGTCAGGCCCCGGCCGCGGCCTGCTGCCGGTTCACGTCGTCGCGCCACGCGACCCAGTCCCGGGTGAGCCCGAGGTCGTACCTCGGCCCGGTGAGCCCGAGGGTGACCAGGCGCGTGCCGACGCGCAGCAGCCCCTCGCCGATCTCGTCGGGGGCCTTGTCGGCCGCGGACGCCGAGCGCTCGATCTCGTCGGGGTCGCGGCCCTCGGTGACGCACCACTCGTCGAGCACGGTGTGCTTGCGGGCGAGCGTGTCCGGGTCGCCGAAGCCGTGCCAGATGTCGGCGTGCCGGGCGGTGTAGCGCAGCGTCTTCTTCTCCCCGCCGCCGCCGACGAGCACCGGGATCTTGCGCGTCGGGGCCGGGTTGAGCGCCGCCCAGCGCCGCTCGATCCGCGGCAGCGCCTGCTCGAGGTCGCCGAGGCGCGATCCCGGGGTGCCGAACGGGTAGCCGTACTCGGCGTAGTCGCGCTCGAACCAGCCGGCCCCGATGCCGAGCAGTAGCCGGCCGCCGCTGATGTGGTCGACGGTCCGGGCCATGTCGGCGAGCAGCTCGGGGTTGCGGTACCCGACCGAGGTGACGAGCGCGCCGATCTCGACCCGGGACGTCGCCTCCGCCCACGCGCCGAGCATCGTCCAGCACTCGAAGTGCTTGCCGTCCGCCTCGCCGTACAGCGGGAAGAAGTGGTCCCAGTTGAAGACGACGTCGACCCCGGCCTCCTCGGCCTCGGCGACGGCGCGGCGGATCTCGGCGTAGTCGGCGTGCTGCGGCTGCAGCTGCACGCCGATCCGGACCGGTCGAGCCATCAGACGGGGACCTTCTGACCCTTGCCGACGACCGTGATCCCCGACTCGGTGACGGTGAAGCCGCGCTCGAGGTCCTCGTCGGGGTCCATGCCGATCCGGGCGCCCTCGGGGACGACGACGCCCTTGTCGAGGATCGCCCGCCGGACCACCGCGTGCCGGCCGATCTCCACGTCGTCCATGAGGACGCTGTCGCTCACCGTCGCCCAGGAGTGCACCCCGACGTTCGGCGAGAGCACCGAGTTCTCCACGAGGGCGCCGGAGACGACGCAGCCGGGGGAGACGATCGAGTTCACCGCATGCCCGATCCGGCCGTGCCAGCCGTGGACGAACTTCGCCGGCGGCCACGCCCCGAGGTGGGTGTAGATCGGCCACTCGTAGTTGTAGAGGTTGAAGACCGGGTGCACCGAGATGAGGTCCATCTGGGCCTCGAAGTAGGCGTCGAGCGTCCCGACGTCGCGCCAGTAGTCGCGGTCGCGCTCGTCGGAGCCCGGGACGTCGTTCTCGATGAAGTCGTAGACGGCGGCCTCGCCGCGCGACACGAAGTCGGGGACGATGTCGCCGCCCATGTCGTGCTTGGACGTCTCCAGGTCGGCGTCCCGGGTCACCGCCTCGACGAGGGCGTCCGCGTCGAAGACGTAGTTGCCCATCGACGCGAGCACCTGGTCGGGCGCGTCCGCGAGCCCCTCGGGGTTCTTCGGCTTCTCGAGGAACGCCTCGATCATCCGCGGGTTCTCGGGGTGCGACTTGATGACGCCGAACTGGTCGGCGAGGCTGATCGGCTGCCGGATCGCCGCGACGGTGCACGGGGCGCCGCTCTCGATGTGCGCCTGGACCATCTGCCCGAAGTCCATCCGGTACACGTGGTCGGCGCCGACGACGACGACGATGTCCGGCTTCTCGTCGCGCAGCAGGTTGAGGCTCTGGTAGATCGCGTCGGCGCTGCCGAGGTACCAGCGCTTGCCCACCCGCTGCTGGGCCGGGACCGGGGCGATGTAGTTGCCCATGAGCGTCGACATCCGCCAGCCCTGGGAGATGTGCCGGTCCAGGCTGTGCGACTTGTACTGCGTGAGGACGACGATGCGCAGGTACCGGGCGTTGACCAGGTTGCTCAGCGCGAAGTCGACCAGCCGGTAGACCCCGCCGAAGGGCACGGCGGGTTTGGCCCGGTCGGCCGTCAGCGGCATGAGCCGCTTGCCCTCGCCGCCGGCGAGGACGATCGCCAGGACCCTGACCGCCTTCTTGGTACCCCGACTCCCAGTCGCCATGCCGCTGACCCTATGGCGTCCGTGGCGTGTCGCACTACGGTGACATGCGTGCGCATCGACCTGCTGACCCGTGAGTACCCGCCGAACGTCTACGGCGGCGCCGGCGTCCATGTGGAGAACCTCGCCGCCGTGCTCCGGGGTCGCGTCGACGTCCGGGTCCGGGCCTTCGGCGAGACGGTCGTCG
Organism: Actinomycetota bacterium; assembly: GCA_016213575.1. Lineage (GTDB taxonomy): Bacteria > Actinomycetota > Actinomycetes > Actinomycetales > Kineosporiaceae > R-H-3. Next base: position 7,809 of record JACRAB010000525.1, read on the forward strand.
AGGAGGGTGTCACGGGCTACCCGGACCTGCCCGGCCTCGCTGCCGCCAACCCGGCGCTGCGCACCTTCGGGGTCGACCTCGCGATCGCCGCCGACTGCGGCGGGGCGGACGTCGTCCACTCCCACACCTGGTACGCCAACCTCGCCGGGCACCTCGCGGGGCTGCTCCACGGCGTTCCGCACGTGCTGTCCGCGCACAGCCTCGAGCCGCTGCGGCCGTGGAAGGCCGAACAGCTCGGCGGCGGCTACGCGCTGTCGGCCTGGGCCGAGCGGACGGCCTACCTCGGCGCCGCCGCGGTCATCGCCGTGAGCGCCGGCATGCGCGAGGACATCCTGCGCAGCTACCCGGAGGTCGACCCGGACAAGGTCGTCGTCGTCCACAACGGCATCGAGCTCGACGGCTGGGTGCGGGACGAGAACCCGGACGCCGTCCGCGCGCTCGGCATCGACCCGGACCGGCCGAGCATCGTCTTCGTCGGCCGGATCACCCGGCAGAAGGGGCTGCCCTACCTGCTGCGCGCCGCCCGGCTGCTGCCGCCGGAGGTGCAGCTCGTGCTGTGCGCCGGGGCCCCGGACACCCCGGAGATCATGGCCGAGGTCAGCGGGCTGGTCGCCGAGCTGTCGAAGGAGCGCACCGGGGTCGTCTGGATCGAGCGGATGCTGCCCCGGGCCGAGCTGTGCCAGGTGCTCTCCGCGGCGACGACCTTCGTCTGCCCGTCTGTCTACGAGCCGCTGGGGATCGTCAACCTCGAGGCGATGGCCTGCGAGGCCGCCGTCGTCGGGACGGCGACCGGCGGCATCCCGGAGGTCGTCGACGACGGGGTCACCGGCCGGCTCGTGCCGATCGAGCAGGTCCAGGACGGGACCGGCACCCCGACCGACCCGGAGAAGTTCGTCGCCGACCTGGCCGCGACGCTCACCGAGGTGACGGGCGACCCGGCCCGGGCGCGCGAGATGGGCCGGGCCGGCCGGCTGCGCGCCGAGCAGCACTTCTCCTGGGACGCCATCGCGGACCGCACGGTCGAGGTCTACCGCTCGGTGCTGCGCTGACCCTCGGCGTCCTGCCGGGTCCGCGGCACGGCGCCGCCGGGGCGCCGGCCCGCCGAGATCTCGGCGGCCGCGCGGGCCACGGCGACCCGCAGCCGCTCGGAGAGCCCGGGGCCGCCGCGGTCGAGGAAGCCGTCGACCTCGAGCTCCGCGCAGAGCACCTCGCTCACGAACGGCGCCGGCGCACCGGCGTGCAGCCGGTAGGTCCGGTCGGCGGCGTCCTCGAGGGCCAGCAGGAGCAGCCGGTCGAGCACTCCGCGCGCATCGTCGTCGATCGTCGGCACGCTGCAAGGGTTCCCCGCGTCGCATGCAGTCATGCATCGATCATGCGGAATCATCCGGACGGACGAGGGGGCCGGCCCGCGCCTGCGCTGGACAGGCAGGGCGGCCTGCCGCAGGGTTGAGGCTGCTCGGTACGGCGGGAGGTCCGACAGGCGATGGCAGAACGGGGCGGCGTCGTCGTCGTGCGTCCGCACGAGGAGCTGCGCGACGACATGGTGCCCAGGCTCCGGCTGGAGCTGCTGCGGGCCGCGGCGGACGAGCCGCCCATGGTCGTCTGCGACCTGCGCGGCGGCGTCCGGGACGCCGCCGCCCTCGCGGTGCTCCCCGAGGTCGCGCAGACCCTGCGCCGGTGGCCCGACTGCCCGTTCGTCGTTCTCGTCGACGACCCGGGGCGGGCCCGGATCCAGGCGGACGGCGGCTCCGGCCTCACCGTCGTGACCGATCTCGCCCAGGCGCCCGCGCCACGGCGGCTGCCCGCCACCGACCGGTCGTCGATCCGGCTCCAGCCCACCCTGCACGCTCCGGGGGTCGCGCGGCGCTGGCTCACGGCGGTCCTGCAGGGCTGGGGGCGGCTCGACGAGGTCGCCGTCGCCGCGCTGGTCCTCGACGAGCTCGTGACGAACGCCGTCGTGCACGCCGGGACCGAGGTGGACATCGGGGTGAGCCGGCGGCCGGACCGGCTCGAGCTCACGGTCGGGGACCGCAGCCGCGACCCGCTGGTCCGCCGGACGCCCGCCGAGGGCGACGAGCGCGGGCACGGCCTGGTCCTCGTGGACGCGCTGTGCAGCCGCTGGGGCGTCCTGCCGCGGCACCCCGAGGGCAAGCTCGTCTGGGCGGTCCTCGACCGCTGAGCGTGCCCCGGGCGGCCGGAGCGGCCCGTACGGCCGTCAGGCGCGTGGTTCGAGGACGGCGTTGACCGCGGCGACGATCGCGTGCCGCGCGACGCCGTCCAGCCCGCGCAGCGCCTGGGCCCGCCGGGTCGCCTCGTAGCCCGTGACCGCCGCCCCGTCGTCGGCGACGGCGAGCTCGACGATCGCGCGCAGCCGCGCCGCGGTGCCGAGCACCCGCACCGAGCGCGCGGGCGCGGACGGCGGCAGCGCGTCCGGCACGAGCACGCCGTCCCGGACGGCGGCGATCGCCTCGGCGGCGTCGTCCCGCCAGCGGGCGACGTCGAGCCGGGCGAGCTCCTCGGTCGCCTCCCGGAGCGCCTCCTTGAGCGCCCGCTCGGCCTCGCCGAGGCTGCCGGCGGCGTCGACCCGGCGGGGACCGGCGGGCAGCACCCGCCACGTGACGAGGGCCCCGGGCTCCCAGGCCGAGCCGAACTCCTCGACGACGGGCAGCAGCGCCAGGCTCGGCGGCACCGCCCCCGGGCCCGGCTCGGGGGCCGCCGTGAGGACCGCCTCGCCGGCCTCGAGGGCCAGCGTGTTGAGCGCGGGCGGCCCCGGCAGACCGAGGACGTCGCCGGGCGCCGGCAGCACCGCGCGCAGCCCGGGGACGCCGTGCGCCTGCAGCCCGTCGAGCAGGTCGGCCAGCCCGAGCGGCGCGCCGGCGAAGGCCGCGGCCGGCGGCACGGCGTGCGCGTCCGGGTCCTCGGCGCCGTGCGGTTCGTCACTGCGGACGACCGCGCGGACCGCCCTGTCGCGCTCCGCCAGGCCGGCGAGCACGGCGCTGCCCCAGGCGGCGAGCCGGGCGGAACGGGGGACGTCGAGCACGAGAGCCAGGGTAGGTGCCGGGCGCCCGGGCCGCGTGCCCTAGGGTTTCGCCCCATGCGGGAGGTCCTGGACCTGATCGGCGTCAGCGTGGTGCGCGACGGCGCGACCCTTCTCGACGACGTCACGTGGACGGTGCGCGAGGGCGAGCGGTGGGTGGTGCTCGGCCCCAACGGGGCCGGCAAGACGACGCTCATGCAGATCGCCGGTGCGCGGATGCACCCGACGAAGGGCTCGGCGTCGATCCTCGGCGAGCAGCTCGGCAAGGTCGACGTCTTCGAGCTGCGCCCGCGGATCGGGCTGTCGAGCGCCGCGTTCGCCGAGAGCCTGCCCGCGAACGAGAAGGTCGGGGACGTCGTCCTCACCGCCGCGTACGCGATCGCGGGCCGCTGGCGCGAGCAGTACGACACCCAGGACCACCGCCGTTCCGAGGACCTGCTCGCCGCGTTCGGCGTCGCCCACCTCGCCGACCGGACCTTCGGCACCCTGAGCGAGGGCGAGCGCAAGCGCGTCCAGCTCGCCCGTTCGCTCATGACCGACCCGGAGATCGTCCTGCTCGACGAGCCGGCGGCCGGGCTCGACCTCGGTGGCCGGGAGACCCTGGTCCGCGACCTCTCCGAGCTCGCGGGCGACAAGCGCTCGCCCGTGCTCGTGCTCGTGACGCACCACGTCGAGGAGATCCCGCCGGGCTTCACGCACGCCCTGCTCCTGCGTCAGGCGCGGGTGGTGGCCGCGGGGGCGGTCGAGGAGACCATCACGGCGGATACGCTGACGGCGACGTTCGACATCCCGCTCGATGTGGAGCGGGTCGGGAACCGGTACGCCGCACGCCTTCGTCTGGACGAGTGAGGCCGCCTCCCGGGCGGCCGCAGGATCGGGGTGGACGACATGTGGCTGGTCTGGCTGGCCATCGCGCTGCTCGCGGCCCTCGCTGAGGTCGCGTCCCTGAACTTCGTGCTGCTCATGTTCGCCGGGGGCGCGCTGGCCGCGGCCCTCGCGGACGCGCTCGGCGCCCCGCTGCCCGTCGAGGTGGTCGTCTTCGGCATCGTCTCGGTGGGCCTGCTCTTCGTCGGCCGGCCGCCGCTCGTCGCCTGGAGCGACCGCACCGCGCACCACCCGACGGGGGTGGCCGCCCTCGTCGGGCAGACCGCCGAGGTCCTCACGGAGGTCGACCCGCGCGGCGGCCAGGTCAAGCTCGCCGGCGAGGTCTGGTCCGCCCGGGCCGAGGGCCCCGCCAGCGTGCTGCCGCTGGGGACCCGGGTGACCGTGCTGCGGATCGACGGCGCGACCGCGGTCGTCGCCGC
>JACRAB010000089.1 GCA_016213575.1 Actinomycetota bacterium
GCCCGTCGCCGTCCGGGCCGGGTCGCCGTCGCGTCGGTGCTCGCCGCGCTGCTCGCCGGGGCGGCCGGCTACGGCGCGGTCGTCGGTGTGCCCCGCTACCTCGAGCACGAGGACCGGATCGTCTGGGAGCGCACGAGCGTGCACGTCCCGCGGACCGTCGCCGGCATGACCCGGATCACGACGGCGAGCGCGACGGCCCAGGCCAAGGCGGCCCAGACCGGCCTGCTCGGCTCCGGTGCCGGACAGATGATCACCGACCTCGCCGTCTACGGCGGCAAGGCCGGCACCCGGGTGGTCGTCGTCGTCGGCCGCCCGCAGCACCCGCTCGAGGCGGACGAGCGCGAGCTCGTGCGCGCCGGCTTCGCCCGCGCGGTCGGCGCCTCGGGCGTCGTCCTCACCGAACGCGACCCGGGCGAGCTCGGCGGCTGGTTCGGCTGCGGCGTCCACAAGGGGCGGACGACGATGTGCCTCGCCGTCGACGCGGGAGCCGTCGTGAGCGTCACGGTGACCGCGACGGGCGGCTCCGCGCTCACCCTCGCCCGGGAGGCCCGCGCGGCGGTGGAGCTGCGCGCCACGGAGTAGCTGGCGGGCTACGGCACGTCACCCAGCAGAGGACGGCGCCCCTCCCAGCCGAATGCGCCCACCGCCCAAAACACCGACGGGCCGCCCCGCGTGAGCAGGGCGACCCGTCGTCTCGGTGGACCGGGTGCTACGCCGACTTCTCGCGCCGCTCGCGCGGCTTGCGGGTCGGGGCCTCGCGCGGGACGAGCGTCGGGTTCACGTTGTTGAGCACGACCTCGCGGCTGACGACGACGCGCGCGACGTCGTCCCGGCTCGGGACGTCGAACATCACGGGGAGGAGGACCTCCTCCATGATCGCGCGCAGGCCGCGGGCGCCGGTGCCCCGCAGGATCGCCTGGTCGGCGACCGCCTCGAGCGCGTCCTCGGTGAACTCGAGCTCGACGCCGTCGATCTCGAACATCCGCTGGTACTGCTTGACCAGGGCGTTCTTCGGCGCGGTGAGGATCGAGACGAGGGCCTCGCGGTCCAGGTTCGTCACCGTGGTGATGACCGGGAGCCGGCCGATGAACTCGGGGATGAGCCCGAACTTCAGCAGGTCCTCGGGCATGACGTCGCCGTAGGAGTCCGCGTCCGCGCGCGGGCTGTGCAGCGTCGCGCCGAAGCCGATGCCGCGCTTGCCCACCCGGGACTGGATGATCTGCTCGAGGCCGGCGAAGGCCCCGCCCACGATGAACAGCACGTTCGTCGTGTCGATCTGGATGAACTCCTGGTGCGGGTGCTTGCGGCCGCCCTGCGGGGGCACCGACGCCGTCGTCCCCTCGAGGATCTTCAGCAGCGCCTGCTGGACACCCTCGCCGGAGACGTCACGCGTGATCGACGGGTTCTCGCTCTTGCGGGCGATCTTGTCGACCTCGTCGATGTAGATGATGCCCGTCTCGGCCTTCTTGACGTCGTAGTCCGCGGCCTGGATGAGCTTGAGCAGGATGTTCTCGACGTCCTCGCCGACGTAGCCGGCCTCGGTGAGCGCGGTGGCGTCCGCGATCGCGAAGGGGACGTTGAGCATCTTCGCGAGCGTCTGCGCGAGGTACGTCTTGCCGCAGCCCGTCGGGCCGATGAGCAGGATGTTCGACTTCGAGATCTCGACCGGGTCCTCACCACGGCGCGCCGGCTCGCCGGCCTGGATGCGCTTGTAGTGGTTGTAGACCGCGACGGCGAGGCTCTTCTTCGCCGACTCCTGCCCGACCACGTACTGCTCGAGGAACTCGAAGATCTCCTTGGGCTTGGGAAGCTCGACCAGGCCCAGCTCGCTCGCCTCGGCGAGCTCCTCTTCGATGATCTCGTTGCAGAGGTCGATGCACTCGTCGCAGATGTAGACGCCCGGCCCGGCGATGAGCTTCTTGACCTGCTTCTGGCTCTTGCCGCAGAACGAGCACTTCAGCAGATCGGGGCCGTCACCGATGCGTGCCACGAGGTGTCCTTCCTCCTGGGGGCCGGGTGTGTCGCGAGATACGGGCGGCGTCTCGTGCGTGGAACGGCCCCGTATCCATTGAACGCCACCCGAGCCCCCCTGTCAGCGGATGACCCTGACGGATCGGCGTGTCAGTTCTCGGTGCCGTACGCGGGGGTGTCCGTCTTCCGGCTCCCGAGCACGACGTCCACGAGACCGTACTCCACGGCCTGCGCGGCGGTGAGGATCTTGTCCCGCTCGATGTCGGTTCGTACCGTCTCGACGTCGCGCCCGCAGTGCATGGCCAGCGTCTCCTCGAGCCAGCCACGCATGCGCTGGACCTCGTTGGCCTGGATCTCGATGTCGCTCGCCTGGCCGTAGTCACCGCCGGACATCGCCGGCTGGTGGATGAGGACGCGGGCGTTCGGCAGCGCCAGGCGCTTGCCCTTGGCCCCGGCGCCGAGCAGGACGGCGGCGGCCGACGCGGCCTGCCCGAGGCAGACCGTGGAGATGTCGGGCTTGACGTACTGCATCGTGTCGTATATCGCCGTGAGCGCCGTGAAGGAGCCGCCCGGCGAGTTGATGTACATGATGATGTCCCGCTCCGGGTCCTGGCTCTCCAGGACGATGAGCTGGGCCATGATGTCGTCGGCCGACGCGTCGTCGACCTGGACGCCGAGGAAGATGATCCGGTCCTCGAAGAGCTTGGTGTACGGGTCCATCCGCTTGAAGCCGTACGCGGTGCGCTCTTCGAAGTTCGGCAGGATGTAGCGGCTGCTGGGCATCTGCGGCATCTGCTGGCCGCCGCGGAGCGGGTTCACGTTCATGTCTGTCCTCCGGGGACGAGTGGCGGTAGCTGCGGGTCGCGCGGCACCCGTGAGGGCTCGCGCAGCGGGCTGGTCCGGCGTCAGGACGCCGTCGTGCCGCCGCCGCCGCTGACCTGACCGGCCGAACGGACGACGTGGTCGACGAGGCCGTACTCGAGCGCCTGCTCCGCGGTGAACCAGCGGTCGCGGTCGGAGTCGCGGGCGATCGTCTCGGGCGTCTGGCCGGTCTGCTCGGCGATGAGCTCGGCCATCTGGCGCTTCATGTGGAGGATCAGCTCGGCCTGGATCTTGATGTCGCTGGCCGTGCCGCTGATGCCGCCGAGCGGCTGGTGCATCATGACCCGCGCGTGCGGCAGGGCGTAGCGCTTGCCCTTGGCGCCGGCGGAGAGCAGGAACTGCCCCATCGACGCGGCCAGACCCATGGCGACGGTCGCGACGTCCGGCTGGACGAACTGCATCGTGTCGTAGATGGCCATGCCGGCCGTCACCGAGCCGCCGGGCGAGTTGATGTAGAGGTAGATGTCCTTGGTGGGGTCCTCCGCCGCGAGCAGCAGCAGCTGCGCGCAGATGGCGTTGGCGTTCTCGTCGCGGACCTCGGACCCCAGGAACAGGATCCGGTCGCGGAGGAGCCGGTTGTAGATGTGGTCGTCCAGACCCATCCCGGGCTGCGGGCCGCGGGCGGTCGGACCCTCGGCGAGCTCGCCGAAGGAAGGCGTCCCCGGCACGATCAGCTGGCTCACGATGGCACTCCCGGTGATCTCGGACGGCGATGACGACGTCTTCGGTGACGCTGGTCGCGGCGGTCGGCAGAGCGTGTCACACGAGCTCTGACGGCCGACGCGCGGGGCGTCGTTACGAGCGACCCTAACGCCCACTACGGCAGGTCTTGCTCCCGGCCCGACCGATGTTCGCTGACGGCGCACGCGAGCCCGCCGAACGGCTGCGCCGTGCGCGAACAAAGGTCGTCGCGCCGTCCGGCTGGAGCTCCGGACGGCGCGACGGACGGGACGGGTGGTGCGGGTGGTGCCGGCGGTCAGCTCTTCGGGTCCTCGGCGGGCTCGAAGCCGCCGATGTCGGAGACGGTGATCGCCGTCGGGTCCGCGGCGGACGGCGCGGCGGCCGGAGCGGCCTCCTCGACGCCGGCCTCGGCCTGCGCGTCGTCCGGCGAGATGAGCTGGATGCCGTCGTCGCCCTCCTCGTCCTGCGCGAAGAGCGCCTGGAGGTCGACGACGTTGCCGGACGCGTCGTTCACGACGGCCTTCTCGAGGACGGCGGCGAGCGCCTTGCGGCGGGCGACCTCGCCGACCATCGCCGGGATCTGGCCCGACTGGTCGACCATGCGGATGAACTCGTTCGGGTCCATCCCGTACTGCTGCGCGGACGACACGAGGTACTGGAGCAGGTCGTTCTGGCCGACCTGGACCTGGACCTTCTCGGCGATCGCGTCGAGCAGGAGCTGCATGCGAACGCCCTTGCGCGTCTCCTCCTCGACCTCGGCGCGGTGCTCGTCGTCCTCGAGGCGCCCCTCGTTCTCGAGGTGGCGGTTGACCTCCTCGGTGACGACGCCGTCCGGGACGGCGACCTCGACGCTCTCGGTGAGGTGGTCGAGGAGCCGCTCGCGGGCCTGCAGGCCCTGCTCGAACTTCTTGCTCTCCGCCGTCTTCTCGCGCAGGTCGTCACGCAGCTCGGCGAGGGTGTCGAACTCGCTCGCGAGCTGGGCGAAGTCGTCGTCGAGGTCCGGGAGCTGGCGCTCCTTGACGGCCTGGACGGTCAGCGTGATCGTCGCGTCCTGGCCGGCCCGATCGCCGCCGGCGAGCTTGGAGACGAACGTCGTCGTCTCGCCCGCCTGCAGGCCGGCGAGGGCGTCGTCCATGCCCTCGAGCATCGTGCCGCTGCCCAGCTGGTAGGAGACGTTGTTCGCGGCGTCGATCTCCTCGCCGTCGATCGCCGCGGTGATGTCGATGGAGACGAAGTCGTTCTCGCCGACGGCGCGCTCGACGGTCGTCAGGGTGCCGAACCGCTCGCGCAGGCTCTCGACGCGGCTGTCGACGTCCTCGTCGCTGACCTCGATGTCGTCGACGGTCACGACGATGCCGTCGAGCTCGGGCAGGTCGATCGTCGGGCGGACGTCGACCTCGGCGGTGAACTTGAGGTCACCGCCGGCCGTCGGGTCGGGGACGTCGGTGACGTCGACGGTCGGCTGCCCGAGGGGGCGGACGTCGCTCTCCTCGACCGCCTGGGCGTAGAACTTCGGGAGGGCGTCGTTGACGGCCTCCTCGAGGACTGCGCCCTTGCCGATCCGCTGGTCGATGATGCGCGGCGGGACCTTGCCCTTGCGGAAGCCGGGGATGTTCACCTGGCTCGCGATGGACTTGTAGGCCGCGTCGAGGCTCGGCTTGAGCTCGTCGAACGGCACCTCGACGGTGAGCTTCACCCGGGTCGGGTTGAGGGTCTCGACGGCGCTCTTCACTGCGGGCTTCTCCTGCGGATGGATGGCGTGGGTCAGGCACCGCGCGCTCGGAACGCGTGCGCATCGCCGGACGGCGACGGCGCCGCCCGTCATCGTAGCCGTCTGCGTGCGGGCGTCCGAATCAGGCGTCGGCGGCGGACCCGTCGGCCGAGTCGCCGGAGTTGTCCGTGTAGAGGCAGAACGGGTGCCCGGCCGGGTCGAGCAGCACGCGGACGTCGTCCTGGGGCTGCACGTCTGCCACCCGGGCCCCGACGGCGAGGGCGTGCGCGACCCCCTCCGCGAGGTCGTCGACCTCGAGGTCGAGGTGCATCGACATCTGCGGGCGACCCTCGACGGTCGGCCAGACCGGCGAGACGTACAGCGGGTCGGTCGCGAAGGCGAAGTTGTAGCCGGCGTCCTGGGACGGCGCGAGGTCGACCCACGTGTCGCTCTCGTTGAAGATCTGCCAGCCGAGGAGGTCGGCGTAGAACCGGGCGAGGGCCCGGGCATCGGTGGAGTCGAGGACGACCCCGAACCAGGTGGTTCTCGTGCGCAGCGGCATGGCTCGCTCCTCGCTCCCGCACCTGCCGTGGGCGGTCGTCCTGGTCGGGGTAGCCGGATTCGAACCGGCGGCCTTCCGCTCCCAAAGCGGACGCGCTACCAAGCTGCGCCATCCCCCGTGGCTGCCCTGCGCGCTCCCCCCGCGCACCGTCCGTGGCGTCTGCCCAGGACGACGGCCGGGGCACCGCCGGGAACCGTTCGACCACCCGGCCAGCGGGCGGCAGGCACTAGGCTACGACGTGCGAGGTCGACGCCGGGCACGCATTCCGCCCCGCTGCCGACCACCGCGCGGGTGTAGCTCAATGGCAGAGCCCCAGCCTTCCAAGCTGGTCATGCGGGTTCGATTCCCGTCACCCGCTCTGAAGGCCGGAGGGGGTGCCCCACGAGTTTAGGGGCGCCCGAGGC
>JACRAB010000514.1 GCA_016213575.1 Actinomycetota bacterium
CACGGCGACGGCGCTCGCCTACCAGTTCGTCGTCGTCGGGCCTGGGCGGCTCACCCTGACCCGGGAGGCCCGGGCCCGGCTGTCCGACCTGCGTCGCGAGATGCGCGACGTGGCCCGGCATGCGCCGCTGGGCGCGGTGACGGCGAAGGAGGACGCGCTCGCCGCCGAGGTGGCCGACGTCCTGCGCGGCGGTGTCGTCGACGCCGCCCGCCCGGAGGGGGCGAGCACCCTGAGCACCCGTCGCAGCGGCGCGGACGGCGTCACGGTGCGGGTCCGCAGGGCGCACGACGGCTCCCGCGGCCGGTCCCGGTGACGGCCGGCCCCGGACCCGGGGTCGAGCCGCCGGACGACGAGCACCCGGACGTCCACGGGCTGCTCGTCGTCCGGGCCTGGCCGCAGGGGCCGGCCGACGGCGTCCGGGCCCGGGTCTGGTCGACGCCGGACGTCGGGAGCACGCCGCCCACCGTCCGGGTCGTGGGGTCGCGGGACGACGTCCTCGGCGTCGTCCGGGAGTGGCTCTCGGGGTTGGGGAACACCGAGGGCACCGTGTGAGTTGAGCCTGACGGACTCAAGTTTGGTCAGTCCCGAGTTGACAGCCCTGCTGCCGCGGACCAACCTGAGTGCAGGCAACTCAACTCTGCGCGGTCCGCCGCGCTCGCCACACGGAAGAAGGACATCGGACATGGCACGAGCGGTCGGCATCGACCTCGGCACGACGAACTCCGTCGTCGCCGTCCTCGAGGGTGGGGAGCCCACCGTCATCGCGAACGCCGAGGGCGGGCGCACCACGCCGTCGGTCGTCGCGTTCGCCAAGAGCGGTGAGCCGCTCGTCGGCGAGGTCGCGAAGCGGCAGGCCGTCACGAACGTCGAGCGGACCATCCGCTCCGTCAAGCGGCACATCGGCACGGACTGGAACGTCGAGATCGACGGCAAGAAGTACGGCGCCCAGGAGATCTCGGCGCGCGTCCTCCAGAAGCTCAAGCGCGACGCGGAGGAGTACCTCGGCGAGAAGGTGACCGACGCGGTCATCACCGTCCCGGCGTACTTCAACGACGCGCAGCGGCAGGCGACGAAGGAGGCGGGCGAGATCGCCGGCCTCAACGTCCTGCGCATCATCAACGAGCCGACCGCGGCGGCCCTGGCCTACGGCCTGGACAAGGGCAAGGAGGACGAGCTCATCCTCGTCTTCGACCTCGGCGGCGGCACCTTCGACGTCTCGCTCCTCGAGGTCGGCAAGGACGAGGACGGCTTCTCGACGATCCAGGTCCGCGCGACCTCCGGCGACAACCACCTCGGTGGCGACGACTGGGACCAGCGCGTCATGGACCACCTCGTCAACGTCGTGAAGATGCAGGGCGGGCCGGACCTGTCCAAGGACAAGATCGCCATGCAGCGCCTCCGCGAGGCGGCCGAGCAGGCGAAGAAGGAGCTCTCGAGCTCCACGGCCACGACGATCTCCCTGCAGTACCTGTCGATGACGGAGAACGGCCCCGTCCACCTCGACGAGAAGCTCACCCGGGCGCAGTTCGAGAAGATGACGGCCGACCTGCTCGACCGGACGAAGGCGCCGTTCCGCGCGGTCATCAAGGACGCCGGCGTGAGCCTGTCCGAGATCGACCACATCGTGCTCGTCGGCGGCTCGACCCGGATGCCCGCCGTCGCGGACGTCGTCCGTGAGCTGACCGGCGGCAAGGAGCCGAACAAGGGCGTCAACCCGGACGAGGTCGTCGCCGTCGGTGCGGCCCTGCAGGCCGGCGTCCTCAAGGGCGAGCGCAAGGACGTCCTGCTCATCGACGTCACCCCCCTGAGCCTCGGCATCGAGACCAAGGGCGGGATCATGACCAAGCTCATCACCCGCAACACCGCGATCCCGACCAAGGCGTCCGAGGTCTTCACGACGGCCGACGACAACCAGCCGAGCGTCCTCATCCAGGTGTTCCAGGGCGAGCGCGAGCTGGCCCGCGACAACAAGCCGCTCGGCACGTTCGAGCTGACCGGCATCGCGCCCGCGCCCCGCGGCATCCCGCAGGTCGAGGTCACGTTCGACATCGACGCCAACGGCATCGTCCACGTCTCCGCGAAGGACCGGGGCACGGGCAAGGAGCAGTCGATGACGATCTCCGGCGGCTCGGCGCTGCCGAAGGACGAGATCGACCGGATGGTCCGCGAGGCCGAGGCGCACGCCGAGGAGGACCGCAAGCGCCGCGAGGAGGCGGAGGCCCGCAACTCGGCCGAGCAGCTCCTCTACTCGACGGAGAAGTTCGTCGCCGACAACAGCGACAAGCTCCCCGAGGAGGGCAAGGCCGCGGTCCAGGCCGCGGTCGACGACCTGAAGAAGGCGCTGGACGGCGGCGACGTCGAGGACGTCAAGGCCAAGCACGAGGCGCTCGCGAAGGCGTCCCAGGAGCTCGGCTCCGCGCTCTACGCGCAGGCGGGCGACGCCGCTGGCGGCGCCGGCCCGACCGGTGCCTCCGACGGCGCCGGCTCGGCGAAGGCGGCGTCCGACGAGGACGTCGTGGACGCCGAGATCGTCGACGACGAGAAGTGATGCGGTGCGGGAGCGGGCGCCGGCGAGCGCCCGCTCCCGCACGCACGTCTCGTCCCACCACGACCCTGAGGAGCTTGGCACTGTGAGCGACACCGAGAACGGCTCGGGCCCCGTCATCCGGGACCGCCGCCGGCTCGACCCGGAGACCGGGAAGGTCCGCGAGGCGTACGGCGTCACGGACGACGCGCAGCCCGGTGAGCACCCCGAGGCCGACGAGGTGCTCGAGGGCGTCGTCCCCGACGCCGTCGGCGAGCCGGAGGACGAGGCCGCTGCGGCCGCTCCGTCCGCGGGCGACGCCGCGCTCGAGGCCCTCGCCGCCGAACGGCTCGACGACCTGCAGCGGCTGCAGGCAGAGTTCGTCAACTACCGCCGCCGCGTCGAGCGGGACCGTGACGTCGCCCGGGACACCGCGGTGGCGAGCGTCCTCGAGGCGCTCCTGCCGGTGCTCGACGACGTCCACCTGGCGCGCCAGCACGGCGACCTCGAGGGCGGCCCGTTCGCGGCGATCGCCGAGAAGCTCGAGAACGTCCTCGGCCGTTTCGGCCTGGCCCGCTACGGCGAGCCGGGCGAGGTGTTCGACCCGGGCGTCCACGAGGCCCTCATCCACACCCAGGCCGAGCTCGCCGAGGGGACGACGGAGACGACCGTCGTCCAGATCCTCCAGCCGGGTTACCGTGCCGGGGACCGGGTGCTGCGCGCCGCGCGCGTGGCCGTCGCCGACCCGAGCTGACCGGCCGCACCGGCCGTCAGGTTTCGGAACGACAGCGAAGGGAGGGGCGCCCATGGCGAGCCAGGACTGGTTCGAGAAGGACTTCTACGCCGTTCTGGGCGTGTCCGTCGACGCCTCCCAGGACGACGTGAAGAAGGCCTACCGCAAGCTCGCGCGCAAGCACCACCCGGACGCGAACGCGGGCGACACGGCCTCGGAGAAGAAGTTCAAGGAGGTCGGCGAGGCCTACGCGGTCCTGTCCGACCCCGAGCAGCGCAAGCAGTACGACGCGGTCCGGCAGATGGCCCGCGGCGGGGCCCGGTTCACCTCGGGCGGCCCGGGCGGCGGCGGCGCCGGCTTCGACGACGTCTTCAGCAACCTCTTCGGCGGCGGCGGGGGAGGCGGCAACGTCCGCTTCACGACGACCGGTTCGCCCGGTGCCTCGGGCGCGAGCTTCGAGGACATCATGTCGATGTTCGGCGGGGCCGCCGGGCCCGGTGCCGGGGCCGGCACGGGGTTCCGCGCCCCGCGCGGGGCGCGCCGCGGGGAGGACCTCACCGCCGACGTCACGCTGACCTTCAAGCAGGCGGTCGAGGGCGCGCAGCTGAGTCTGCGCGTCGACGACCCGATGACCGGCGTCCGCACCGTGAACGCCCGCATCCCCGCGGGCGTTCGGGGCGGCCAGAAGGTCCGGCTGCGCGGCAAGGGCCGGCCCGGCGACCACGGCGGCGGTGACGGCGACCTCGTCGTCACGGTGCACGTCGAGCCGCACTCGGTCTTCACCCTCGACGGTGACGACCTGCGCGTCACGGTGCCGGTCACCTTCCCCGAGGCGACCCTCGGCGCCCAGGTCGAGGTGCCGACGCTCGAGGGGCAGACGGTGCGGGTCAAGGTCCCGGCGGGCACGCCGTCGGGGCGCACGCTGCGCGTCAAGGGGCACGGCGTGAAGACGTCCAAGAGCACGGGCGACCTGCTCGTCACGGTGCAGGTCGTCGTCCCGCAGCGGCTCGACAGCTCCGCCCGCGAGGCCCTGGAGAAGTTCGCCGCGGCCACCGCCGGCGAGGACCCGCGCGCCGACCTCGTCGCCCGGGCCCGCCGGGACGTCCCGGGCGGCGGTCATGCCCGGTGACCGGCTGAGGTTCGACGCCGCCTTCGGCGGCGAGCGGCTCGGTGTCGAGGTCGAGCTGGACCTCGACGAGACGACGCCCGTCTTCGTCATCTCGGTCGCGGCCCAGCTCGCCGGCATGCACCCGCAGACGCTGCGCCAGTACGACCGGATCGGGCTCGTGAGTCCCGGCCGCACCGCGGGCCGGGGCCGGCGCTACTCCGCGCGCGACGTCGCGATGCTCCGCGAGGTGCAGCGGCTCTCCCAGGAGGAGGGCGTGAACCTCGCGGGGATCAAGCGGATCCTCGAGCTCGAGCTGGAGAACGGCGCCCTCCGCGAGCAGGTCGGGCGGCTGCGCAGCGAGCTCGAGGACATGCACGTGCGGCTCGCGACGAGCCGGCGCGTCTTCGCCGCCGGCACGTCCGGCGACATCGTCGCCGTCCGCCCCGGGCAGCGGCCCGACCGCTTCCCGTCGTCGTCCGGTGCGCTCGTCGTCTGGCGCCCGCAGCGCTGACGCGCGCGGTGCTGCCGACGGCTCAGAGGTCGCCGTCGAGGAACTGCGCCCGGCCGAGCCCGAACGACCAGTCCGCCCTCGTGTTCTCGACGACCGAGACGACGACGTCCGTCGGGGCGATCCCGCAGTCGCGCTCGAGCCGCTCGGCGAGCGCCGCGTAGAGGGCCCGCTTCTGGTCGTCGGTGCGGCCCTGCTGGGTCACCTGGACGATGACGACGGCGTCGGTCCGCTCGAAGCCCAGCCCGGTGTCGAGGGCGACGACGCGGCCCGGCCGGTGCTCGTGGATCACCTGGTACCGGTCGCGCTCGGGCGCGGCGAAGTGCTCCACCATGACGGCCTGCACGGCGTCCGCGAGGCGCCGCACCTCGTCGTCCGTGCGGCCTTCGACGACGTCGATCCTCACCAGCGGCACTGTGCTCCCCGTCTCCGTACCCGCGACCGGTCAGCTCCGGCGCCCGGCTCATCGTCGGCCCGGCGGCCCGGTGCCGCCCGCCGACCCGGTCCCGTCGTCCGCGGCGCCGGACCGGGGCTGGCGCGTGGCTGCCCGCCGGAGCATGATGATCACACTGTCGGCGAGGGGGACGATCGTGACGGGAGCCGTCGGTATCGACGTCCGGCCGGTCCGTGGGCCGGCCGGCCGCCGGGCGCCGCGGGGCGTCCACGCCCTGCTCGCGCTGGTCGTCGCCGTCGGCGCTGCCGCGGCGGGCGCCACGGCCTACACCGGCATCGGGTCGGCAGGCCGTGTGCAGACGTTCGCCGACGCGGTGGTCGCCGTCGTGGCGGCCGACGGTGCCCTGCGCGCGGAGGCAGGCGAGACCCTCGTCCGTGCCGTGTCACGGACCGCGGCGACGCCCGCGGACGGCGCCCGGCTCGCCGCGCTCGCGGCCGCGACGGACGCCCGGCGTGCGGACGTCGCGCGTCTGGTCGGGGCCGGCCCCGGTGGCGGCTGGTCGGAGGCGGTCCGGGAGGCCCTCGCCGGATCCGCCGACCTCGACGACACGCTCGTGAAGGCCCGCACGGAGGCCGTCTCGTCGCGGAGCGCGAGCTTCGCCGCCAACCACTACGGGCAGGTCGTCGCCGGCGAGCGGGCCGTGCTCGACGCGCTCCTGCGGGACCTGGAGGGC
>JACRAB010000516.1 GCA_016213575.1 Actinomycetota bacterium
ATGCCGAGGTCGAGCGTCTTGTTGATCATCATCCACTTGTGCAGGTCGTCCCAGTCGACGAAGGTCACCGCGACGCCCGTGTTCCCGGCCCGGCCGGTGCGGCCGATCCGGTGCAGGTACGTCTTCTCGTCCTCGGGGCAGGCGTAGTTGATGACGTGCGTGACGTCGTCGACGTCGATGCCGCGGGCCGCGACGTCGGTGGCGACGAGGACGTCGACCTTGCCGTTGCGGAACGCGCGCAGCGCCTGCTCGCGAGCGCCCTGGCCGAGGTCGCCGTGGATCGCCGCGGCCGCGAAGCCGCGCTCCTCGAGCTGCTCGGCGACGTTCGCGACGGTCCGCTTCGTGCGGGCGAAGATCATCGTCAGGCCGCGGCCGCGGGACTGCAGGATCCGGGCGACCATCTCGATCTTGTCGAGCGCGTGCGCCCGGTACACGAACTGCTTCGTCGCGCGGACGGTGGCACCCGTGTCGTCCGGTTCCGAGGCACGGATGTGCGTCGGCTGGGTCATGAACCGGCGCGCGAGCGCGACGACCGCGGACGGCATCGTCGCCGAGAAGAGCATCGTCTGCCGGCCGGCCGGGGTGTGGTTGAGGATCCGCTCGACGTCCGGGAGGAAGCCCAGGTCGAGCATCTCGTCGGCCTCGTCGAGGACGACGATCCGGGCGTGCGCGAGCACGAGGTGACCCTGCTGGGCGAGGTCGAGGAGGCGGCCGGGGGTACCGACGACGACCTCGATGCCCTTGCGGAGCGCCTCGATCTGCGGCTCGTACGCGCGGCCGCCGTAGACGGTGAGCACCCGGACGGCGCGCATCTTCGACGCGGTGTCGAGGTCGTTGGCGACCTGGACGGCGAGCTCGCGGGTCGGGACCACGACGAGCGCCTGCGGCTTGCCGGGCGCCTCGAGGTCGTCCCAGCCGGGCTCGCCGGGGCCGGCCACCCGCTGGAGCACGGGGATGCCGAACCCGAGCGTCTTGCCGGTGCCCGTCTTCGCCTGGCCGATGATGTCGTTGCCCGTGAGCGCGACCGGCAGGGTCATGTGCTGGATCGGGAAGGCGTGGGTGATGCCGACCTTGTCGAGCGCGGCGCAGATGCGCTCGTCGACCCCCAGCTCGGCGAACGTCGGGACGTGCGGAGCAGTACGCTCCTGCTCCGGTTCGCCGCCCTCGAAGGGCTCGGCCGTGCTGTCCAGGGTGCTCGGGTCGGTGCTCTGATCGGTGGAGGCGTCTGCGGACACGTGTGCCTTTTCCTTCGGCGGGGGCCGCACGCCGGGACTGCGCCCGGTTGGCGCGTCGGCGGGCCGCTCCGCGGTGGTCGGAGCCGATCGTCTCCCGACCGGTCATCCGTGTACGTGACCGATGGTACCTGGCTCCCGGCTCGCTACCCTGCCGTCCATGAGCGAGCAGCCCGTCGGCGCGTCCATGACCCCCGAACCCGCCCCCGGGGCGGCCCCCCAGGACCCCGCCTACGCCGAGGCCGTCGTCGACCTGCTCGGCGTCCTGGCCTACGGCGAGCTCACCGCCTTCAGCCGGCTCGCGGCGGACGCCGACCTGGCCCCCGGGCTGGCCGCCAAGGCCGAGCTGAGCCGGATGGCGGTCGCCGAGTTCCGGCACTTCGAGCAGCTCCGGGCCCGGCTCGAGGAGACCGGGGTCGACGTGGAGACCGCGATGGAGCCCTTCGTCGCCCCGATCGACGCGTTCCACGAGCGGACGGCGCCCCAGACCTGGCTCGAGGGCCTCGTCAAGGCGTACGTCGGGGACGGCATCGCCTCGGACTTCTACCGCGAGGTCAGCGCCTTCCTCGACCCGGCGACGCACGCGCTCGTGACGAACGTCGTCAAGGACTCCGGCCAGGCCGCGTTCGTCGTCCGCGAGGTCCGGGCGGCCATCGAGGCCGATCCCAAGCTCGCCGGCCGGCTCGCGCTGTGGGGCCGGCGGCTCGTCGGCGAGGCGCTCAGCCAGGCGCAGCGGGTCGCGGCGGACCGGGACGGCCTGGCCGCGCTGCTCGTCGGCTCGGCCGACCGGCCGGGCGCCGACCTCGGCGAGCTCGTGCGGATGTTCGGCCGGCTCACCGACGGGCACACCCGGCGGATGGCGGCGCTGGGCCTGGCCGCCTGACGGCCCGAGACAGGGAACCGGACGCAGGGAGCCGGACGCAGGAAGCCTCCGGCACCCGTGCGGGTCCGGAGGCTCCGTGCGTCGCTGTGCCCGGCTCAGGCGGAGGCGAACCCCACCTTGCCGCGCTCGGGTGCGCCGATCTCGACGTAGCCGATGAGCGCCCCGGGGATGAGGACGAGGCGACCACGGTCGTCCGTGAGCTGGAGCAGGGTGCCTCCGCTCACGGCCGCGTCGACGGCCGCGCGCACCTCTTCGGGCTTGAGCTCGGACTCCAGCGTGACCTCGCGCGCCACGTCCCGGACGCCGATCTTGACCTCCACGCCAGTGCCCTCCCAGTTCGTCGCCCGCGCCGGTCCGCGTCGGGCGGGCGGCGTCGGGTGAGTTGCAGT
The DNA here is from genome assembly GCA_016213575.1 of Actinomycetota bacterium. Classification (GTDB taxonomy): domain Bacteria; phylum Actinomycetota; class Actinomycetes; order Actinomycetales; family Kineosporiaceae; genus R-H-3. Next base: position 2,505 of record JACRAB010000516.1, read on the forward strand.
TCGACCCGCAGGCTAACCGACCGCACCGGTCGTGCGCCGACCGGCGGCGCCGTGTTCGCGCAGGGCGTGGCGTCAGGCGGGCGCGGCCGCCGGGCCGGGCTCGGCCGGCGGGTGCTCGGCGTCCGCCCGCGGGAAGCCGCGGACCCCTCGCCAGGAGAGCTGGGCGATGAGCCGGTCGGCCGCCTCGCGGTCGATCCGCCGGCCCGTCTCGAGCCAGTAGCGGGCCGTCTGGTACGCCATCCCGGCGAGCGCGACGCCGAGGAGCTCGGCCACGTCGCGGGGCAGGCCGGTCTGCTCGCCGATGACGTCGGCGATCGCCTGGGCGCAGCCGATCGTCACGGTGTCGACCATGTCGCGGACCGCGGGGTCGCTGCGCAGGTCGGACTCGAAGACGAGGCGGAAGGCCTCGCTCTCGGAGTCGATGAACTCGAAGTACGCGCCGATCGTCGCGGCGACGCGGAGCTTGTTGTCCGAGGTCGACGCGAGGGCCCGGCGCACGCCGGCGAGCAGCTCGGCGCTGTGCTGCTCGATGAGCGCGATGTACAGCTCCCGCTTGCCCGGGAAGTGCTGGTAGAGGACCGGCTTGCTCACCCCGGCACGGTCGGCGATCTCGTCCATCGCCGCCGCGTGGTAGCCCTGCGCCACGAAGACCTCGCGGGCGGCCCCCAGGAGCTGGGTGCGGCGCGCGCTGCGGGGCAGACGGGTGCCCCGGGTGCGGGTGTCGGGCGTGGTCAGGGGTCCTCCTCCGGTGGAACGGGTCAGCGGGGATCCTACCCGTGGGTAATGGCCGGGTCCCAGAGCAGAGCGCCGCGGGGCGGCCCGGAGCCGGACCGCATGGCATGCTGCGGGACGTGCCGCGCCACGGATCCGACGCCCCGGCCCGGGTCGGCCGACCGGCCGCGGCCGTCGTCGGCGTCGCCCTCGTCGCCGGGCTCGGCGCCGGCGGCTGGGCCCTGGCAGGGTCGCCCGGCGGCAGCGTGCGGACGTCCGCGACGAGCCCGTCGCCGTCCGGCTCCGCGTCGTCCCGCACGGCACCGGCGCCGGCCGTGTCGGCGTCCGACGCGCCGACCGCGACACCGTCGGCGCCGTCGGCACCGTCCTCCGCACCGGGCGCGACGCCGTCCGCACCGGCCACGACGGCCGCCGCCCCGCCGAAGGGCCTCACGAAGGCCGACGTCGCCGCCGGGCTGCTCTCGGCGTCGTTCCCGCAGCGTGGCACCGGCCGGCTGAAGGTCGTGCCGGGCTCCGCGGCGGCCCCCGGGACGGGCAAGGTCGTGCGGGTCCGGATCGAGGTCGAGGGCGGCCTGGAGGTCGACGGCCGCCGGTTCGCCGACTTCGCCCTCGCGACGCTCAACGACGAGCGGTCCTGGGCGCACGACGGCTACCGGTTCGCCCGCACCGACGGCACGGCCGACGTCCGGCTCGTCCTCGCGTCCCCGGACACGTCGGCGCGGCTGTGCCGACCGCTGCGGACCTTCGGCCGGCTGTCCTGCCACTCCGGCGACGCCACGGTCATCACCGTCTACCGGTGGGTCAAGGGGATCCCCGAGTACGGCAAGGACCTCGCCGGCTACCGGCGCTACGTCGTCAACCACGAGGTCGGCCACGCGCTCGGGCAGGGGCACCTCATGTGCCCCGGGGCCGGCCGCCGGGCGCCGGTCATGATGCAGCAGACCAAGGGGCTCAAGGGCTGCAGGCCGAACTCCTGGCCGTACCCGGACGCCGGCTGACGGCTGTCGCCGGGCCGACGTAGGGTCGGCGCATGAGCCCGATGCCGCCGCTCGTCGAGCCCGCAGAGCCGCTGAGCGCCGCCGAGATGCAGCGCTACTCGCGGCACCTGATCCTGCCCGACGTCGGGGTCACCGGGCAGCGCCGGCTGAAGAAGGCCCGGGTGCTCGTCGTCGGCGCGGGCGGTCTCGGCAGCCCCGCGCTGCTCTACCTCGCGGCCGCGGGCGTGGGCACGATCGGGGTCGTCGACGCGGACGTCGTCGACGCGTCGAACCTGCAGCGGCAGGTCGTCCACGGCGAGAGCGACGTCGGCCGGCCGAAGGTCGACAGCGCCGCCGACCGGGTCGCCGAGGTCAACCCGCACGTCACGGTGGTCAAGCACCCAGTGCACCTGGACAGCACGAACGCCCTCGACATCCTGCGCGGGTACGACCTCGTGCTCGACGGCACGGACAACTTCCCGACCCGCTACCTCGTCAACGACGCCTGCGCGATCCTCGGGATCCCCGAGGTGTGGGGCTCGATCTTCCGGTTCGACGGCCAGGTCAGCGTCTTCTGGGCCGGGCACGGCCCCACGTACAGGGACCTGTTCCCCGAGCCGCCGCCGCCCGGTGCGGTGCCGTCGTGCGCCGAGGGCGGCGTCCTCGGGGTGCTGTGCGCCGCGATCGGGTCGGTCATGGCGACCGAGGCCGTCAAGCTCGTGTGCGGCATCGGCGACAGCCTCGTCGGGCGGCTCATGGTCTTCGACGCCCTCGCCATGACGTGGCGCACGCTCAACGTCCGCCCGAACCCGGCGCTCCCGCCCATCACCGCGCTCGTCGACTACGACGCCTTCTGCGGGCTGCTCCCGGAGCAGACCGACGGGGCCGCCGCCGTGGCGGCCGCGACGATCGATGTCCACGCCCTGCGCGACCTGCTGGCCGCCCGCGAGCGTGGCGAGACCGACTTCGTCCTCGTCGACGTCCGGGAGCCGTACGAGCGCGAGATCGTCACGATCCCCGGCGCGGTGAGCGTGCCCAAAGCCGACCTCGTCGCCGCCGCGGAGTCGGGGCGGTGGCCGGCGGAGGTCGCGG
>JACRAB010000517.1 GCA_016213575.1 Actinomycetota bacterium
CCATCGCGGCCGTGAACTCGCGGTCGAGCTCGTCGAGCGCGGCGACGAGCGCCTCCGGGACGAACCGGCCGCCGAAGCGGCCGAAGTACGGGCCGCGGTGGGCCGTCAGGGCCTGCACGGGCAGGTCGGTCGGGGCGCTCACTGGACGTTCCCTTCGGTCGGGCGGCGGGTCAGCGCGCTGACGCCGCCTGCCTCACTTGCGGACCGCGCGCAGCGCGGGGTGGGCGCCGGCGGCGACGAGGTCGGCCACCGCCGAGCGCGGGTCCTTGCCGGTCACGAGACTCTCACCGACGAGGACGGCGTGCGCGCCGGCCCTCGCGAAGTCGAGCACGTCGTGCGGGCCGCGGACGCCGGACTCGGCGATCCGGTAGATCCCGCCGGGGATCGACGGGCAGACCCGGGCGAAGACCTGCCGGTCCACCTCGAGGGTCTTGAGGTTGCGGCAGTTCACCCCGATGACCCGGGCGCCGGCGTCGACCGCGCGCTGCACCTCGGTCTCGTCGTGGACCTCGACGAGGGCGGTCATGCCGAGCGAGTGGACCCGCTCGACGAGCGAGACGAGCGCCTCCTGCTCGAGCGCCGCGACGATGAGCAGGACGACGTCCGCACCGTGCGCGCGGGCCTCCCAGACCTGGTAGGCGGAGACGATGAAGTCCTTGCGCAGCACCGGGATGTCGACCGCCGCGCGGACGGCGGCGAGGTCGGCGAGGCTCCCGCCGAAGCGGCGCTCCTCGGTGAGCACGGAGATGACGCTCGCTCCCCCGGACTCGTAGTCGGCCGCGAGGCCGGCCGGGTCCGCGATCGCCGCGAGGGCCCCCTTGCTCGGGCTCGAGCGCTTGACCTCGGCGATGACCTTGACGGTCTCGCCCTCCCGCAGCACCGACTCGGCGGCGAGCGCCGAGGGTCGGGCCGCGGCCATGGCCTGGAGCGACTCGAGGCTCGTGGCGGCCTGACGGCCGACGAGGTCCTCACGGACACCCGCGAGGATGTCGTCGAGCACGGTCACGCGTGGCCCCCTGTCTGAGTGGCGGACGCCTCAGATCGTACCGACCCCGGACGCCTCCCCCGTCCGGGGGGACGGACCGGGACGGACCTGGACGGACCGGGCATCAGGGCGCGAGCCACTCCAGGCCGGGCACGTTGCGCAGCACCCAGAACCCGAGGATGACCCCGAGGAGCGACCAGACCGCCCACGGCGGCGCCGCCCAGGTGCGGGCCCGGCCCCGCGCCGCCCGGCGGGTCCAGCGCAGCCAGGTCCACAGCAGGAGCGGGACGGCGGCGACCGTGACCGGGTTGCGGTCGACGGCCGTGAGGAGGTCCAGGTGCGCCATCGCGTGGATCGCCCGCAGCGAGCCGCACCCCGGGCAGTAGAACCCGGTGAGGAACAGGAACGGGCACGTCGGGTAGTGGCCCGCCTGGTTCGGGTCGACGGCACCGACGTACCCGACCACGGCCGCGGCCACGGCGGCCGCCGCGGCCGGGCCGGCGAGCCGCCGCGCCGCGGACGTCACGGCGCCGTGGAGGCGGTGCCGAGGGCGAGCGCGAAGATGCCGATGTAGAAGATCCCGATGAGCACGAGCACGACCGCCTGGACGCCGGCGCTCCAGATCGCGAACTGCTTGGCCTTGCGCGCCGACTCGGTCGCGCCCGCGACGTCGCCCCGCAGCCACTTGTCGTTGACCTGCGCCGCGTACACGATCGAGACGATCCCGAGCGGCAGGCAGCACAGCACCGTCGAGAGGATCGCCCACACGAGGAAGTTGTCCGGCGGCGGCCCCGCCGGCGGGCCGTAGACCGGCTGCGCGGGGTAGCCGGCCGGGTAGGCACCGGGCTGCTGCTGGTAGGCCGGCGGCTGCGCCGGACCGGGCTGGCCGTAGGGCGCGGGACCGCCGTACGGCGGCTGCTGCTGGCCGCCGGCCGGCCAGGACGGGGTGCCCGGCTCCGGCTCGGGGGCGGACGGCGGGTACGGGCCGTCAGTGCTCATCGGGGACTGGCCTTTCGGGACGCGGTGCGCGGAGGCGGCCCCGCGCGGTCGGGTGGGACACGCGAGCCCCGGCCGCGGACGGCCGGGGCTCACGGCGCGGTGCTGTCAGCTCCCGGTCGTGCTGCCCGCGATGCCGAGCCCGACGACGAGGATGAAGTAGAGGATCGTGCCGACGACGCCGATGATCGTGCCCCACATGGCGAACTGCTTCGCCTTGCGCGAGGAGTCCTGCGCACCCGCGACGTCGCCCTGCGCCCACTTGCCGTTGACCTGGGCCGCGAACACGATCGCCGGGATGGCCAGCGGCCAGCAGCAGAAGATCGTGAGGATCGCCCACACGAGGTAGTTCGGCGGCGGCGGGCCACCCGCGGGCTGCCCCGGGGGCACGGCCCCGTAGGGCGGCGGGGGCGGCGGTGCACCGTATTCGGACATGACTCTCCATCCCGAGTTGGGGCCCTCGTCAGGGCCGATGGCGGATCACGCTAGTGGTCCGCGGACGGCGATCATGGCACCGGGGCGCTGTCCGGGACCGGCGTTTCGCACCACTCGTCGCCCTCGACCGGCCCGGGACGGCGTCCCGCGGGCCCTCATGCACGTGCGGCCGGGCCCCCGACGGGGCCCGGCCGCACGTCCGCGCACGCTCGGCCGAGGCGCGCGGTCACCGCTGGTTCAGCTGCCGGTGAAGACGTTCCCGAGCCCGAGGAAGAGGCCGCCGACGAGCGACAGCGCACCGAGGCCGATGGCGACGAACCCGACGATCTTCGCGGTCTGGGCGTTGCCCGGCAGGCCCTGCTTCTCGGCCTGGGTCGCCATGACGACCGAGGCGATGCCGAGGCCGAGGCCGACGATCGAGCAGCACAGCGCCATGACGATGCCGGCGATGCCGAGGTAGAGGGCCGTCTTGACCTTCGAGTCGGTGGCGGCGGCGGCCGGGTAGCCGCCGGGCGCACCGG
>JACRAB010000513.1 GCA_016213575.1 Actinomycetota bacterium
GACGGTCGCGCACCCGGGAGCCGGCAGCGGCACCCCGCCCCCGCCGACGCGGCCGCCGGGGCGGGCGGCCCGGCACGCGCCGGTGCCGCCGCCGTGGAGCGTCCGCGAGCCGGCCGAGCGACCCGCGGAACCGCCCGTCGTCCTGCCCGAGACCGTCGCCGGCGGGCTCGCGCTGCGCGGCGTCCCCGTCGTCGAGCCGCTGCTCGTCGCCGCGGCCGCGGTCGCCGTCCTCGGCCTCGGCTGGGCCTACCGGCTCGCCGCGGTCGGCAGCCCGCTGCGGTTCGTCGCGTTCTGGCTGCCGCTGCTCGTCTTCCTCGCGGTCGTCGTGGGGGTCCTGCTCGACCGGCGCACCGACGGCGTCCGGCGCGGTCTGGCGCTCGCCCTCACCGGGTTCGTCATGGCCGCCCCGAAGGTGATCCGGACGCCGGACATGCCGCTGTACTTCGACGAGCTCGCGCACTGGCGGCAGGTCGACCACATGGTCGCGACCGGCGGGATCCTCCAGGACAACGTCGTGACGATCCTGCGCGACTACCCCGGCCTGCACGCGCTGACCACCGCGCTGGAGCGGGCCACCGGCGCGTCGACCTGGCTGCTCGGCACGGTCCTCGTCGTCGTGCTGCGGGTCGCCGTCCCGGTGCTCGCCGCCACCGTCGGCCGGGCCGCCGGGCTGTCGCCGCGCGCGGCGGACCTCGCCGGGCTCGTCTACGCGTTCAACCCCGGCTTCATGTTCTTCACCGGGATGTACGCGTACGAGTCGCTCGCGATCGTCCTGCAGCTCGCCGTGCTCGGGATGCTCGGCATGGTCGTCGCCGGGTCCCGCGGACCGGCCGGAGCCGCCCGCCGGCTCGCCGTGCTCCTCACCGCCGCCGTGACGATGACCCACCACCTGACCTCGATCATGCTGCTCGGGATGGTCTTCGGGCTCGTCGTCCTGCACAGCGGCCGGATCGCCCGGCGCGACGTGCGCCGGCTGGAGTCGCGGCGCCGGGTGGCCCGGCTCGGCGTGACGCTCATCCTCGTCGTCCTCGGCTGGACGGCGCTGCACGCGGCCGAGGTGTGGGCGTACCTGTCGGTGTTCCCGAGCAAGGCGGTCGAGCAGCTCGCCGGGCTCGTCGAGTCGTTCGCCGGCGGCGGCCCGGACGCCGCGGCCCCGTCCGCGGTCGCCGCGGACAGCGGTGCCGGGTCCCGCGGGATCCTCGCCGGTGCCGGCGTGCCGGTCTACGAGGTCCTCACCGGGCTGCTCAGCGTGCCGCTGCTCACCGCCCTCGGCGCCGCGGGCGCGCTGCTGCTCTGGCCGCTGCGGCGCGTGCCGTTCACCCGGCTCGTCGTGGTCGTCGCCGTCGCCTACCCGGCGTCGATGCCGTTCGTCCTCACGGTGCACGGCGCCCCCGCCGCGCACCGGTCCTGGCCGTTCTCGTGGCAGGGGCGCGCCGTCGTCGTCGGCGCCGCCCTCGCGTCCCTCGCCGGCCTGCGGGTCCGGGCGCCGGAGGCGCGGGAGGGCAGCGCGCCGCAGGCCGACGAGGCGGGCGGGCCGCCCCGCCCGCGCCGCGCCGTCCGCGCCCTGGCCCGCCGCACCCTCGGCCGGGGCCAGGCGTTCCTCGACCGGGTCGCGCCATCGCCGAAGCTGCGTGGCGTCGCGGTGTTCGGCGTCCTCGCGGTCGTCCTCGTCGGCACCGGTGCCGTCGAGAACAACGCCACCCAGCGCTTCCCCGGCCCGTACGTGCTCGGCTCCGAGGGCCGGGTCCAGACCCCCGAGCTCGTCGCCGCGGCGCGGTGGGCCGGTGCGCTCGACGCCGGCCGGGGCGGGCCGGGCGCGGTCGGCGGCGACTACTACAGCACCGGCTACCTCTCGAACGTCGGCAACCTCTCCCCGGTGCAGGACTTCCCGGTGTGGGACCTGTTCTTCTACGACGCCCCGGTGCCGGCGACGACGATCGAGCGGCTGCCGCGCTCGGGGCTCGGCCTGCTCGCGATCGACCGCCGGATCAGCACCGGCCGGCCGGCCACCGGCTTCTACATCGACGCCTCCGAGCCGCCGACGACCGCACCGGTCCCGGTCACCGCGCTCGACCGGCTCGAGACCTACCCGTGGGCGGTCAAGATCTGGGCCGGGACGAACTACGACGTCTACCGGATCGTCCCCGAGCAGGCCCTGACGCCGGCCGTGCCGTCGACGGTGCCGGACGCCGCCGTGCCGGACGCCGCGGTGCCGGACGCCGCGACGGAGGCCGCCCGATGAGCCCCGCGCTCGCGCGCCCGCCGGCGCAGCAGGCACCTGACCTGCGGGTGCGCCGCGGCCGCCCGCTCACCGGGGCGCAGGCCTGGGCGCTCGCCGGGTGCGGTGTCCTGCTCGGGACCGGGACGCTCGTGCACAGCCCCTGGCTCGTGCCCGCCGTCCTCGCCGCAGCGCTCGTCGCGCCGGGCTACGCCGTCGTCGCGACGTACGCCGCGGCCGTCGAGTACGACTCCGGCGAGGGCCTGTGGCGCACGCTCGCGTTGCGCGTCGTCACCTCGGTCGCGGTGTGGACCGTGCTCGCGACGGCCCTCGTCGTCGTCGGGCTCGACCCGGTGCACGCCGTCCGGCTCGTGGCTCTCGCGCTCGTCGGCCTGGGTGCCGCCGGGGTCGTCGGTCACTGCCGGGCCACCGGCCTGCCGGTCGGGGCCGGCGCCGTCGCGGCGCTGCGCACCTGGCGGGCGGTCCTCGGGCTGCGGCACGTCGCGGCCCCGCTCGCCGGGGCCGTCGTCGTCGTGGCCGCGCTGCTCGGCGCGGTCGCGCTCGCCGGCAGCGGGCCCGCGGGGACCGCGTCCTCCCGGGCGCCGTACGTGTCGGTCTCGGTGGCCGGCGGCGACGGCGTCCTGGCCGTCGCCGGGCAGGTCCGCACGACCGTCGACGTCGTCGTGACCGGGTCGGGGCTGCCCGCCGCCGGTGACCTCGGCGCCCGCCTGGAGGTCTACGTCGACGGCCGCCGCCGTGCCGCCCGGGACGTCACGGTCCCGGCGACGGGGTCGACGACCGTGCGGCTGTCCGGCGCCTGGGGGCGGTGCTGGCAGCGGGCCTCGGTCGTCCTCGTGCCGGTCGCCGGGACCGGGACGGCGCTCGCCGACCTCGTGCCGCGCCCGCTCACGCTCGACGGGCCGGGGCTCGGCACGGGGCCGGGCACGACGTGCGCGCGGTGACGTCGCACCTCGTTCGCAGCACCCGGCCCCTGAGGGGAGGCGGCACCGCCCGCACCGACGGATCGGGCGTGCGGCGCCGCCCCCCTTGCCGGCGCGCCGCAGGGGACGTGCGTGCCGGCACCGACCGGAGGAGGGGCGTCCACCGGCCGGGGGTCTGCGGCCACTCAGCGTGGCTGGACGAGCCTCAGGGCCAGCGTGGGGCATGCCTGGACGGCGCGCTTGGCGGCGTCCAGCGTCTCGCCGTCGAGCGGTACGCCCTTGTCGACGACCGGGTACCCCCACTCGTCGAGCCGGACCGCCTCGGGGAGCACCTCGGCGCACAGCCCGTGCGCCTTGCACATCGGCCAGTCGACCCGCAGGGTCGGGCCGGCCGGCGGGCGTGCCGGCGCGGTCGCGACCGCCTGCCAGCCCGTGGCCTGGGACAGCCGGGGGACGGCGGGCCCCTCGGACGGCGGCCGGTGGAAGCCCAGCGGGGGCGGCGGGTAGCCCTCCCCGCGGATGTCGCGTCGACGCGGAAGCTCGGTCATCGTCGTCCCCTCCTCGTGCCCCGACGCCTCGTGCCCCGACCCATCGTGACCCGGTTCATACCGCGACACCGGCGGCGATCTCGCACACGCCGCGCTCGTGGGCCGACACCTCGGACCCGAAGTTGCGCAGCAGCGAGCCGACGAGCCGGGCGGTCCCGTCCGGGTGCGCGCACGCGCCGCGGCCGGTCACGAGGCCGGACAGCTGCTCGATCCGCTCCCGGGCACCGGGCGCCCCGCCGTTCGCGAGGTGCGCGCACGCCTCGGCGAGCGCGGGCAGGCCGTTCTTGCACGGTCCGCACCGCCGGGCGCTCTGCCCGGCGAGGTAGTCGACGACCGCCGCCGTGAGCGTGACCGGGCACGCCTGCCGGTCCAGCGGCAGGACGATGCCGGCGCCGAGGGTGGCCCCGACGGACGAGAGGTCCGAGCGGCTCATCCGGCGCAGCACGGCCTGCTCCGGGGGCAGCCACATGCCGTGGTAGCCGCCGAGGAGCACGGTGATGTCCGGCTCGTAGCCGCACAGCCTCAGGACCTCCGACAGCGGGGTGCCGAGGGCGACCTCGAGCACGACCCCGCCCGGGCCGTCGCCGGCGACGGTGAGCAGCGTCGTCCCGGGCTCGTCGGGGGTGCCGACGGAGCCGAACCGGGCCGCGCCGAGCGCGACGAGCGCCGCGACCTGGGCGAACGTCTCGGCGTTCGACAGCAGCGTCGGTCGGCCCTTGAAGCCGCTGACGGCCTCCGGCTGCCAGGCGGTGACGGGAAGGTTCTCGCGGCCCTCGAGGAGCTCGATGACCGCCCGGGCCTGGCCGCCGACGAAGCCGCCGCCCGTCGTCCAGATGTCGTAGCGCAGACCGTCGCCGAGCGCCTTGCGCTCCGCGACCGCGGCCTCGACCGACGGGAGCACCGCCGGCCGCTCGCCGGGGACGACGATCCGGATGTGCTTGACGCCGAGCGCCCTCGCGACCGCCTCGGCGCCGTCCAGCACCAGGTGCGGCGCGGTCATCATGAGCGCGCTGTCCTTGGCGCTGCCGGGCTCGCCCTCGCTGGCGTTGACGACGAGGACGCGCCGGCGGCCGGACTCGACGGCCGTCGCGACCTTGCGCGCGAACGGGAAGCCCGCACCGCCGCGGCCACGGATCTCGGCCGCGGTGAGGAGCGCGAGGAGCTCGCGGACCTGCAGGTGCGGGGGCGCCGGCCAGGTCGCGCGGTGCTCGCCGAGCCCGGGGCCGTGCGCGATGCCGGAGAGCAGCCGCTCGCCGACGACGACGGCGATGTCGGAGGCGTAGCCGGCGCGGGTGACGACGTACCCGGTCACGATCTGCCCCTCGTCGGTCCAGGCGCCGTCGCGCCGCCTCTCGCGCTCACGCGGCGTACTTCCTCTCGTTGCTCAGGGTCGCGAAGCGGACGACGACGGACGCCGCGACGATGCCGATGCTCACGACGGTCGAGCCGAGGCCCCACGGCGTCGTCGTCGCGTCGGTGCCCAGGCCGATCCCGTGGACGACCCCGAGCACCCACGCGGCGTACGAGGTGAGGTGGACCGCCCGCCAGGCCCGGTGGCTGAGCCGTTCCCGGACCAGGCTCGTGGCGACGACGACGATGACCGAGTCGGTCGCGAGCGTGCCGAGCCCGACCCAGAGCGGCTCGTAGGGGCCGACGAAGGGGACGAGGACGTCGATCCAGCGGATGTCGACGAACGAGTGCGTGACCGCGGTGAGGATGTGCGCGACGAGCAGCGCGACGCTGATGAGCGACACGTTGCGGTGCAGCGCCTGGGTCGCGAACCGCGGCCAGAACCGGTTGCCGGCGCGGGCCGTGGAGAAGATCCCCAGCGCCGTCGACAGGGTGAACAGGAGCATGAGCGTCACGCCGGTGCCGCGCATGAGGTACCAGAGGAACTTCTCGTCGGTGAAGGTCTCGAGCATCAGGACCGCCCTCCAGCGGCGAGGTCGTCGTCGGCGGGCCAGCCCGCCACCAGGGTCACGCCGCCGTCGACGTCGACGAGGCGTGCGGCGAGGTCGCGCTCGGCGAGCCAGCGCGGTGCGTCCTCCCCGAGGACGATGCTCGCAGTCGTTGCGGTGTTCGCCGCGACGGCGCACCCGGCCGACACGGTGACGGTGCGCCACACGGACTCCGCCGGGCGCCCGGTGCGCGGGTCGATGAGGTGGTGGACCCGCCGTCCGCCCCGGGACCAGTGCCGGCCGAGCACGGACGACGTCGCGAGACCGCCGTGGTCGAGCAGGACCGTCTGGACCGGCGGGTCGTCGGGCAGCTCCGCGATCGCGACCGGCCAGTCGACCGGGCCGGTGCCGTCGGCGTCCGCGAGGTCCGGCGGGACCCCGATGCCGATGTCGCCGCCGAGGCTGACGATGCAGGCGATGCCGCGGTCGGCGAGGTCGTCGGCGAGCAGGTCGCTCGCGAAGGCCTTGCCCGTGGCGCCGAGGTCGAGCGCGGTGCCGAACGGCACGAGCACCGCGTCGTCCTGCAGGCCGACCGCCCGCCAGGCGTCCGGGACCGCGGGCAGCGGGACCCCGGCGGGGTCGTCCGGCCGGGACCGGACGGCGCCGATGTCGGCGTCGTACCCGAGCGCGACGAGGCTGCGGCCGAGCGTCGGGTCGACGATGCCGTCGGTCTCGTCGGCGGCGTCCAGCGCGGCGCCCACGGCGGCGACGAGCAGCGGGTCCACGCGCACCCAGCTGCCCGCGCCGAGGTTGGCGCGGGTCAGGTCGGAGTCGGCGCGGAACCGGCTGCAGGAGAGGTCGACCGCGGCGAGCAGGTCCTCCGCCCGGGCGCGCGCCTCGTCGAGGCGGCCGGCGTCGGCGACACCGAGCTGGACGTAGGTTCCCAGGGCCCGCCACGACGTCTCTGCGAAGGTGAAACCGCCGGGGGCGGTGGTCGTGGCCACGAGGCTCAGGAGCTCGACGTCTTCGTCGTCGTCGAGGGCTTCGGCTTGGGCTTGGTCGTGGTGGTCGTCGTCCGCGGCTTCGACGTGGTCGTCGTCTTCGGTCGCGTGGTGGTCGTCGTCCGCTTCGCCGAGGTGGTCGTGCGGCGGACCGCGGCCGTGGTGCGGCGCTTGGTCGACGTCCGCGCGGCCGGCTTCTTCGACGTCGTCTTCGACTTCACGGACGTCGTCGTGGTGCCGGCAGGGGTCTCCGGCTCCTCGGCCTCCTCGGTGACCGTGCTCGTCTCGCCCGGCTCGGCGGCCAGGCCCGCGCCCGCGGCGTCCTCGGAGGCGAGCTTGAGGGCCTCCTTGCGCTGGGTCGTCTGGGCGGCGAACGCCGTGGCGAGGCCGGTCGCGGCGACCGCGAGCGCCGTGAGGCCGCCGGTGAGGCCCGACACGACCCGGAGCGTGCGGTCCCGGTCCTTGGTGGTGGTTCGCTTCATGGCTTCAGCATCCCGGGACCCAGGTGAAGGCGCGCTCAGCGCTTGGTCAAGTGCAGGTCAAGTTGTTCGGTTCCGACCGTTCCTCGGATCGGCGTCCCCGGGCCGTGACTTTACCCGGGGTCACTGTCCGTGACTACAGTCCGGGACGTGCATCGGGACACGTGGTCCGCGCGGGTCCGGGTGGTCGCGAAGCGTGGTCGGCCGCCGCGGCGGGGCCGGTCCGTCGTGGCGCTGCGAGCCTTGACCTGGTCTTGACCCGGCGACGACGTGCCCATGACGCCCCGGCCGGGAGGATCTGCTCACGATCACCCGCCGGCCGTGCGGTGCCCTCCGGGCCCCAGGCGCCGGCCCGTCCCTCGGAGCGTCCTTCGTGAGCACCCGTACCGCCCCCTTCGTCGCCGTCGGCGCCGCCCTCGGTCTCGCCGTCGCGGCGTTCACCTACACCGCGGTGACGAACGCCGCTCCGGCGCCCACGAAGGTGACCCGGACCGCGGTGGACGCCCCGGCGGTCGGCGCTGCGGGCACGACCGTCGGCCTGGACGACGCGGCCCCGGTCGCGGAGACGGACGACGCCCCGGCCGCGGAGCCGGCGGACGACGCCACGACGGACGACGGGGCGACCGACGCGTCCACGGCCTCCGGCGACGAGGGCGACGACAAGGCCGGTGACACGTCCGGCGACAAGGGCGACGACGCGGCCGACGAGAAGGCCGACGACGCGGCGGACGACAAGGCCGACGACAAGGGCGGCGACAGGGCCGGCACCTCGGACGACACGGCCGACGACAAGGCCGACGACGACTCCGCCGACGACGACTCCGACGCCAAGGGCCCCGCGGACCGTGCCGACGACCACGACGACGACTCCGACGACTCGGGTGACGACGACTGAGGTCGGCGCCCTGAGCCCGGGGCTGCGTCCGGGGCTGCTTCCGGGGTTACGCCGCCCCGAGCACGACCCGGACGAGCGCCCCGCCCATCTGGGAGCGGCCGAGCTCCAGGCCGCCCCCGGAGGCGATCGCGAGCCGGCGCACGATGTCCAGGCCCAGCCCGGACGAGCCGGCGCCCGAGCTGCCGCGCGCGACGACGTCGCCCGACGGCAGCCCGTAGCCGCCGTCCTCGACGCTGAGCACGACCGCGCCGTCCCCGCGGGCGACCACCCACACCGTGAGCGCCACCCCCTCGTCGGTGTGCGCGAAGACGTTGTCGACGAGCACGTCGACGACGTCGGCAAGGTCCGAGGCGTCCAGCCGCACCCGCAGCGGGCGCTCGGGGAGGAAGAGCTGCAGCGCGCGGCCCTGGTCGTCCGCCAGCGCCGACCAGAACTGGACCCGTTCGGCGACGACGCGGCCGACGTCGCACGACGTGCCCGGCTGGGTCCGCGACGGGCGGCGGGCGTCGTGGACGATCGCGTCGACGGTCTTCTCCAGCGCCGAGACGTGCATCCGCAGCCGTTCCCGGACCTCCGGGTCGGCGACGCCGTCCGTGTCGAGCCGCAGCGCGGTGACCGGGGTGCGCAGCCGGTGCGACAGGTCCGCGACGGCGTCCCGCTCGGCGGCGAGCAGCTGCTGGACCCGCTCGGCGAGCCCGTTGAGCGCACCGGCGAGCGCGACCACCTCGGGCGGCCCGCGCTCGGGCACCCGGGTGTCCAGCGCCCCCGAACGCATCGTCTCGGCCGCGTAGGCGACCTGCAGGAGCGGCCGGCTGATCCGGCCTGCGAGCCGGGCGGCGAAGACGACGGCCGCGAGGAGCAGGGCCAGCCCGAGGGCGCCGAGCGTCACCCAGGCCCGGGTCACGCCCCGGTGCAGCTCGGCCGTCGGCACCACGGTCCGGACGACGACCCGGTCCGCCTTCGTGATGCTCACGACGTAGATGATCTTGCCGGTCGGCGTGTCGACGGTCTGGGCGGTGCCGTCCCGGAGCGCGGCGTTGAGGCCCGGGTCGTAGGCCGGCGGCTCCGGGCCGAGCAGCGTCCTGCCCGAGAGCACGACGGTCGGGGGCGGCGCGCCGGGGCGGTCGTCGCCGCACTGCTCGACGACCCGGTCCCGGGTGGCCGGGTCGGTGATGTTCTGCGCCGCGCCGGCGATGCAGACCGACTGGCTCGTGGCGGCCCGGAGCGCACGGTCCTCGGCCAGCGTGCGCACGAGCAGCCCGAGCGGGATGACGAAGGCGAGGACGACCGCTGATGTCACGGCAGCCACGAGCAGTGCGACCCGACGACGCACCGGCCGTCGCCCTAGCCCTCGTCGGGGGCCGCGAGCCGGACCCCGACGCCGCGGGCGCTGTGCAGGTAGCGGGGTTCGGCGGCGGTCTCGCCGAGCTTGCGGCGCAGCCAGGAGAGGTGGACGTCGACGGTGCGGTCGCCGCCGCCGTAGGGCTGGCGCCAGACCTCGGCGAGCAGGTCGCGTTTGGTGACGACCTCGCCGGCGCGTTGGGCGAGGGCGAGCAGGAGGTCGAACTCCTTGCGGGAGAGCTCGAGGGTGCGGGTGTCGAGGGTGGCGGTGCGGGTGCGGGCGTCGACGACGAGGCCGCCGACGGTGATGGGGGCGTCGGTGCGGGCGTTGCCGCTGCGGCGCAGGACGGCGCGGATGCGGGCGTCGAGGTGGTCGGCGCCGAAGGGTTTGACGAC
>JACRAB010000511.1 GCA_016213575.1 Actinomycetota bacterium
CGAGGCCGTCGCTGCCGCGGGAGATGTTGTCCGGGTAGCCGGGCAGGTCGTCGGCGAAGGTCTCCCGCTGCCCGGCCTTCGGCCCGGCGAGCCAGAACCGGGTGAGCCGGCGGCGCGACGTCTCGGCGACGACGACCCACGCGTCGTCGGCCGCGAGCGCGACCCCGTTCGCGAAGTCGAGGCCGTCACCGACGACGGTGACGACGCCGTCGGGGGAGCGTCGCAGCAGCCGCCCGGTGCCGGTGACCTCGACCATCTCGGCCTTCCACCGGTCGATCGGGTGCACCGTGGAGGAGTCGGAGAAGTAGACGGTGCCGTCACCGGCGACCGCGGCGTTGTTGCAGAACTGCATGGGTGCGCCGTCGACCGTCGCGGCGAGCTCCTCGACCCCGCCGGTCCACGGGTCGACCCCGAGCAGCCCGCGGCGCGCGTCGCACACGACGAGCCGGCCGCTCGGCGTCCACTCGATGCCGAGCGGCCGGCCCCCGGTGTCCGCGACCTTCTCGACCGTGGCGCCGTCGTGGCTCACCCGGTGGATCCCGCCGTCCTCGGTGCCGGTGTAGACGCACCCCTCGTCGGCACCGTCGAGCGCGACGGCGACGTCCTCGGCACCGAACGCCCCGACCTGGATGACCTGCAGTCCCATGCCGCACATCCTGTCGGGGCCGGCGCCCGCGCGGGAGGGGGCGTCGTCCCGAGGGCGGGCAGGCGGCGGCTACCGGACGGCCAGCTCGAAGACGCCGTAGCCGAAGCCGTCGACCTCGACGGTCGCCGCGGGCAGGGTGCCGTCGACGAGCGCGACACCCTTCGAGAGCAGGGACCGCGCGCCGACCGCCTCCGGGACCTCGACCGTCGCGACGTCCCGCCGGGGGTTGAGGACGACGAGGTGCGTGCCGCCGCGGACGTACGTCAGCGGGTAGCCGGCGTGCACGACGCGGACGTCGGCCCGGGCGCCGAGCGCGGGGGTCGCCCGGCGCAGGGCGACGAGGTCGCGCACGAGGTGGAGCGTGGACGACGGGTCCGCGCGCTGGGCGGCGACCGTGGGGCGGTCGGGGGCCGGGTCGACGGGAAGGTACAGGCGCTCCGGGGAGGCCGTCGAGAAGCCGGCGTTCGGGCCGTCGTCCCACTGCATCGGGGTGCGGCAGCCGGCCCGGTTGTAGGCGGGGTTGCAGATCGCGCCCTCGACGTCCGGCAGGCCGGGCAGGTACCGCATGCCGATCTCGTCGCCGTAGTAGAGCGAGGGCACGCTCGCCCAGGTGAGCAGGAACGTCAGTGCCGTGCCGAGCTGGTCCGGCTCGCGCGGGCCGCAGCGCAGCCGGTCGTAGTCGTGGTCGGCGGTCGCGAGGAGCACCGGGCGGGCCGGGTCGGCGGCCTTGGCCCGGGCCCATTCGGCGAGGAACGTCGCCGTGCTGCCCCGGCCCTCCGCGTCGAAGAACGGCGGCTGCCACGGCTGGAACGGCAGCCGGCCGGCGTACCCGTTGTCGAAGAGCGTCGCGTGCGCGGCCATGATCACGAGGAAGAAGTCCGCGTGGAACGCGAACGCCCCGCCGGTGCGGGGCTCCTGGCCCTCGGGGACGAGGACGGCGTCCGGGTAGGTCGCGTCGAGCCACTCGCGCAGCTCCCGCCACAGCTCGACGGTGCGGACGAAGCCCTCGTCGTCCTTGACGAGGGAGAAGGCCATGTCGACGCGGAAGCCGGCGACACCCTTGTCGAGCCAGAACGCGAGGATCTCGCGCAGCGCCGCACGGTTGCGCAGCGGGCCGGGGGCGTCCACGGCGTCCCGCCACGGCTCGTCGTCCGGCAGCCGGCCCCACCCGAAGTTCAGCGCGGGCTGCGCGTCGTAGAAGTTCTTCAGGTACCAGCCGGGCCGGGGCCCGGGGGAGCGCACCCAGGCCGCGGTGCCGGGCAGGTCGCCGGACGTGTCGCGCTGCGGCGGGTCGTCGCACCAGACGTAGCGGTCGCCGTCCGGGTGCGGGCCGGGCGCCGCGCGCTCCTCGACGAACCATGCGTGCGCGGTCGACGTGTGGCCGACGACGAGGTCGAGCAGCACCCGGATGCCGCGGTCACGGGCCTTCGCGACGAGCTCGACGAGGTCGTCGTTCGTGCCGTAGCGGGGCGCGATGCGCAGGTAGTCGCTCACGTCGTAGCCGGCGTCCGCGAACGGGCTCTCGAAGCACGGGTTGAACCAGATCGCGTCGACGCCGAGCCACTCCAGGTGGTCGAGGCGGTCGATGACCCCGCGCAGGTCCCCGATGCCGTCGCCGTCCGAGTCCGCGAACGACTGCGGGTAGATCTCGTAGACGACCGCGTCGGTCAGCCAGTCAGCTCCCATGCCGACATCCTCGCGTCCGCCGGCCGTGCGCCGGGTCAGGCGCGACCTCAGATCCGGCGGGCCAGCCGCGCCGAGACCTCGCCGCCGATGAGCGGCAGCGGCAGGACGGCGTCCGCGAGGTCCGCGCGGGCCACGCAGCCGGGCATGCCCCACACGACGGACGTCGCCTCGTCCTGGGCGATCACCGTGCCGCCGGCCTCCTGGACGACCCGGGCACCGGCCTCGCCGTCGCGGCCCATGCCGGTGAGGACGACCGCGAGGACGCCGTCCCGGCACGCGTGCGCGCCGGTGCGGAACAGGACGTCGACCGCGGGCCGCACGAACTGCTCCGGCGGCGCGTCGGTCAGGCGGACGGCGAGCCCGGACCCGGCCCGGTGCAGCTCCATGTGGCGCCCGCCGGGGGCGACGAGGAGGTGCCCGGGGTCGGCCCGGGCGCCGTCCACCGCCTCCCGGACCGTGAGGTGCGTCAGCCGGTCGAGCCGCTCGGCGAGCAGCTGGGTGAAGCCGGCGGGCATGTGCTGGACGACGAGCACCGGGGTCCGCACGTTCCGGTCCAGCCCGCGGACCACCTCCGCGAGCGCCTCCGGGCCACCCGTCGAGGCACCGATGAGCACGACCGTCGGCGGCCGGGTCCGCGGCGGCTTGAGCGCCCGCGGGCTCCCCGGCGCGAGCTCGACCCCGGAGGCGGCGAGCATCTCGGCGAGCTCGGGGCTGATCCGGTCCGTCCGGGCACCCGGCGCCGGGGCGGTAGGCGGGGCGTCCGGCCAGGGCCGTCCGGCCGGTGCGGCGCGGCGGCGCGCCGCGGGCGGGAGCTCGGGGCGCCGGCGGCGGGGGATCGGCGGGGCCAGACCGGTGAGGGCCTTGACCCTGGGCAGCAGGTGCGCCAGGACCATCTTCTGGACGGCGATCGCGGTGCGCGGCTCGGGCGGCCCCGTCACATAGTCGGCGATCCCGGCGTCGAGCGCCTCGACGGTCGTCCGGGTGCCGGCGTCGGTCGGGCTCGCGACGAGAACGACGACGACCGGGGGGTGCGTGCTCCGCAGCGCCTTGACGGTCCGCACGAGGTCGCCGTCGTTGACCTCGCTGTCGAGGGTGACGACGTCCGGCTTGAGCGTCGCGGTCTTCGCGAAGGCCATCGGCCCGGTGTCCGCGGTGCCGACGACCTCGACCCCGGGGTCGGTCGCGAGCGTCTCCGCGGTCGCCGTCCGGGCCGTCCGGGACCCGTCGACGACGAGCACCCGGATCACCTGCACCGCTGGCTCCGCATCTGGACGTCGGCGACGGCGGGACGGTGCGTCCTCGCCTCCTGTGCCATCGACCACCGGGCCCGGGAGGCTTAGCCCGTCGGGGTGACGAAATCGGGGTGACGAAGCCGGGGCAGCCGGGCAGACGCAGCGGTGCCCCGCAGGACGGGTCCTGCGGGGCACCGCTGTCGAGCAGGTGCTCGGACGTACCGTCAGACCGGGGTCAGCTGAGACCACCCGGCACGAACGGCGCGATCGGAGCCGGCTTGGCGCCCGAACGCGTCGACGGCGTCGCCTTCGAGGACGGCATCGGCGCCTGCGGGGAGACCCCCTGCACCTTCGCCGCCGCCGGCGGGGCCAGCGGCTCCGTGAACGGCTGCGGACCCACGCACAGCGTGCCCCGCGCCGGCAGCGCACCGGTGAGCAGGTAGTTGTCCACCCCGACGGTGACGCACTCCGACGTGCCGTACGCGGTGTGCCCGAAGCTGTCGCTGCTCAGCAGGCGGCTGTTCGGCAGCAGCTTGGACGCCGCCACGGCGCCGGCGTAGTTCGTCGCCGGGTCGTAGAAGTTGCCGACGACGAGCACCGGCTTGACGGTGCGCTTGGTGAACGGGCCGGCGTACCGGTCCTCGTCCTGCGCGGTCCACGTGTTCGACGCGCACTGCGCCGAGCCCCAGGTCCACAGCGGACCGAAGCCGGGCGCCTTCTTCGCGGCCGCCGCCGAGTAGGCCGGCCAGTTGGCGGCGCTCTTCGGGTTGAGGCCGTCCGTGCACAGCACCGCGGCGAACGCCTCGGGCGAGTTGTCGTACGGGAAGGCGAAGCCGCCGAACGCCTTGCGCTGCGCCGCCGTGACCTTGGTCTTCTTCGACTGCGCGGCCGCCTTGGCCTTGACCGCACGCACGGTCTTGACCGCCGCCGCCCGCTGCTCGGCCGTCGCGGCGGGCAGGGTGCCCGTCACGGCCGCCGTGAGGAAGAAGTCGATGTCGGCGTACCCGAAGAACGGGTCGTAGAGCGAGCTGAGCAGGATGCCGTAGATGTCGGCGTAGGTGAAGGTGGCCGAGAACGACGGGTCGAGCGGGTCGACGATCGTGATCGGTCCCTTCTTGGCCCTGGCGACGAGCTTGTCGAACTCCGTCTGCGGGTCGCCGACACCGGCGAGCGCGCAGAAGTCCGGGCCGGCCTTGTCGCAGCGGGCGAGGATCTCGTGGAGCGCCTTGTCGGCACCCTCGCCGGACTTGATCCGCGCCGTCTGCGGCACGCCCGCGGTCTTCGGGGTACCGGCCCAGCCGACCGGGTCGAGGACACCGTCGATGACGACCGAGCGCACCCGGTCCGGGAACATGTTCGCGTACGCCTGGCCGAGGTAGGTGCCGTAGGAGAAGCCGAGGAAGTTCAGCTTCTTGTCCCCGACGGCGCGGCGCAGGACGTCCATGTCACGGGCGACCTCGGCGGTCGACATGGCGGCCGACAGCGGCCGGCCGGTCGTCGAGCAGGCCTTGCCCCACGCCTTGGCGGACTTCACCGCGGCGGCGTTCTCCTTGTTGCCGACGGGGAACGCGATGTTCAGGCCTGCGAGGTCCTTGTTCTGTGCCGCGACGTTCGGCCAGCAGCGCACGTTGTCGCTGAAGTTCGTGCCGCGCGGGTCGAACCCGACGACGTCGAACCGGTCGAGCAGCGCCGGGCTGAGGAAGAACGGCGCGGCAGCGGCGATCTGGACGCCCGAGCCGCCCGGACCACCCGGGTTGAGGAACAGCGTGCCGATCTTCTGCTTCGGCTTGGCTGCCTTGATCCGCAGGAGCGCGACGTCGGTCGTCGCACCCTTCGGCTTGTCGTAGTCGAGCGGAAGGGTGGCCGTGGAGCACTCGGCACCCGGCGACCCGAAGATCGCCTCGCAGTCGAACCAGGCGAGCTTCGGCGTCTTGACCCGGTCGACCCGGGTCGCCTCCTTCGTGCTGGTGCGGTCGTAGCCCGAGGCGGCGGAAGCAGGGCTCCCGAGGCCGAGGACAGGGACGGTGGTCGCCGCAGCGACGACCAGGGCGAGCCCGGTACGGGCCCGTCGAGTAGTACGCATCGTTCCCCCAAGCACGGCGTCCGAGCAGCACCCCTCGCGCTGCGTTCCGGATCGCCGAGGTCAACATCACGGGTGACGCGTCAGGCCCGCAACCGGTTGCGCGCAATCTCCACACAAATCCGTCTGCAGGGGGATGCCGGGTCCCACCTTGTGGGTACACCGGCCCCCTCGGAGGGGGGTAGCGCTACTCATCCGAGCCCTCGACGGGACCGTCAGACCGCCATGTCGACGAACCGTGAGTAGTGGCCCTGGAACGCGACGGTGATGGTGTCCGTCGGGCCGTTGCGGTGCTTGGCGACGATGATGTCGGCCTCGCCGGCGCGCGGGGACTCCTTGTCGTACATGTCCTCGCGGTGGAGCAGGATGACCATGTCGGCGTCCTGCTCGATGGAGCCGGACTCACGCAGGTCGCTGACCATCGGTCGCTTGTCGGTCCGCTGCTCGGGGCCACGGTTCAGCTGGCTGAGCGCGATGACCGGCACCTCGAGCTCCTTCGCGAGGAGCTTGATCGCGCGGGAGAACTCGGAGACCTCCTGCTGCCGGGACTCGACCTTCTTGCCGGACGACATGAGCTGCAGGTAGTCGAGGACGACGAGCTTGAGGTCGTGCTTCTGCTTGAGCCGGCGGGCCTTGGAGCGGATCTCCATCATGGTGAGGTTCGGGCTGTCGTCGATGAACAGCGGCGCCTCGCTGACCTCGCCCATCGTGCGGGCCAGGCGGGTCCAGTCCTCCTCGCGCATGGTGCCCTTGCGCATGTTCTGCAGCGGGATCCGCGCCTCCGCCGAGAGCAGGCGCATGGTGATCTCGTTCTTGCTCATCTCCAGGCTGAAGATCACCGAGCACATGTTGTGGTGGATCGCCGCGCTGCGGACGAAGTCGAGCCCGATGGTCGACTTGCCGACGGCCGGGCGGGCCGCGATGACGATCATCTGCCCGCCGTGCAGGCCGTTCGTCAGCCGGTCGAGGTCGGCGAAGCCGGTCGGCACCCCGGTGAGGCCGTCACCGCGGTGGCTCGAGGCCTCGATCTCGTCGATCGCACCCTCGATGATCTCGCCGAGGACCTGGTAGTCCTCCTTCTGGGTGCGCTCGGTGACCTGGTAGATCTCGGCCTGCGCGGTGTTGACGATCTCCTCGACGTCGCCGCCCTCGGCCGCGTAGCCGAGCTGGACGATCTTCGTGCCGGCGGCGACGAGCCGGCGCAGGATGGCCCGCTCGTGGACGATCTTCGCGTAGTACCCCGCGTGGGCCGCGGTCGGCACCGACGAGATGAGCGTGTGGAGGTACGCGTGCCCACCGATCCGGCCGAGCTCGCCGCGCCGGGTCAGCTCGGCGGCGACCGTCACGGCGTCGGCGGGCTCCCCGCGGGAGTAGAGGTCGGTGATCGCCTCGAAGACCGTCTCGTGCGCGGGGCGGTAGAAGTCCATGGAGCGCAACTGCTCGACGACGTCCGCGATCGCGTCCTTCGACAGCATCATGCCGCCGAGGACGCTCTGCTCCGCCGAGATGTCCTGCGGCGGCGTGCGGCCGTAGTCCTCCGAAGGTGCCCGCCCGGGCATGTCGAGGTCAGCGAGAGACACGCAACCTTCTTTCCGCACCAGCCGGCACGACCGGACCCCTGCTGCACCGCCGACGGCGGTGCACCGGACAGATCTACCTTGCGCCACCGACAAGTCGGCGACCCCCTGCGACACGCCCCGCCGCCGGCCGGCGCGGGAGGTGCGCATCGCAACCTAGGCCCTCCGGGGTCGCGTCCCAAGCGGCTCCGGGCGCCACCTGTGGACGACGCCGGGCATGTCTGTGGACGACAGGTGGACAACCTGGGGGTTGGGTCCACACCTTGTGGACAACCCTGTTGACCGAGGCCTCTGATCGCGTAGTCACATGCCCGTTGACCTGCGACGACGCGATCCACGGCCTGTGGAGGAAAACTTCTTCGCGAACTGGTCCGCGCGGTCGGGCGTGTTGCCGACCGGGCGTGTCGGACGGCGCCCGGAGAGTCCTCGGACACCTCGCGGTGGCCGGTGCGTACCGTGCCCTGTGGAGAACGGGCGGTCACGCCCGGCGCAGGGGAGCGGGGGGTCGGATGTCCGGCGGGACGGCACCGGGGCGGGACGTCGCCGACGCCCGCCGGATCCTCGGCCTCGCCGTCCCGGCCTTCGGCGCCCTCGTCGCCGAGCCGCTCTTCCTCCTCGCCGACTCCGCGATCGTCGGCCGGCTCGGCACCGCCCCGCTCGCCGGCCTCGGCATCGCGGGCGCGGTGCTCTCGACCGCGGTGAGCGTCTTCGTCTTCCTCGCCTACGGGACGACCGCGGCGGTCGCCCGCCGGGTGGGGGCCGGGGACCTGCGGGCCGCCCTCACCCAGGGCGTCGACGGGATGTGGCTCGGGGCGGTCCTCGGCGTCACGACGGCCGCCGTGGCGTGGCCGGCCGCGCCCTGGCTCGTCGGGCTCTTCGACGCGGCCCCCGAGGTCGCCGCCCAGGCCGTCGACTACCTGCGCTGGTCGCTGCCCGGCGTGCCCGCCATGCTCGTCGTGCTCGCCGCGACCGGGGTGCTCCGCGGCCTGCAGGACACCCGGACCCCGCTCGCGGTGGCCTCCGCGGGTGCCGTCGTCAACGCCGCCCTCAACGTCCTGCTCGTGCACGGCCTGGGCCTGGGGATCGCCGGTTCCGGGGCCGGGACGGCGCTCACCCAGATCGCGATGGCCGTGGCCACCGGGGTGGTCGTCGTCCGGGGCGCCCGGCGGCACGCGGCGGCGCTGCGCCCGGACCGGGCGGGCATCCTCGCCTCCGGGCGGGCCGGCGTGCCGCTGCTCGTCCGCACCCTCGCGCTGCGCGGGGCGTTCCTCGTCACGACGTACGCGGCGACCGCGAAGGGGCCCGACGCCCTCGCCGCGCACCAGGTCGCGATGAACGTCTGGTTCCTCCTCGCGCTCGCCCTCGACGCCCTGGCCATCGCCGCGCAGGCGCTCACCGGGGTCGCGCTCGGCGCCGGGGACGCCGCGGGCGCCCGGGCGGCCACCCGCCGGATGGTCCGGTGGGGGCTGTGGGGCGGGGTCGTCCTCGGTGTCGTGCTGCTCGCCGTCCGGCCGCTGCTGCCGCCGCTGTTCGCCCTCGAGCCCGGGGCGCGCGACGCCTTCCTCGCCGTCCTTCTCGTCGCGGCCGTGACCCAGCCGCTGTCGGGGTACGTGTTCGTCCTCGACGGGGTGCTCATCGGCGCCGGCGACGGGCGGTACCTCGCCGTCGTGGGGGTCGTGCAGCTCGTGCTCTACGCCCCGCTCGCCCTCGTGGTGACGCTGCGGGCCCCCGGGGGCACACCCGGGCGGGTCGCTCTGTGGGTCACGTTCACGTGCGGCTAAATGGTCGCCCGGTGCGTGTTCCTCGGGCTGCGCGCCCGGACCGACGCGTGGCTGGTCACGGGCGCGAGCCGCTGA
>JACRAB010000512.1 GCA_016213575.1 Actinomycetota bacterium
CTCCGTCACCAGACGGATCGCCCTGTCCCGCAACTCCGGCGGATTCTTCCTCGGTGCTGGCATGACACTGTCCTCGTCGGATCAGAGCCTCACCTTTAGCCGGGCGGAATCACCGCAGCGGCAGCCCCGCAGCTGTGCCTGCCCGCCGGCCCCGGCCAGGGCGGCACCCCAGGCCTGCTGCTCGACGGCCTCTCGACGAACCCCCGCGTGCGGGCACAGCAATGGGCGAACGCCGCCGCGATCGTCACCCAAGGGACCGCGGACGGCGTCCCGGTGCGGGGCCTGGTGATCGCGGTCATGACCGCCCGCCAGGAGTCCAGCCTGATCAACGTCGCCTACGGCGACACCGCAGGACCGGACTCCCGCGGCCTCTTCCAGCAACGCGACCCCTGGGGCCCGCTCGCCGTCCGGATGAACCCCCGCGGCGCCGCGCACCTGTTCTTCACCGGCGGCCACGCGGCCGGCACCCCCGGGCTCCTCGACCTGCCCGGCTGGACGTCGATACCGCTGTGGCAGGCCGCGAACCGGGTCCAGCGCAGCGCCTTCCCGACCGCGTACGCACGGTGGCAGACCCTCGCCACCACCATGGTCGCCACGCTCGTCGAGACGACGGAGCCTCCTGCATCGTCGTCCCCAGCCCCGCCCTCCACCGGGCCACCCACCATGCAGGAAGGGCCGGACACCGACCCGGCCGGGCTGGTCTGCACGACAGGACCGGTGCCCGGGGAGGCTGGGGGAGCGGTCGGCGCCAGCGGGTGGGCCGCCCCGGTGGCCGCGGGCCGGTACACCCTGTCCAGCCCGTTCGGGATGCGCACCCTGGAGGGCGTGCGCCGCCTGCACGCCGGCCAAGACCTCGCCGTCGCGGTCGGCACCCCGGTCCACCCTGCTGCCGCCGGCAACGGCGTCTTCGCCGGCAACGCCTCCGGCTACGGCTACCTCGGCACCATCCAGCACCCCGACGGCGTGAGCACCCGGTACGCGCACCTGTCGGTGATCCGCGCGCGACCGGGGCCGGTCGCTGCCGGGGCCATCATCGGGCTCAGCGGTGGCGCCCGCGGCGCCCCCGGCGCCGGGCACAGCACCGGCCCGCACCTTCACTTCGAGGTCCGACGACGGGACGTGCCTATCGACCCGTTGCCGTGGATGCGCGTGCACGCTGCACCGCTGTAACGGGCCGGTCCCGAACGCCTTCTTTCGCCCGGCGCGTACGCCTCCGGTGGCCTCGTCACCGCCCCCCGACAGCGACGCGCCGCTGCCCGTCCAGCCCCGCGTTCAGCGGGTGCGTCTGCGTGCCCTGCCCGCAGCACCGCGACCAGGGCACCAACCTCGTCCGCGCGCTCAACGAGGTCCACCGCCGCATCACGGCCGTCGGCGACGAACCTCGACGGCCTCGCCGCACGAGAGGACGCCCCCGATGAGCACTCCGACGCCCCCCGCCTGCGGGCACGGCTACATCAACCAGTCCGTCGTCACCGAAGGGACCCGCGTCCACTCCGCGCTCCTCGAGCACGAGGCGTCGTCGCCGACTTCGCCGCCTTCGACGCCCGCGTCGGCTGGGGCACCTGCCTCGGCTGCGACCACCGACGGAGAAGGTCAACGCCGCCGAGGGGCCCTGCCGGACCTACAAGCTGCTCGTCGCCCACGTCCTCGGCGCCCCCGCGGCCGACAGCCTCCTGTGACGCCCTGGTGGTGGTCGTGGCTCCTGATGGCCTGGGGAGTCGCTGGCCTCGTGCTCGCCGGGCGCCGGCGGGCGATCGGGTGGGCCGTGGGCCTGTCCGCTCAGGGCGCGTGGATCGCCTACGCGGTCGCCACCCAGCAGTGGGGATTCATCGTCTCCGCGCTCGTTTGCGCCGCGGTGTACGGCCGAAACTGGCTCACGTGGCGTCGAGACGAGCATGAGCGTTCCGGAGGGGATCTGTAACGCAGCGTGCACCTGGCCGTGCCCTTTTTGGGGAATCTGCGCCTGTCCGCGCCCGCTCAACCGTCACGAGTCGATGACAGACAGGGGTCAGTTGGCCCCCGGATGAGGGACACTAGGGGCACAGGAAACGCCGAGGCCCCGCATCGGGGGCTGACGCCAACCGAGCAGGGCCACGGGTGTCTTTGCGGGACCCCTCAACTCTACCTCGCTGGCAGCAGCCGCGTCTCACAGCCATGCACCCGTGCTGGGAGACGCCCCTCGGTCGCGCTCTCAACGGCGCCGAGGGCTCGAGAGGAGGTTGAGGCCAATGTTCGAGCACATCGACGCAGGTCAGAGGGTGGTTGCTGCCACGCTCGCCGCCGGCGGCGTTTCCGCCGCCGTCCGCTGGGTCGTGACGCGCATCAAGATCCGCGCCACCGTCAGCGTCCACGCGGAACTCGGTACCCGCCGCCGTCCCAGGGTCTGAACCCCCCCGATGCCCAGCTGCGCCCCGGACAGGCCCGACGCCTACCCGGGGCGCAGCTGCGTCAACTCAAGATCGTGGCGCCGAGCACGCCGCCCCCGGACCAAGGGCAACCGGTTCGGGTACGTGTGCCACGGGCACGCTGAGCACGGCTACACGTACGCGACGTGGGTCAAGTGGTACATGCGCCACCCCGAGACCACCCGGCTGCATCAACCAGGGGTCTCGGTGTCGTCGCCTGGACCCGCACGCTGGACTACCCCGTCCGGTGGTTTGCCCTCTGGGACGTCCTCGAGCCGGGCTACGGCCGACAGCGGGAAGAACCGCTCGTAGTGGTACCCGCCGTCGTCGAGTTCGACGGCCACGTTGTCGCCGATCCAGCCCTGGACGACGCACGTGTGGGTGACCACTTCGTTCGACGAGCTCCGCGACGGTGTCCGCTTCGAGGCCGGTCTTGCACCTGATCTGAGAAGAGTCGATCAGGGAGGGACGAAGCCATGCCTGACTACGCAGCGCGGCGGCGCGACCCGCAGTCGCTGGCGCACGGCTGGGAGGTGCCGCTGCTGGTGCTGATCGTCGCCGTGGCCGGGTTCGGGGCGGCGGCGTTGGCTGGTCAGGGGATCGCGGCCGCCGTCGCCGGCGGCGGCTGGGTCTGGCCGTCGGGGGAGGGGGCGGCTGCTCGAGGGGTTGGTGGTCTGCTCACCGGCGTTCCCGGCCTCGGGCTGACCCCTGGCGGGGCGAGCAGGCTCCCGGCAGCGTGGGTGGTGTACGTCAGCGTCGCTGTCGCCGAGGTGGCGATGCTGGCGCTGGCCGCGGGCGCGGTGCTGTTCGGGCGCCGGTGGTGGCTGCCGAACGACCCGCGTCGTGGGCTGGCGTCCCGGGCGCAGGCCGCCGAGGTGCTCGGCGCCGGTCGGCTGCGCAGGGAACGCGCC
>JACRAB010000518.1 GCA_016213575.1 Actinomycetota bacterium
GGTTCGACGTCCCCGTCGCGGTGCACCTGCCGTTCGTCGCGGTCGCCGTGCTCGGCGCCGCGTACGCCTGCGTCCGGGCGTTCCTGCCGGGCGACCACGTCCGGACGGCGGCCGCCCCGGACGAGCCCCGCACCGAGCGGCGCGGCTCCGGCGCGCTCGCCGCCTGGACCGAGCCGCGGACCCTGCTGCTCGGCCTCATGGTGCTCGGGATGGGCATGTCCGAGGGCTCGGCGAACGACTGGATCGCCGTCGGGATGGTCGACGGCTACTCGGTCGACGACGGCATCGGCGCGGCCGGCTACGGCTGCTTCGTCGCCGCCATGACGCTCGCCCGGTTCACCGGCCCGTGGTTCCTGCACCGGGTCGGCCGGGTCGCGGCGCTGCGGGCCGGCGCGCTCGCCGTCCTCGTCGGGGTCTCGGTCTTCATCCTCGGCTCCCGGCTCGTCGGGGACGTCCCCGTGGCCGTCCCGCTCGCCGTCGCCGCCCTCGGCACCCTGCTGTGGGGCTGGGGCGCCGCGCTCGGGTTCCCGGTCGGGATGAGCGCGGCCGCGGACGACCCGGTCCGGGCCGCGGCCCGGGTCAGCGTCGTCGCGCCCGTCGGCTCCACCGCCTTCCTCGCCGGGCCTCCCGTCCTCGGGCTGCTCGGCGACCGGTTCGGGGTCGTCCCGGCGCTGTCCGGGGTCGCCGTCGCCGTCGCGCTCTCCCTCCTCGCGGCCGGTTCGGCGCGCCCCCTGGCGCCGTCGGAGTGACGGAGGGTTAGGGTCGAGGTCGTGACCGAGACCTCAGCGGCCACGTCGTCGCCCGGGGTTCCCGGGCAGGCCCTCGCGCTGGCGGATCTGACCACCCTGCGCGTCGGGGGCCCGGCGCGGACCCTCCTGCACGCGACGACCACGGACGCCCTCATCGAGGCGGTGAGTTCGTGCGACGCCGCGGGCGAGCCGGTGCTCGTCCTCGGCGGCGGCTCCAACCTGCTCGTCGGCGACGACGGCTTCGACGGCACCGTCGTGCGGGTCGGCACCCGGGGGGTGGACGTCGACGCGGCCGACCGCTGCGGCGGCGTCTCGCTGCGCGTGGCCGCCGGCGAGCCGTGGGACGACCTCGTCGCCCTCACGGTGGCGCGCGGCTGGGCCGGTGTCGAGGCGCTGTCCGGCATCCCCGGCTCGACCGGCGCGACCCCGCTGCAGAACGTCGGCGCCTACGGCCAGGACGTCGCGGAGACCGTCGCGACCGTGCGCACCTGGGACCGGCAGGACCGGCGCGTCGTGACGATGGCCAACGCCGACCTCGAGTTCGGCTACCGGACGTCGCGGCTCAAGGAGGAGCGCTTCCTCGGCGGGCCGCGCTACGTCGTCCTCGAGGTGACGTTCCAGCTGGTCGTCGCCGACCTGTCCGGCCCCGTCCGCTACGCCGAGCTGGCCCGCACGCTCGGGGTCGAGCCGGGCGGCCGGGCCCCGACGGCGGCGGTCCGGGAGGCGGTCCTGGGCCTGCGCCGCGGCAAGGGCATGGTCCTGGAGGCGGCCGACCACGACACGTGGAGCGCCGGCTCCTTCTTCACCAACCCCGTCCTCGACGCCGCCGCGGCCGCCGCGCTGCCCGAGGGCGCCCCGCGCTGGCCGATGCCGGACGGCCGGGTCAAGACGAGCGCCGCGTGGCTCATCGAGCGCGCCGGGTTCGCCCGCGGCCACGGGCTGCCGGGGCCGGCGTCGCTCTCGACGAAGCACACCCTCGCGCTGACCAACCGCGGCACCGCCCGTGCGTCGGACGTCCTCGCGCTGGCCCGCGAGGTGCGCGACGGCGTCCGCGCGGCGTTCGGCGTCACCGTCGTGCCGGAGCCGGTCCTCGTCGGCTGCGTGCTGTAGCCCGCCGGGCGGGTGCGCGGGGTCAACCCCGCACGCCCGGCTGCCGAGGACCAGGACATGGACCGGGCGAGCCTCGACGCGCTGTACGCGATGGTCGTCGACGACGCCCTCGGCACGCTCGCTCCGCGGGTGCAGGCCGGGCTCGCCGGCCTCATGGTCGTCGCGGCGCTCTGGGCGGCCCTGCGGCCGCGGCTGCTGCCCGTCCTCGGCTTCCTCGCCGCGGCCTTCGTCTTCGCCCGCGCCAACCACGCGTTCGAGGGGCCGGTGCTCGTCACGTTCGCACCCGGGCACGGCCTCGTCCTCGCGGACCTGGCGCCGGTGGCCCTGCTGGGGCTCGTCGTCGTCCGGGCGTTCGTCGTCCGGGCGTCCGTCGCGCGGGCGTCCGTCACGCGGGCGTCCGTCGTCCGCCCGGTGTCTGACGGCTCACACCCGGCGCCCGCCGCGCGTGAGGCGGCGGCCGCTGGGTACGGGGACCCGCATGGAGCGCTTCGAGTTCGACTTCGCCCTTCCCCTGTCGCTGCCGCTGCGGTTCCTCGGGGTCCGGCCCGGCACCGCGCGCGTCGAGGTCGGTGACGAGCACCTCGAGGTCTCGTTCGGCCCGTGGCGCCTCGTCACCGCGCTGAGCAACGTCGACGACGTCACCGTGACCGGGCCCTACAACCCGCTCAAGGCCTACGGCGTCCGCGTCTCGCTCGCCGACCTCGGCGTCACCTTCGGGACGACGAACGCCCGCGGCCTGTGCGTCACGGTCCGGGAGCCGGTCGGTGCGGCCGTGCCCGGCGGCCTGCTGCGGCACCCGTCGATGACCGTCACCGTCGCCGAGCCGGAGCGGCTCGCCCGCCTCCTGACCCGCGCCGCCGGTACGCCGCGCCCGCTGCTCGAGGCCGTCGAGGCGGACGTCGTCCCGACCGTCCCGGTCCTCGAGCCCGCCGAGGACCGCCGCGACCGCGAGCGTGCGTCACGCCGTGCCCGCAAGGCCGCCCGCACCCGCGCCGAGCACCGTGCCCAGGAGCAGGCCGAGGCCGAGCGCGCCACGGCCCGCCGGTCCGCCGCCGCCCGGCGCGGCGCCGCCAAGCGCACGGCGAAGCGCACCCCCGCCGAGCGCACCCCGGCCGAGCGCACCCCCGCGAAGCGCACCCCGGCCAAGCGCACTCCCGCCCAGCGCACGGCGTCCACCTCCTGACGCAAGATCCGCGGTAGTCGACCGGATCCCGGGCCCGCACCCGGGAACCGGTCGACGACGCCGGATCATCCGCGGGGTCAACGGCAGATGTCGTTCGCCCGGACGGAGGGGTCCGTGAGCGGAGCGTCGCCGGACGCTGGCAGACTGCGTTCATGGAGGGCACGGGAACCGCACGCACGATCGAGTCGCTGCCCAAGGCCCACCTCCATCTGCACTTCACCGGCTCGATGCGGCCGTCCACCCTCAAGGACCTCGCCGCCAAGCACGGCATCCGGCTGCCGGAGAGCCTGCGCGAGCAGCACCTGCTCCGGCTCACCCCGGACGAGCGCGGCTGGTTCCGGTTCCAGCGGCTCTACGACGCGGCGCGCAACTGCGTCCGGGACGCCGACGACATGCGCCGGATCGTCCTCGAGGCCGCGCAGGACGACGCCGCCGAGGGCTCCGGCTGGCTCGAGATGCAGGTCGACCCGACGTCCTACGCACCGCACGTCGGCGGGCTGACGAACGCGCTCGAGATCGTCCTCGACGCGGCCCGGGAGGCGAGCCGGACGACGGGCTGCAGCGTCGGCGTCGTCGTCGCCGCGAGCCGGATCCGGCACCCCCTCGACGCCCGCACCCTCGCCCGGCTCGCCGCCCGGTACGCCGGCGACGGGCCCGGGGACGTCGTCGGCTTCGGGCTGAGCAACGACGAGCGGCGCGGTGCGACCGAGGAGTTCGCCGCCGCCTTCGGGATCGCCGCCCGGGCCGGGCTCGCGAGCCTGCCGCACAGCGGCGAGCTGCTCGGCCCCGACCACGTCGACACGACCCTGCGCTACCTGCGCCCCGCCCGGCTGGGCCACGGCGTGCGCAGCGGCGAGGACCCGGCCGTGCTGGCCCGGATCGTCGACGCCGGGATCGCCCTCGAGGTGTGCCCCGCGAGCAACGTCGCGCTCGGGGTCTACCCGACGCTCGCCGAGGTCCCGCTGCGCCCGCTCGTCGACGCGGGCGCCGTCCTCGCCCTCGGCGCCGACGACCCCCTGCTGTTCGGCCCGCGGCTCGCGGCGCAGTACGAGGCCGCCCGCGACGTCCACGGCTTCGACGACGCCGCCCTGGCGCACCTCGCGCGCAGCTCGATCGAGGCCTCCCTGGCCCCGGCCGACGTCCGCAAGCGGCTCCTCGCGGCCGTCGACGACTGGCTCGCCGTCCCGGCCTGACCGGGCCCGCCGGGGGAGCGGGGGCGGTCGCACGAGCAGCGGTCAGCCGCCCGGGCTCGGCAGGATCCCGCGCTCCATGGCGACCGTGACGGCCCGGGTCCGGTCGTCGACCCCGAGCTTGGTGAAGGCTCGCAGCAGGTGCGTCTTCACGGTCGCCTCGCCGATGAACAGCGCCCGCCCGATCTCGGCGTTCGACAGCCCCTGGGCGACCGCCGCGAGCACCTCGACCTCGCGCGGGGTGAGCGGGTCCGCCGCCGGGGTGCGCATCCGGGAGACGAGCCGGGCCGCGACCGCCGGGGCGAGCACCGTCTCGCCGCGCGCCGCCGACCGGACCGCCTCGACGAGCTGCACCCGCGGGGTGTCCTTGAGCAGGTACCCGGTCGCCCCCGCCTCGACCGCGCGGACGATGTCGGCGTCCGTGTCGTACGTCGTGAGCACGAGCACCCGGACCTCGGGGTGCGCGGCGAGGATCTCGCCGGTCGCCGCGGCGCCGTCCATCGTCGGCATCCGCAGGTCCATGAGGACGACGTCGGGCGCCAGGGCGGCCACCTGCGCGACCGCCTCGGCGCCGTCCCCGGCCTCGCCGACGACCTCGAGGTCGGTCTCGACGTCGAGCAGCCCGACGAGGCCCGAGCGCACGACCGGGTGGTCGTCGACGACGAGCACCCGGATCACGCGGTGCCGCCCGCCGGGACGAGCGGCACCCGGACGACGAGGCGGGTGCCGCCGCCCGGCGCGCTCGCGACGGCGACCTCGCCGCCGACCTCGCCGACCCGCCCGCGCATCCCGGTGAGCCCGTAGCCCTCGGCGGACCCCGGCGTGAAGCCCTGCCCGTCATCCGTCACCTCGAGCCGCACGTCGCCGCCCTCGGGCACGAGGCGCAGGACGACGCTGCGCGCCCCGGAGTGCCGGCGGACGTTCGTCAGCGCCTCCTGGACGGCGCGCAGCAGCACGACCTCGCCGTCCCGGGTCAGGTGCGCCACGGCCTCCGGCGCCTCGACCCGGACGGCGAGCCCGGTCTCGCGGGCGAACCGCTCGCCGAGCCGGCGGACGGCGTCGGCGAAGGTCCGGCCGTCGAGGTCCACCGGCGACAGCGCCGCGACGAGGGCCCTGGCCTCGGCGAGGTTGTCCCGTGCGACCTCCTCGATCGTCCCCAGGCGGTCGGCGGCGCCGTCCGTGTCCTGCGGCAGCCGGGCCGCCGCGCCCTGGGCGAGCATGACGATGCTCGTGAAGCCCTGGGCGAGCGTGTCGTGGATCTCCCGGGCGACCCGCTCGCGCTCCGCGAGCGTGCCGCGGGCGTGCTCGGCGAGCGCGAGGTCGGCCCGGGCGGCCTCGAGCTGGGTGATGAGGTCGGCCCGCTCCTTGGACTGGTCGATGATGCGGGCCACCCAGAAGCCGAGCAGCAGGCTGAACCCGAGGGCGATGCCGAGCTGGGGGACGACCTCGCGGGCCACCGCGACCGACCAGCCGGCGTTCGTCATGAGCCCCGCCGTCGCGCTCACCGTGAGCAGGGCCGCGAAGAAGGCCCCGCGGACCCGGGTCGCGGTGAACATCCACACGTGCGAGAAGACGACGAACAGCAGCATCGTCATCGCGACGTCGACCGCGCTGGCCACCCCGGTCACGGCGACCGCGACGAGCAGGTACACCGTCCCGCGGTGCCCCTCGCGGACGTCCTGGCTCGCGGGCAGGACGAGCGTCGCGTACGCGACGGCGAGCAGCCCGAGCAGCACGAAGCACGTGACCCGCTCGGTCGCCGTCAGGTGCGTCGTGGAGCCGACCCAGATCGCGGCCAGCCCGACGAACAGCCCGAAGGCGACGTGCCAGCCGGTCATGAACCGGTCCCACACGTGCTCGTGCGTGCTCATGAGACCCATTCTGCGGGTCTCAGCCGGCGTCCCGGCGCTGCCAGCGGAACGTCCGCAGCGCGAGGACCAGGCCGACGACCGTCCAGGCGGCGAGCACGAGCGCGGTCTGCCCGAGCGCCCACGTGCCGCCGGTCTCCTGCGCCGCGAAGCCCTCCGGCAGGAACACCGACCGCATCCCCTGGGCGAGCCACTTGAGCGGGAAGACCGCGCCGACGTTCTGCATCCACCCGGGCAGCTCGCTGTAGACGAAGAACACCCCGGAGATGAACTGGAGCACGATGACGACGGGGCTGACGACCGCGCCGGCGCTGCGGGAGGACCGCGGGACGCTCGAGTACGCGATCCCGACGACGGTCCCGGCCGCCGTGCCGAGCACGAAGATCCAGGCGAAGCGCAGCCAGAGCCCGCCGGACGTCGGCAGGTCGAGCCCGTAGAAGACCTTGCCGACGGCGAGCAGCACCGCGGTCTGGACGACGCTCGTCACGAGGACGAGCCCGATCTTGCCGAGGAAGTACGCCGCCGGCGGCATCGGCGTCCCGCGCAGCCGCTTGAGGGCGCCGTCGTCGCGCTCCACGGCGATCCCGATGGCGAGCGACTGGAAGCTCGACAGCGCGATGCCGGAGGCGATCATCCCGGCGGTGAAGTACTGGGTGAACGAGACCCCGCCGCCGATGTCGCCGGAGAAGACCGCCCCGAAGATGAAGAGCATGATCACCGGGAACGCGAAGGTGAAGACCATGCTGTCGCGCTCGCGGAAGAACTCGCGCAGCTCGATCCGGGTCCGGGCCAGCCCGAGGCCCAGCACGGACGGCGTGCGCGCGGGGGCGTCCGGCCGGCCGGCGGCCGCCGGGGTGTTCGTCGGGGTGGTGGCGGGCGTGGTCATCGGGTGCTCCTCGCGAGCTCGGCCGCGGCGTCCTCGACGTCGCCGATGAGGGACAGGTAGACGTCCTCGAGGCTCGGCCGCACGACCTGCAGGCCCGGCACCTCGCCGCCGAAGCGGCGGGCGAGCTCGACGACGAGCGGGGTCGGGGCGTCGGTCGACTCCTCGTGGACGACGCCGTCCTCCTCCCACCGGACCCGGGCCCGGTGCGCCAGCCGGCCGCCGAGCCGCTCGGGGGTGTCGAGGGCGACGATCCGCCCGGCCGCGATGACCGCGACCCGGTCCGCGAGCTGCTCGGCCTCGTCGAGGTAGTGGGTCGTCAGCAGGATCGTCGTGCCGTCGCTGCGCAGGGAGCGCACGAGGTCCCAGAAGTCGCGGCGCGCCTGCGGGTCGAAGCCGGTCGTCGGCTCGTCGAGGAAGAGCAGCTCGGGGTTCCCGACGATGCCGAGGGCGACGTCGAGGCGGCGGCGCTGGCCGCCGGACAGCGCCCGCATCCGGGCCCTGCGCTTCTCCTCGAGACCGACCGCGGCGATGACCTCGTCGGGGTCGCGGGAGCCGGGGTAGTAGAGCGCGAAGTGCCGGACCATCTCCTCGACGGTCAGCTCGGCGTTCTCGTTCGAGGTCTGCAGGACGATCCCGATCCGGGACCGCCAGGAGCGGCCCGCGGACGCCGGGTCCGCACCGAGGACGTCGACCTCGCCGCCGTCCCGGTGCCGGTAGCCCTCGAGGATCTCGACGGTCGTCGTCTTGCCCGCGCCGTTCGGGCCGAGGAGCGCGAAGACCTCGCCCCGCTCGATGTCGAGGTCGACGCCGTCGACGGCGTGCTTGTCGCCGTAGCTCTTGCGCAGGCCGCGCACCCGGACGGCGTGGGAGTCCCGCGCCGGGCCGGGGTGCGTGGCCGGGGTGGTCGCCGGTGTTGTCGCCATGCGTCCAGCCTGGCCGTCCGGCGTCGCGCGCGCGACGACCGAACGTCTGTCCCGGCGTCCACCGACCGGTGGACGGACCGGAGCTCGCGACCGCGGCGCGGCCGTGGGCCGGGCCGTCAGTCGGTCAGTCAGTCGTCGCTGCCGTGCCCGCCGCTGCCCTTGCCGGAGCCGCCCTTGCCCGAGCCGCCCTTGTCGTCGCCGCCGCTGTCGTCGCTGCCCTTGCCCGAACCGGAGCGGGTGCCGCCCTTGTCGTCGGCCTGGGTGTCGTCGGAGCCGCCGGAGCTGCCGGAGCCGCTCTTGCGCAGCCCGCCCTTGTCGTCGCCGGCCTCGGTGCCGTCGTCGTCCGCGTCGTCGCTCCCGCGCCCGCCATTGTCGTCGGCGGCGTCGTCCCCGTCGTCCCGGGACGCGCTCGGGGTGGCCCGCGCCGAGGGCGTGTCGTCGTCCCCGGGCTCCGACTGCGACGCGTCGGACAGGTGCAGGCTGCGGTCCCCGCGGACGACCCGCTCCGGCGGCGGCGGCTGCGCGGCCGACCAGACAGCCCCCGTGGCGACCGCGGCCGCCACGACGACGAACGCGACCGAGCCGAGGGCGTTGAGCGGGCGGGACATGGGTGACGGACCTCCAGCGGGAGCCGGGCCTGGCGGCCGGGTGCGGAACGCCCCCGGCCACCCGCAGTTCTGCCAGCCCGCGGCCGCGGCGGCCAGATGCACCTTCGGGCTAGTACCGCCGTCCGGCGGGCCGCCCGAGGCGTCCTGTCTCGTGCCTGCGGCCGTGCGTCAGCGCGCCTCGGCGAGCAGCCGCTGGATCCGGCCGACCCCCTCGGCGAGGTCCTCGTCGCCGAGCGCGTAGGACAGCCGCACGTAGCCGCTCGGCCCGAACGCCTCGCCGGGCACGACCGCGACCTCGGCCTCCTCGAGGATGAGCGTCGCGAGCTCGGCGGAGGTCTGCGGCGTCCGGCCGCGGATCGTCCGGCCGAGGACGCCCTTGACGCTCGGGTACACGTAGAAGGCGCCCTGCGGCGTCGGGCAGACGACGCCGTCGATCTCGTTGAGCATCCGGACCATCGTCCGGCGCCGGCGGTCGAAGGCCACCTTCATGTCGTCCACGGCCGACAGGTCGCCCGAGACGGCGGCCAGCGCGGCCCGCTGGGAGACGTTCGCGACGTTGGACGACAGGTGCGACTGCAGGTTGGTGGCCGCCTTGACGACGTCCTTCGGGCCGATCATCCAGCCCACCCGCCAGCCGGTCATCGCGTACGTCTTGGCGACACCGTTGAGGACGACGCAGGTGTCGGCGAGCTCGGGGACCTCGACGGCGATGGACGCCGCGCGCACGCCGTCGTAGACGAGGTGCTCGTAGATCTCGTCGGTGATGACCCAGACGCCGTGCTCGACGGCCCACTGCCCGATGGCCCGGACCGCCTCGACCGGGTACACCGAGCCGGTCGGGTTGGACGGCGAGCAGAACAGCAGCGCCTTCGTCCGCGGCGTGCGGGCGGCCTCGAGCTGCTCGACGGTGACGAGGTAGTCCTGGTCCTCGCCGGCGAAGACCTCGACGGGGACGCCGCCCGCGAGCCGGATCGCCTCGGGGTACGTCGTCCAGTACGGCGCGGGGAGGATCACCTCGTCGCCCGGGTCGACCAGCGTCGCGAACGCCTGGTAGACGGCCTGCTTGCCGCCGTTGGTGACGAGCACCTGCTCCGGCGTCACCGACAGGCCGGAGTCGCGCGCGGTCTTGGCGGCGACGGCGGCCCGCAGCTCGGGCAGGCCGGCGGCGGGGGTGTACCGGTGGTTGGCGGGCTGCGCGCACGCGGCGACGGCGGCCTCGACGACGTAGCCGGGGGTGGGGAAGTCGGGCTCGCCGGCGCCGAAGCCGATCACCGGCCGGCCGGCGGCCTTGAGCGCCTTGGCCTTGGCGTCGACGGCGAGCGTCGCCGACTCGGCGATCGAGCCGATCCGGCGGGACACCCGGGCGGGGGCGTCGGCGTCGTCGGCGACGGGAGGGGCCTTCGGGATGGTCTGTTCGGTCACGCACCCATCCTTCCACCGCGGGCGGGACGGCTCGCCACGCATTACCCCGCCGCGCCGCGGCGGGTCGGCCCCGCATTACCACCCGCGCCACGCGGTCGGTTCGACCCGGGGCCGCCGGGTTGCGTATAGTCGCTTACCGGTGGTTGCGAACCGCCATGATGGCGCCTGCCCGGCAGGCCCGTCGGGGCGGCTCACGATCTCCTAGGGCAGTGGCGCAACTGGCAGCGCTCCGGTCTCCAAAACCGGCGGTTGGGGGTTCGAGTCCCTCCTGCCCTGCGAACGATCAGAACGACCCGTGGCTCAGCGGTGCGGAGACCCTCGCCGGTCGCCGGACCAGGCGCGACGGGCCCGAACCGACAGTCGATGATCAGGTGGATCTCGTGACGACAACGCCCGCGACGAAGAGCCGGCGGCGTGGGGGCGGTCTCGGCCTCTTCGTGAGGCAGGTCATCGCAGAGCTGAAGAAGGTCGTCCGGCCCACCCGGAACGAGCTGGTCACCTACACCGCGGTGGTCCTCGTCTTCGTCTGCGCCGTCATGGGCTTCGTCTCGGTGCTGGACTACGGGTTCGGCAAGCTCGTCCTGTGGGTCTTCGGCGGGTCGAGCTGACACCGGGCCCGGCGTGAGCCGGAGCCAGATCCGCACAACGACCGACAGGCGAAGGAAGTAGGACGACAGGTGTCCGAGCAGAGCCCCCACCTCGACGTGGACGACGACCTCGACAGCACGACCGAGGTCTCGGGCGAGGCCGCCCCCACGTGGGAGGACTTCGAGCGCGGCGCGGCGCCGTCCGACGACGCGCAGGCCGACGCGGCGGACGACGCCCCGGCCGCCGAGGCGACCCCGGTCGGCTCCGACGACGAGTCCGACGAGGACGACGCGTCGGACGACGAGCCTGCCGCCGACGACGAGCCCGCGGCGTCCGCCGCGGACGAGCCGGCCGACGACGCCGCGCCGGCGACCCAGGACGAGGACGGCGACGTCGTCGACCCGGTCGCCGAGTTCAAGACGCAGCTGCGTCGCGCCCCCGGCGACTGGTACGTGATCCACTCCTACGCGGGCTACGAGAACCGCGTGAAGGCGAACCTGGAGAACCGCATCCAGAGCCTCAACATGGAGGACTTCATCTTCCAGGTCGAGGTCCCCATGGAAGAGGTCACCGAGATCAAGAACGGGCAGCGCAAGCTCGTCCGTCGGGTCCGGATCCCCGGCTACGTCCTCGTCCGCATGGACCTCACCGACGAGTCGTGGGGCGCCGTCCGGCACACCCCGGGCGTCACCGGCTTCGTCGGCCACACCCACCAGCCCGTGCCGCTGAGCCTCGACGAGGTCTTCTCGATGCTCGCGCCGTCGCTGCAGGCCGCCGAGGGCGCCAAGCCCGCGAAGGCCGAGATCAAGGTCGTCGACTTCGAGGTCGGCGAGACCGTCACGGTCATGGAGGGCCCCTTCGAGACCCTGCCGGCCACGATCAGCGAGATCAACGCCGACCAGCAGAAGCTCAAGGTGCTCGTCTCGATCTTCGGTCGCGAGACCCCGGTCGAGCTGTCGTTCTCGGACGTCTCCAAGCTCTGACCCCACGAGTTCGCGGACGACGGGCCACGCCGTCCGCTGGCCCGTAACGGGCCGAACCGCACGGTCACGCGACCGTGCAGACCACCGAACAGAAGGACCCGGACATGCCCCCCAAGAAGACGGTCTCAGCTCTGATCAAGCTGCAGATCAACGCCGGCCAGGCGACGCCGGCGCCGCCGATCGGCCCCGCGCTGGGTCAGCACGGCGTGAACATCATGGAGTTCTGCAAGGCGTACAACGCCCAGACCGAGGGCTCGCGCGGCAGCGTCATCCCGGTGGAGATCACGGTCTACGAGGACCGGTCCTTCACCTTCATCACGAAGACGCCGCCGGCCGCCGAGCTCATCAAGAAGGCCGCGGGCGTCCCCAAGGGCTCCGGCGAGCCGCACAAGACCAAGGTCGGCAAGCTCACCGCCGCCCAGGTCCGCGAGATCGCCCAGACCAAGCTCGAGGACCTCAACGCGAACGACCTCGACCAGGCGTCGAAGATCATCGCCGGGACCGCGCGCTCCATGGGCATCACCGTCGAGGGCTGAGCACCACCACCCCGACGCACCGCATCTGACGCACCATCCGCAGTGGCAGGGCCCGCGCGGCCCACGAGACCACGACTCCACGTACCGAGGAGCAGCAATGCAGCGCAGCAAGGCCTACCGGTCCGCCGCCGAGAAGATCGACGCGGACAAGCTCTACGCCCCGCTCGAGGCCGTCCGGCTCGCGAAGGTGACCTCGACGACGAAGTACGACGCGACCGTCGAGGTCGCGTTCCGTCTCGGCGTCGACCCCCGCAAGGCCGACCAGATGGTCCGTGGCACCGTCAACCTCCCGCACGGCACCGGCAAGACCGCCCGGGTCCTGGTCGTCGCCACCGGTGACCGTGCAGCGCAGGCCGAGGCCGCCGGCGCCGACTACGTCGGCTCCGACGACCTGCTCGAGAAGATCCAGGGTGGGTGGCTCGACTTCGACGCCGTCGTCGCCACCCCGGACCTCATGGGCAAGGT
Organism: Actinomycetota bacterium; assembly: GCA_016213575.1. Lineage (GTDB taxonomy): Bacteria > Actinomycetota > Actinomycetes > Actinomycetales > Kineosporiaceae > R-H-3. The sequence goes on from JACRAB010000518.1 coordinate 12,512, forward strand.
CGGCCGGCTCGGCAAGGTGCTCGGCCCCCGCGGCCTCATGCCCAACCCCAAGACCGGCACGGTGACCATGGACGTCGCCAAGGCCGTCGAGGAGATCAAGGGCGGCAAGATCGAGTTCCGCGTCGACAAGCACGCGAACCTCCACTTCATCATCGGCAAGACCTCGTTCGACGAGACGGCGCTCCTGCAGAACTACGCCGCCGCGCTCGACGAGGTGCTCCGGCTCAAGCCGTCCGCGGCCAAGGGCCGGTACCTCCGCAAGGCCACGATCGCGACGACGATGGGCCCGGGCATCCCGGTCGACCCGAACCGCACGCGCAACCTCGAGGCCGAGGACGTCGACGCCTGACGCGTCACCCCTCACCCGCACCACCAGGGCCCGCCGTCCACCCGGACGGCGGGCCCTGCGCCGTCCCCCACCCCGATCGTGCTCGCGGCAGGTACTCGGGAGCGGGTGGTATGTCACGGTTCGCGGCCCGGTGTCGGTACCCGGCGCGAGCATGAGCGGGGTGGGGCGGGAGCGGTTCGAGCAGAGGTGGGGTGGGGGCGTGGTGGGGATCGGGGCGGCGGACGTCGCGCGGCTCGTCGGGGCGGTCGACGTGCCGGACGCGCTGGCGGTGCGGCACCGGGAGCAGGCGCTGGAGTGGCTGTCCGGCACCGAGGACGTCTTCCGCCGCGAGAAGCCGGCCACCCCGGCGCCGCACCTGGTGAGCTACGTGGTGCCGACCGACCCGTCGACCGGGCGGGTGCTGCTCGTCCGGCACCGTCGGGCGGGTCTGTGGCTGCCGCCGGGCGGGCACGTCGAGCCGGGGGAGCACCCGGCGGACGCCGCCCGCCGCGAGGTCGTCGAGGAGCTCGCCGTCGGGCGGCCGCGGCTGCTCGACGACGGCCGGCCGCGGTTCCTCACCTGGAACCTCACCGTCGGTCCCGACGAGCACGTGGACGTCAGCCTCTGGTTCCGGCTGGACCTCGCCGACGGCACGGTCCCGGCCTGGGACGCGGCGGAGATCAGCGCGGCCCGCTGGTGGTCGGCGGAGCAGGTCCGGGCCGCCCCGGCGGAGGGGTTCGACCGGCACCTGCCGCGCTTCCTCGCGTCGGTCGAGGGATGACCGCCCGGCGCGCCGGGGGTGCGGTGCCGCGAGGCTCAGCCGAGCAGCGTCGCCGCGAGCGTCCCGCCGAGGTCGCGGCAGGCCTCCCGGACGGCCGCGTCGACCGGTCCGGTGACCTCCAGCGGCGCCGCGGCCGGCGTCCAGCCGAGCCCGCCGGCGATCGACCGGACGGCCCGGACGGCGCCCGCGACGTCGTCGTTGCCGTGCACCCACAGCCCGTACGAGCGGCCCGCGACGGCGTCCAGGCACGGGTAGTAGACGGTGTCGAAGAAGTGCTTGAGCGCCCCGGACATGTAGCCGAAGTTCGCCGGCGTCCCGAGCAGGTAGCCGTCGGCGGCGAGCACGTCGGCGGCGCCGGTCGACAGCGCGGGGGAGGCGACGACGTCCACCGCCCCGCCGAGGTCGGGGTGCCGGGCCCCGGCGAGCACCTCCTCGAGGAGGGCGCGCGTCACGGGCGAGGGCGTGTGGTGGACGACGAGCAGGCGCGGCACGCCCCGAGGCTACGGCGCCCCGTGCGCCGTCCGAGGTGGTGGGGGAGAGGCGATTTGGTGGCCCGGTCGCGCGTCCCGTAGTCTGAAGGCTGCCGAAGACCGCCGGTCGCCACCCCGCAAGGGTGGTCGAAGGTCCCGCATCACGCGGGCGGCCCGCGCAGGTGAACGAGACGCTCGTGCAGCACGTACCGCCACCGCCCGTGAGGGTGGGGCCGGCACGCCTCCACCAACGCCCCGTGCGCCTGCGCCGGGGCGTTCCGCATGTCCGGGCCCTTCTGCGCAGACCGGCACCACTGCACGGAAGGAGAGCCATGGCGAGGCCCGACAAGGCCGCCGCGGTTGCTGAGATCACGGACCGGTTCCGTGAGTCCAACGCCGCTGTGCTGACCGAGTACCGCGGGCTGACCGTGGCGCAGCTCACCCAGCTCCGCAAGAGCATCGGTGGCAACGCCACGTACTCCGTGGTGAAGAACACGCTGACCGAGATCGCCGCGAAGAACGTGGGCATCTCCGCGTTCGACGGCCAGCTCGCTGGCCCGACCGCGATCGCCTTCGTCACCGGTGACCCGGTGGAGACGGCGAAGGGTCTGCGCGACTTCGCCAAGACGTTCCCCGCGCTCGTCATCAAGGGCGGTGTCCTCGACGGCAAGCCGCTGACCGCCGACGAGGTGAAGAAGCTCGCCGACCTCGAGTCGCGCGAGGTTCTGCTCGCCAAGATGGCGGGCGCCATGAAGGCGTCGCTCAGCAAGGCCGTCTACCTGTTCGCCGCCCCGCTGTCGCAGGCGGCGCGGACCATCGACGCGCTCCGCCTCAAGGCGGAGAGCGACCCGAGCGTCCTCGCGGGCGGTGCCGGTACGCCGGCCCCGGTCGCCGAGGCCGCCCCCGCCGAGGTCGAGGCCGCGGCCGAGTCCGAGGCACCCGCTGAGGCCGAGCCGGCCGCCGCGGAGACCACCGAGGGCTGAACCGCCCGCCACCACCGCGGGCGCCCTCGCCTCGCGGATCCACAAGGGAAGGACACGCCACCATGGCGAAGCTCAGCACCGACGACCTCCTTGACGCGTTCAAGGAGATGACCCTCATCGAGCTCTCCGAGTTCGTGAAGAAGTTCGAGGAGACCTTCGAGGTCACCGCCGCCGCTCCGGTCGCCGTCGCGGCCGCGGGTGTGGCCGGCGGCGGCGCTGCCGCCGAGGAGGTCGTCGAGCAGGACGAGTTCGACGTCATCCTCGAGGCTGCCGGCGACAAGAAGATCCAGGTCATCAAGGAGGTGCGCACGCTGACGTCCCTCGGTCTCAAGGAGGCCAAGGACCTCGTCGACGGCGCGCCGAAGCCGGTCCTGGAGAAGGTCAACAAGGACGCCGCGGAGAAGGCCAAGGCTGCCCTCGAGGGCGCCGGCGCCACCGTCTCCGTCAAGTGACGTCGCGCCCCGCCAGGGGCGCGCTCGCTGCACCACCCGCATCATCTGCACCACCTGCACCACCGCGAACGGGCGGCCGGACCTCCGGCCGCCCGGTCCGCGTCCCGGGGCGTGTCGGTGCTGGACACCGGCACCGTTGCGTGCCTGGCGTCGATCACGGTCCGTACCCGTGCGGTCGTTGCTCCGTTCGGGTGACGGCGTGACACGCCACGCAGCGACCGAGGGCCGAGTTCTCTTGACGCACCGCCTACGGCCAGTCATCCTCGTTGTGGCTCCACATGGCAGGCCGCAAGGTACGAAGCGGCTCTGTCGGGGGGCTTCGCAGTACCGGTTCCAGCGGCCCAGGAGGTGCCCGGTCAGACCCGCGAGAGGTTTCGCGAGGTCCCGGGAGGTCACTCCTGCGTGGCGGCTGGACATCTCTTCGCGCGCACGGTAGTCTGCCGCTTTGCGCCCGCCCTGTGCCTACCCGTGGATCAGCCACGGGGCACTCGGTGTGCGCCCGTAACGCCCGCAGGCCCGTGGAAGGACCCCTCTTGGCCGCCTCGCGCACCGCGTCCGCTCTTGGCTCGATCGCCCGCACAGCAGCAGGCCGTATCTCGTTCGCAAAGATCAGGGAACCGCAGGAGGTCCCGAACCTCCTCGCTCTCCAGACGGAGAGCTTCGACTGGCTCCTCGGCAACGACAAGTGGAGGGGCCGCGTAGAGGCCGCTCTCGCCGGCTCCCGCCAGGACGTCCCGACCACCTCCGGTCTGGAGGAGATCTTCGAGGAGATCTCCCCGATCGAGGACTTCTCGGGATCCATGTCCCTGTCGTTCCGGGACCACCGCTTCGAGCCGCCCAAGTACTCGATCGACGAGTGCAAGGAGCGGGACATGACCTACTCGGCCCCGCTCTTCGTGACGGCCGAGTTCATGAACACCACCACCGGTGAGATCAAGAGCCAGACGGTCTTCATGGGCGACTTCCCGCTCATGACCGACCGCGGCACCTTCGTCATCAACGGCACCGAGCGCGTCGTCGTCTCCCAGCTCGTCCGCTCGCCGGGCGTGTACTTCGAGCGCACCGCCGACAAGACGAGCGACAAGGACGTCTACACGTCCAAGATCATCCCGTCGCGGGGTGCCTGGCTCGAGTTCGAGATCGACAAGCGCGACATGGTCGGTGTCCGCATCGACCGCAAGCGCAAGCAGTCGGTCACGGTCCTCCTCAAGGCCCTCGGCTGGACCGAGGCGCAGATCCTCGAGGAGTTCGGCGACGTCGAGTCGATGCGCGCCACGCTCGAGAAGGACCACACCGCCGGTCAGGACGAGGCGCTCCTCGACATCTACCGCAAGCTGCGTCCGGGCGAGCCGCCGACCCGCGAGGCCGCGCAGACGCTGCTCGACAACCTCTACTTCAACCCCAAGCGCTACGACCTCGCGAAGGTCGGCCGCTACAAGATCAACAAGAAGCTGGGGCTGGAGCAGGGTCTCGAGCAGGGCACCCTGACGATCGAGGACGTCGTCGCGACGATCCGCTTCCTCGTGTCGCTGCACGCCGGCGCCACGACGATGCCGGGCACCCGCAACGGCGAGCCGTTCGAGGCGCGCGTCGAGGTCGACGACATCGACCACTTCGGCAACCGCCGTCTGCGCACCGTCGGCGAGCTCATCCAGAACCAGGTCCGCACCGGCCTGTCCCGGATGGAGCGCGTCGTCCGCGAGCGGATGACGACCCAGGACGTCGAGGCGATCACGCCGCAGACGCTCATCAACATCCGCCCCGTCGTGGCCTCCATCAAGGAGTTCTTCGGGACGAGCCAGCTGTCGCAGTTCATGGACCAGACGAACCCGCTCTCCGGGCTCACCCACAAGCGCCGCCTGTCGGCGCTCGGCCCGGGTGGTCTCTCGCGCGAGCGGGCCGGCTTCGAGGTCCGTGACGTGCACCCGTCGCACTACGGCCGGATGTGCCCGATCGAGACGCCGGAAGGCCCGAACATCGGCCTCATCGGCTCGCTGTCGACGTACGCGCGGATCAACCCGTTCGGCTTCGTCGAGACCCCGTACCGCAAGGTGAACGACGGTGTCGTCACGGACGACATCCACTTCCTCACCGCGGACGAGGAGGACGAGTTCGTCATCGCCCAGGCCAACGCGCCCATCGCGGAGAACCAGCACTTCGCGGAGGACCGCGTGCTCGTCCGCCGCAAGGGCGGCGAGATGGAGCTGTGGCCGGCCGACGGGGTCGACTACATGGACGTCTCGGCGCGCCAGATGGTCTCGGTCGCGACCGCGATGATCCCGTTCCTCGAGCACGACGACGCCAACCGCGCGCTCATGGGCTCGAACATGATGCGCCAGGCCGTCCCGCTCGTCATGGCGGAGACGCCGCTCGTCGGCACCGGCATGGAGTTCCGTGCCGCGGTCGACGCCGGCGACGTCGTCATCGCGGACAAGGCCGGTGCCGTCACCGAGGTGTCGGCCGACGCCGTCACCGTCATGAACGACGACGGCACGCACACGACGTACCGGATCGCGAAGTTCCGCCGGTCGAACCAGGGCACCGCGGACAACCAGCGCGAGCTCGTCGCCGAGGGCGACCGCCTCGAGGTCGGCGGCGTCATCGCCGACGGCCCCTCGACCGACATGGGCGAGATGGCGCTCGGCAAGAACCTCCTCGTCGCGTTCATGTCGTGGGAGGGCCACAACTACGAGGACGCGATCCTCCTGTCGCAGCGCCTCGTGCAGGACGACGTCCTGTCCTCGATCCACATCGAGGAGCACGA
>JACRAB010000519.1 GCA_016213575.1 Actinomycetota bacterium
CGCGCACCGCCAGGAGATCCTCGACCAGGCCATGCGCACGTACCGGGAGGCACTGGCGGACGGCAGCTTCGGCGAGCGTCTCGTCGCCGGGGACGTCCCGCGCGACTGGCGGCACGTGTTCGCCAGCGTCCAGTCGCTGGCCGCACGCGGCGTCCGCAGCTTCGACCCGGCGCACTTCGACGTCGTGGTCGTCGACGAGTTCCACCACGCGCAGGCGAAGACCTACCGCGCCGTCCTCGACCATCTGCGTCCGTTGGAGCTGCTCGGGCTGACGGCGACGCCGGAGCGGACCGACGGCGTCGACGTCCGGTCCTTCTTCGACGGCCGGACGGCGTTCGAGCTGCGTGTCTGGGACGCCCTGGCGGACGACCTGCTCGTGCCCTTCCACTACTTCGGGATCAGCGACGACGTCGACCTGCGGGACGTGACGTGGAAGCGTGGCGGCGGGTACGACGTCGACGAGCTGAGCCGCCTCTACACCGGCAACGACGCACGGACCGCGAAGGTCCTCGCCGCGGTACGCGACCTCGTCCCGGACGTCAGCCGCATGCGCGCCATCGGGTTCTGCGTCTCGGTCGACCACGCGCACTACATGGCGGCGAAGTTCGTGGCCGCCGGCGTCCCGGCGGTGGCCGTCTCGGGGACGAGCTCGGACACCGAGCGCGCCGATGCTCTTCGGCGGCTGCGCAACCGGGAGATCGCCTGCGTCTTCGCGGTCGACCTGTTCAACGAGGGCGTCGACGTCCCGGACGTCGACACCCTGCTCCTGCTCCGCCCGACGCAGAGCGCCACGCTGTTCCTGCAACAGCTCGGCCGCGGGCTACGGCGCGCCCCGGGCAAGGCCGTGCTGACGGTGCTCGATCTCATCGGCCAGCAGCGCCGCGAGTTCCGGTTCGACCTGCGCTTCCGCGGCCTCACGGGCGCGACCCGGAAAGGGCTCGCGCACCAGGTCGAGCACGGCTTCCCGTTCCTGCCGTCCGGCAGCCAGATCGTGCTCGACCGGGTCGCCCAGCGGATCGTCCTGGAGAACGTGCGCCAGCAGCTCGCGCTGAGCGGCCGCAAGCTCGTCGAAGACGTCCGCTCGCACGGCGACCTCACGCTCGCGCAGTACCTCGAGGAGAGCGGAACCGACCTCGTCGACGTCTACCGCAGCAACGGCAGCTGGACGGCACTGCGCCGGGCTGCCGGCCTCGCGGCGCCGGAGGCCGGTCCGGGCGAGACCGAGCTGCTGCGCCGGCTCGGCGCCTTCGCCCACGTGGACGACGGCGAACGGGCGGACGCCTACTGCCGGCTCGCCGGGCTGGACCACGGGGACGGCTCGCCGCGGCCGGTCGCCGCCTACGAGGCCCTGTCCGACCGGGACCAGCGCTACGCCCGGATGCTCTTCTTCACCCTCTGGCCGGACCGGGGTGGCTTCGCCACGTACGAGGAAGGCCTCGCGCTGCTGCGTCGGCACCCCGCGGTCACGGACGAGCTGCGGCAGCTCTTGGCGCTCGGCGTCGACCGCGCGCGCACGGCGCCGCACCGCCTCGGCGGCCGGCTCGGCGAGCTCGCGCTGCTCAGCCACGCCCGGTACCGGCGCGAGGAGATCCTCGCCGCGATCGGCTGGGCGTCACTGACCCGCAAGGCCAGGGGGCACCCCGGCGGGGTCGCCTGGTCCGAGCAGGAGCGGGTCGACGCGCTGCTCGTCAACCTGCACAAGTCCGAGAGGGACTTCTCACCGACGACGATGTACCGCGACTACGCACAGAGTCCTGACCTGTTCCACTGGGAGTCGCAGAACTCGACAGCCGTCACGTCGCCGACGGGTCAGCGCTACCTCCACCACGGCGCGCAGGGCAGCGACGTCCTGCTCTTCACGCGCGACACCACGACGGACGAGCTCGGTGCCGCACCGTTCACCTGCCTCGGCGACGTCGAGTACGTCTCGCACCGGGGCGACCGGCCGATCGCCATCACCTGGCGGCTGCGCCGTCCGATGCCGGCCGTCGTGTACCGGAGCGCCTCGGTCGCCGGCTGAGCCTGCGAACCGTCAGGCCCGCCCCGCCCGCCTCGCCCGGAACGCGGCGACGTTCGTCCGGTTGGCGCACGTCGTGTCGCAGAACCGGCGGGACCGGTTCTTCGACAGGTCGACCATGACGTCGCTGCAGTCGTCCGCCGCGCAGACCCGCAGCCGGTCGAGCTCCTTGCTGCGAATGACGTCGACCATCGCCATCGCGGCCTCGACGGCCATCCGGTCGGCGAGCGGGGCCTGCGGCGACGTCGCGTGGACGTGGTAGTCCCACCCGTTGTGCCGCACGAGCTGCGGCAGGGCGCTCGACTCCCGCAGCAGGTCGTTGACGAGCACGACGGCGCCGTCCTCGTCGAGCGCCCAGAGCTGCTCGAGCCGGGCCCGCAGCGACCGAACGGCGGTCAGCTCGGCGGCGTCCCCGGTGCGGCTGCCGGTCCAGCGCCAGGTCTCGACGTACGCGTCGAGGTCGCTCGTCGAGCCGAGCCGGTCGGCGCCTCCACGGCCGGTGTTGACCAGGGCCGCGAGCGCGGCGAGAGCCACCTCGGTGTCATGGGCGAAAAGCAACTTGACCCCTTTCAGGGTCGATCCTAGGCTGAGGTCCTGTCACAGTCGAAGAACGTTTTTGGCCCTTACGTCGTTCCGGCGTCGGGTCGATGATCCCCGGAGGGCACCGATGGCCGCCACCTCGTCCACCCCGGCCCCGGCGCTCCCCGCCGCCGGAGCACGACCGGACGCCGCACCGCGCGCCGGCGGACGCCGTCCGGTCGGGCTCGGTGTCGCGCTCTCCCTGCTGTCGTTCGCGACCTTCGGCACGTCCGGTGTCTTCGCCTCGGCACTCCTCGCCGCGGGCTGGTCGTCCGCGGGAGCGGTCACCGCCCGGGTCGGGGTCGCCGCGCTCGTGCTGACGGTGCCGGCGCTGATCTCGCTCCGCGGCCGGGTGCACGTGCTGCGCCGGTCGTGGCGGCCGGTCGTCGCGTACGGCGTCGTCGCGGTCGCGGCATGCCAGGTGGCGTACTTCAACGCGGTCTCGCACCTCGACGTCGCGGTCGCGCTGCTGCTGGAGTACCTCGGGACGATCCTCGTCGTCGGGTGGATGTGGCTGCGGCACGGGCACCGGCCGTCGTGGCTCACCGCCGTCGGGGCCGCGCTGTCGGTGGCCGGGCTGGTGCTCGTGCTCGACGTGCTCGGCGCGGTGCGGGTGGACGTCGTGGGCGTGCTCTGGGGGCTCGGCGCCGCGGCCGGGCTGGCGGCGTTCTTCGTGCTGTCGGCGCACTCGGACGACGAGCTGCCGCCGATCGTCATGGCCTGGGGCGGGCTCGCCGTGGGGGCCGTGTGCCTGCTGCTCGCGGGCGTGGCCGGCGTCGTCCCGCTCGACGCGCCGCGGGTCGACGTCGAGTTCGCCGGCCGCACCATGAGCTGGGTCTGGCCGGTGCTGGGGCTGTCGCTCGTCGCGGCGGTCGTCGCCTACGTCGCCGGCATCACCGGCACCCGGATCCTCGGCGCCCGCTTCTCGTCCTTCCTCGGCCTCACCGAGGTGCTCTTCGCGGTGCTCTTCGCGTGGCTGCTGCTCGACCAGTCGCTCAGCCCGCTGCAGCTCGTCGGCGGCGTCGTCATCCTCGCCGGGGTCGGTGTCGTCAAGTACGCCGAGAACGCCTGATCCGGCCGGCCCACCAGGCCCGCCGGGTCAGCCGGATCAGCCGGGTCCGCCGCCCTCGCGCAGCCGGCGCGGGCGGCCCTGCCGGTGACCGGCGTCCGCGGAGCGCGCACCGGCCATCTCGGCCGCGATGCCCTCCTGCTTCTCCCAGGAGCCGTAGACCCCGCCGCGGGTCGTCAGCGTCGCGAGCGCGCGCCGGGTCGGGTCGTCGAGGCGGCCGGGCGGCTCGTTGCGCCAGGGCGTGCCCGGCAGCGGCATGAAGGTGTGCGCGTGGATCCGCGCACCGAGCGCCGTGAGCCGGTCCATGAGCGCGACGGTCTCCAGGGCCTGCGGGCCGCCCTCACCGGGCATCCCGAAGATCACGTCGACGTTGGGCCGGAAGCCCTCCTGCACGCACAGCCGGACGGCGTCCTCGACGACGGCGGCACCGTGGCCGCGCCCGGACAGTGCGAGGACGTCGTCCGAGCCGGACTGCGCCCCGACGATGACGTCGCGGTTGTGGACGTGCTTCTTGAGCATCCGCAACGCCTCGACGCTCACGTGCTCGGGTCGCAGCTCGCTGGGGAACGACCCGAAGAAGACCCGACCGCCGGGGCCGATCTCCTCTCGGCACGCGGCGAGCAGCTCCTCGACGGCGTCGAGGTCGGGGTCGTCGCCGTCCGAGCCGTAGGACAGCGACGTCGGCGTGACGAACCGGACGTCGCGCAGCGCCCGTCCGCGCATGACCCGCACGCTCTCGCGCACCGACTCCACGCTGCGGTGCCGGAACCTCGCCGAGAACATGAACGGGGTCTGGCAGAACTTGCAGGCGTACACGCACCCGCGGGTGATCTCGATGGGGCTCGTGAGGTTGCGGGTCTGCGGGAACGCCGGGTAGTGGTCGAGCGGACGGCGTTGCGCCGCAGGGCCTTTGGCGAGCCGGCCCGCCGGGTCGTCGGCGCGGTCGAGGTGCGCGATGCCTGCCAGCCCGCGGTGCTCGGCGCCCGTCGCGACCGCCTCGACGAGGGTCACGAACGTGCGCTCGCCCTCGCCGACGGCGACGACGTCCCAGCCGGACCGCAGCGTCACCAACGGCTCGGCCGTCGCGTGGACGCCGCCCGCGACGTGCACGACGCCGTCGTCCGGCCCCTGCGGCACCGCCGCGCGCACCTGTGCGAGCTCGGCCGCCGCGGTCGGGAAGTCCGGCGAGTAGAACGACCACACCGTGAGCACCCGGTGCCCCGCCGCCGCCCCGGCGCGGACGACGTCCGTGAGCTCCTCGACGCTGCGCGCGAGGTGCAGCTCGTACGGCACCGACGGCGGCTCCACCTCGAGCGCCGCGAGCAGCGCGTGCACCCCGTACGTCTGCCCCTTGCGGTAGCGGACGACGAGATCGAGAACCTGCTCCAGCACCGGCCCAGGCTACGTCGCCGCGGCCGGTGACGGATCGGCACGCTGATCTTTCGACGGTGTACGCGACAGGCGGCCAAGCCGCCGACGCTCAGATCGTGCACCGCGCTGCAGCAGTGCGGGGTAACCACGTCGGCAGGATGCCGTCGGATGCTCCCCGCAAGTGGACCTGGGCCAGCCCGGGGCGGCGCTCTGGTGCGGCCATTCGGCGCGCCCACCGAGATCAGGGTGGCAGCGCCCGGCATCGGAGCGTCGGAGCACGAGCCGTGGGCAGCGCTACCCGCAGGCCTGCGCGTCGCGAGCCTTGTCACGTCAGAGGGTGGGACCGGCTGCTGCGTCGCAGCGTGACATGACAGCCGGTGCCACCGACGGGGTAGCGGTCGGGCGACGACCTCAGCCCCGCGCAGCCGCCCGCGCCACGCGCGCGAGACCACGCCACAGCAGGCGCTGCGGCCCGTCCGGCAGCCCTGCGAGCGTGAGCGAGTAGTCGTGGTCGGCGTTGATCCGGGCCATCTCCAGGATCGACGGCCGCCCGCCCGACGCCGCGAGCGAGGTCAGCTGCGCGAGCAGCGGGCCGGCCGGGCTCTCGACGGTGCCCATGAGCGCCGGGCCGGCGAACGGGTTGGAGAACGCGTGGGTCACCCCCGGCGGCACGGTGACCGACTCGCCCGCGAGGAGCTCGCGCCGCTCGCTCCCGACCCGCACGAGCAGCCGGCCCTCGTGCACCGTGAACGTCTCGGTCTCGTTCCGGTGCCGATGGGCCGGCGGGCCGGAGAGTCCCGGCGGCAGCCACGCGGTGAACCTCAGGTCCGGCGCCGTCCGCTCGATGGTGAGGACCTGCCCGTCCGGGAACCGTAGCTCGGTCATGCCCCAGGCTCCCGCAGCCCGGCCGGGCGCGCCCGTGCGCATGCACCGCCGACGACGTCAGCCCGGCTCGACGAGCGCCTGCGCGTAGCGGGCCAGGGACCGCTGGTACCGCGGCAGGTGCGGTGCGAGCGCCGTGAGCGCGACCCGGACCGCCTCGCGCTCCCGGCCGACGTCGACGAGGGCGAGCGCGAGGAAGGCCGCGACGGCGTCGTCGAGACCGTCGGAGCCGTTGTCCTTCTCGGCGAGCAGCAGCGCCAGGGCCTCGTCCGAGCGGTGCAGGTTGCGCAGCGAGCTCGAGAGCTGGACGACGGCCCGCCGCCGGCGCAGACCGGTCAGGCCCGCCGCGAGCGCCTCCCGGTAGAGCGGCACCGCCCGGTCGCTGTGCCCCGTCGAGTCGAAGGCGCAGCCGCGCTCGAACGCCGCGACGCCGTCGTCCGCGACGCGCTCGGCGACCACCGCGTCCACCCGGGCCCGGAAGGCCTCCTCGCCCTCGGCGTCGTCGTCCGCGACGTCGTCGAGCGACGCCCAGACCTCGGCGAGCCGGGCCTCCCACGCCGCCTGCCCGGCCCAGGCCCGCGGGTCGAGCTCGAAGAGGACCTCGAGCCCGTCCTCCTCGTCCCACTGCTCGCCGACCTCGGCGAACCCGAACGACTGCGTCAGGGCGTTCGACGCGACGTTGTCCGGGCTGATCGACGCCCGGACGACGGTGACCGCGGGCTCCGCCGCAGCACGCCGGACGAGCGCCTCGAGCGCGGCGCGGGCGAACCCACGGCGTCGCATCGCAGGGTCGATCTCGTAGCCGACCTCGACCATGCCGCGCTCGTCGGGCGGGCCGTGGAACCCGGCCTGGCCGACGACGACGCCCGTCCGCTCGTCGACGACGACCCCCGTGACCCACGCGGCGTCGTCCGGGGACTTCGCGACCTGCTCGCTGCGGATCGCCCAGATCTGCCGCCAGCCGGGGTCGAGGCAGACCGGGGAGAGCAGGACCGGGCTGGCGGCGTTCGCCGCCTCCAGGTCACCGAGGGCGAGGGCGTCGAGCGCTGCGGACGGCAGGTGGACGACGCGGACCTGCTGGCGGGGAGACGGCACCGGGCGATTCTGCCAGCCGCCGCGCGACGGTCCCGTGACGTCGTCGGACCGCGAGTGCGCCGTCCGCGCCCACCGCTAGCGTCGGACCGTGCAGGTGACCCGGTGGACCCACTCCTGCGTCCGGTTCGAGAAGGGCGGGCAGGTGCTCGTCGTCGACCCCGGCGTCTGGACCGAGCCCGAGGCGCTCGACGGCGCGGACGTCGTCCTGCTCACCCACGAGCACGGCGACCACGCGGACCTCGACCGCCTCGGTGCGCTCGGCGTCCGGGTGGTCGCACCGGACGGAGCCCGGCTCGGCCGCCTCGCGGCGGAGCGCGTCGGCCCCGGGGACACGTTCGTGGTCAACGGGTTCACCGTCCGCACCGTCGGCGGGACGCACCTGCCCGTGATGCCAGACCAGGAACCGACGCCCAACCTCGGGTACGTCGTGGACGACGCCGTCTACCACCCGGGGGACGCTCTCGACGTCCCCCTCGGCGCGGTGCCGCGGGTCGAGACGCTCCTGGTTCCCATGCAGGCGTCGTGGCTGCTGACCCGGGCCGCCGTCGAGTTCGTGCGGGCCGTCGACCCGGTGCAGGCGGTGGGGATCCACGACGGCCAGATCAACGAGCGGGCCGTCAGGAGCATCGCGTGGTGGCTGGACCGGGAGACCCCGTGCGGCTTCGACTGGCTGGCCCCCGGTACGGCGCTCACTCGAACCGGCTGACGTCCCCCGCCCCGACCCGGACGACCTCGACGCCGTCGGAGAGGTCGACGACCGTCGTCGGCTCGGTGCCGCAGTCCCCGGAGTCCAGGACGATGTCGACGACGTGGTCGAGCTCCTCCTTGATGGTCCAGCCGTCGGTGAGCGGCTCCTCCTGGTCGGGCAGCAGCAGGGTGCTGGACAGGAGCGGCTCGCCGAGCTCGGACAGCAGGGCCTGGACGACGGTGTGCTTGGGGATCCGGACGCCGACCGTGTGCTTCTTCGCGTGGAGCAGGCGGCGCGGGACCTCCTTCGTCGCGGGCAGGATGAACGTGTAGGGCCCGGGCGTGCACGACTTCACGAGCCGGAACGCGGCGTTGCCGATGTTCACGAGCTGGCCGAGCTGGGCGAAGTCGGCGCACACGAGGGTGAAGTGGTGCCGGTGGTCGAGCCTGCGGATCTCCCGGATCCGCTCCAGCGCCCTCTGCTCGCCCATCATCGCGCCGAGCGCGAAGCACGAGTCGGTCGGGTAGACGATGAGCCCGCCCGAGCGCAGCACACGGACCGCCTCGGCGATCGCACGCGGCTGCGGGTTGACGGGGTGGACGTCCAGGTACTTGGCCACACGGTGATTCTGCTCCTGCCCGCGAGGCCTGCCTGTCGGACCCTCGTCCTAGGGTCCCGGTATGACGAACGAGACCTCGACGGACGACGTGGCGGCCGCGGCCGCCCCCCTCACCGGTGAGCGGGCGGACCTGCTCGACACCCTGCGCAAGCACCGCTTCTTCCTCACGTTCCCGGCCCGCGACCTGAGCGACGAGCAGGCGGCGGCCACCCCGACGGTCAGCGCGCTGTGCATCGGCGGGCTCGTCAAGCACGTCGCCCGCACAGAGGCCTCCTGGGCCGCCTTCATGCAGGGCGACCCCGCCGCGCTCGGCGGGGGCGACGACGAGGCCGGGTACGCCGAGCACGAGAACAGCTTCCGGATGCGCGAGGGCGAGACCCTCGCCGGCCTGCTCGCCGAGTACGCGCGGGTGGCCGCGGCGACGGACGCGCTCGTCGCGACGATCGACCTCGACGCGAGCACCCCGCTGCCGCCGGCGCCGTGGTTCGAGCCCGGCGCCCGCTGGACGGCACGCCGGGTCCTGCTGCACATCGTCGCGGAGACGGCCCAGCACGCCGGGCACGCCGACATCGTCCGCGAGGCGATCGACGGGGCGAAGAGCATGGGCTGACCACGGGCCGCGCGGCCACCACGGCTGACGGTCCGATCAGCGGGCCGGGCGCACCTTCCGGGCCAGCCGTCGCAGCCGCGCCCGGAGCGGGCGCGGGAGCACCCGGCGCAGCACGCGCCGGGCCGTGCGCCCGCGACCCGTCACCGTCGGCAGGGCGTCGTCCTGCGTGAGGTTCCAGTACGGCGACCGCTCGACGGTGCTCGCGTCCGGCTTGTAGTAGGGCTTGGAGAGCGACAGGTGCGGCCGCTCCCAGGCGATGTCGCGGCGGACGACGCGCGCCGGAACCCCGGCGACGACGCAGTTGTTGGGGACGCGACCCTTGACGACGGCGTGCATGCCGACCACCGAGCCGTCCCCGACCGTCGTGCCCGCGAGGAGCACCGCGCCCCAGCCGACCCAGACGTGGTCGCCGACCGTGATCGGCCGGGCGGGGTTGGCCCGGCGGCCGGTCCGGACGTCGAAGATCGGGTGCCCGTCGTCCGCCCGCAGCTGGATGTCGCTGGCGAACATCACGTCGTCGCCGACCGTGACCGTCGTCCCCTCGACCGCGGAGAAACCGACCCGCGACGTCGCGGACACGTTGCGCCCCAGCACGATCCGCGCGTCCTGCCCGACGCGCATGTTGGCCCGCAGCGCCGGCACCCCCGCGCGCGGCCCGATCTCCACGAGGCCGTCGTCGCAGTCGAACTGGATGCGCAGGTCCGCCAGCCGCATCGGCAGGCTGTGCACGAGCCGGTTGCGCCGCCCGCTGAACAGCACCCGGAACAGCGCCCCCGCGGAGGCGGCGAGGGCCGCGTCGTCCGGAGAGGGTGCCGCCGAGCCGTCGGCGGAGCGGAACTCGATCGTGTTGCCGGCGTCGTCCGCATAGGGCCCGAGCACCGTCACCGTGGTCGCCACCGGCCGGACTCTAGACTAGACCGGGTGACCCACCAGGCGACGTACGACATCTGCGTGGTCACGGCGGTGCACGACGTGGCCCGCTACCTCCCCGACTTAATCGCCTCCCTCGAGGGCCAGCGCGGCGTCCCGCTCGACCGGATCCAGGTCGTCGCGGTCGACGACGGCTCGAACGACGACTCGCTCGCCGTCCTCGAGCGGTGGGCGGCGCGCAGCACGCTCGGCGTCACGGTGCTCACCAAGCCGAACGGCGGCCAGGCGAGCGCGCGCAACCTCGGCCTGGAGCACGCGGCGGGCGAGTGGGTGACGTTCACCGACCCCGACGACGTCCTGGCCCCCGACTGGTGCGCCCGCGTCCTGGCCTTCGCCCGCGCCCACCCCGGTCTCGAGCTCGTCGCGACGCCCTACTGGATCCTCGACGACGCCACCGGCCGGGTGACGAACACGCACCCGACCCGGCGCCGGTTCGCCGGGCCGGACCGGGTCGAGGACCTCGACGAGACCGGCACGTTCTTCGGCTCGGCGAACGCCGGGCTCTTCCGCCGGGACCGGCTCGTCGAGCAGGGGCTGCGTTTCGACGAGCGGATCCGGCCCAACTTCGAGGACGGCCACTTCACCGCCCTCTACCTGCTCGGCTGCCCCACCCGCCGGGTCGGTTTCGTCGGCTCGGCGCACTACCGCTACCGGCGCCGCTCGGACGGCACCTCGACCCTGCAGCAGAGCCTCGTGCAGCCGGCGCGGTACACCACGGTCCCGCGGCTCGGGTTGCTGCCCACCCTCGAGGCGGGCGCCGCCGCGACCGGCGACCGGCCGCCCGCCTGGGTGCAGAACATCGTGCTCTACGAGCTCTCGTGGTACTTCACGTTCGAGTCCCAGGACGGCCGGCCGAGCGCCGCCGTCGGCGAGGTCGGGGAGGAGTTCGTCGGGTTGCTCCGGCAGCTCCGGACCCTGCTCGACGACGAGGTCATCGCGCGCTGGGACGCTCGCGAGCTGTGGCCGCAGTGGCGCCAGATCCTCCGCCACGGCCTGCTCGACGAGCCCTGGCACAGCCCGCGCGCGGTCGT
The DNA here is from genome assembly GCA_016213575.1 of Actinomycetota bacterium. GTDB lineage: Bacteria > Actinomycetota > Actinomycetes > Actinomycetales > Kineosporiaceae > R-H-3. The sequence goes on from JACRAB010000519.1 coordinate 10,892, forward strand.
CGAGCAGGAGGACGGCGAGCAGCGTCTCGTCAAGGTCGTCACCCGGTTCACCGGGGCCGAACCCGAGACGTCGTACCTGGCCGGCGGCGCACCGCTCACCCCCGTGCACACGAAGCTGCGCACGCATGTGTACTTCGGGGCGACGCTCCTCCGCGAGCGGATCGCGTGGCTGCCGCAGCAGCCCGGGCTCACCGTGCGCGTCGCCGGGGTCGAGGCCGAACCTGCGCACGCGTGGGAAGGGCCGCCGCCGCGCCGCTCCCCGCGGTCCGGCGGGACGCGCGGCCTGCTCCGCCGTCTCGGCTCCGTCGCCGGGACGCTCCACGCGGAGCCGCGGCGGGTGCTCGGCGCCGTCCGGGCCCGGGCGCGGGGCGCCGTCCTCACCCGGCTCGTGCGGACGGCGCCCGTGCGGGCCCGGTACGCGGACGCCTGGGTGCTCATGGACCGGTTACGCAATGCCGACGACAACGCCGAGCGGCTCTTCGAGTACCTGCGCGAGCACCGGCCGGACGTCAACGCGTGGTTCGTCCTCGACCCGGGCAGCCACGACTGGGCCCGGATGCGCGCGACCCATGGGGAGCGGGTGGTCGCCTACGGGTCCCGGCAGTGGCAGCTGCTCATGTTCAGCTGCCGGCACCTGGTCTCCTCGCACGTCGACGTCCCCATCCACCGCCCCCGGAAGATCATGTGGGCGCTCGGCGGGCGGGAGCCGCAGTGGCGCTTCACGTTCCTCCAGCACGGCGTCATCAAGGACGACGTCTCCGCCTGGCTCAACCCCAAGGCGATGGACCTGTTCGTCACGAGCACCCAGCCCGAGCGGGACTCGATCGCCGGCGACCGGACGCCCTACGTCTTCACGACCCGGGAGGCCCGGCTCACCGGCCTGCCCCGGTTCGACCGGCTCCGCGCGATCGCCGCCTCGCTGACGCCGGCCGACCGGGACCTCGTCCTCGTCGCCCCGACGTGGCGCTCGGGCCTCATGGGGCCGTTCGCACCGATCACCGGGGACCGCGAGGTCCGCCCCGACTTCCTCGACACCGAGTACGCGAAGGCCTGGCTCGGCGTCCTGCGTTCCCCCGACCTCGCGGCCCTCGCCCGCGAGCACGGGCTGCGCATCGGCTTCCTCCCGCACCCGCAGCTCCAGCAGATCCTCCCGACCCTGGACCTGCCGCCCCACGTCGAGCCGCTCACCTTCGCCGGCGGCGGCGCGCAGCGCCTGTTCGCCTCCGCCGCCGCGCTCGTCACCGACTACTCGTCGATGGCCTTCAACGCCGCGTACGTGGACCGGCCCGTCGTCTACTTCCAGTTCGACCGCGACCTCGTCCGGGCCGGCGGGCACCTCGGCCGGGCGGGCTACTTCGACTACGAGCGCGACGGGTTCGGCCCGGTCACGCTGACCGTCGACCAGACCGTCGCCGCGGTGGCCGAGATCGCGGCCCGAGGCTGCACACCGTCCGAGGAGTACCTCAAGCGCATCGAGGAGACGTTCGTGCTGCGCGACGGCCGCTGCTGCGAGCGCGTCACCGCGGCGATCGAGGCCCTCACCCGCCCCGCCTGGTGACCGCCGACCCGGCCGGTGCCGGCACGCCGTCTCCGTAGACTGACGGTGTGGAACACCCCGTACCGGACATCTCGATCGTCACCGCGGTCTACGACGTCGCCCGCTACCTGCCGGACTTCTTCGACTCGCTCGAACGGCAGCAGGGCGTCGACCTCTCGCGCGTCGAGATCGTCGCGGTCGACGACGGGTCCACGGACGACTCGCTCGCGGTCCTCCACCGGTACGCAGCGGACTTCGAGGCGCACGGCATCCTGCCGATGACGGTGCTGACCCAGGCCAACGCCGGTCAGGGCGCGGCCCGCAACCACGGCATGGAGCACGCCACCGGCACCTGGCTCACCTTCACCGACCCCGACGACACCCTCGAACCCGGCTACCTCGCCCACGTCCTGCGCTTCGTCGCCGACCACCCCGACACCGAGATGGTCGCCACCCACCGCGTCTTCCACGACGACGCCACCGGCGAGATCTCCGACACCCACATGCTCCGCAGGATGTTCGAACCCGGCGACCGCCTCGTCGACCTCGACCAGACCCCCGACCACTTCCACGGCAGCGCCCCCGCCGCCTTCGTCCGCCGCGACCGCCTCCAGACCAGCGGCGTCCGCTTCGACCACCGCGTCCGCCCCAACTTCGAGGACGGCCACTTCTGCACCAAGTACCTGCTCGCCTGCGACCGACCCCTCGTCGGCTTCCTGCGATCAGCCGTCTACTACTACCGCAAACGCTCCGACGGCACCTCCACCCTCCAGAACGCCACCCTGCGCCCCGAGCGCTACACCCACGTCCCCCGCTACGGCTACCTCGACGTCCTCACCGCCGGCGCCCGACGCGCCACCCGCCACGGCAGCGACGAGGGCCCGGCCGGCGGCAGGGTCCCCGAGTGGGTGCAGAGCTACGTGCTCTACGAGATCTCCTGGTACTTCAGCGCCGAGGAGGCGCACGCGGGGTCCGCGACCGCCGCGACCGGCCCGGTCGCCGCCGAGCTCGTCGACCTGCTGGGCCGGATCTGCGCGCTCCTGGACCCGGACGTCGTCGCGCACTTCCGCCTCCGGCGGCTCGACCCGGCCTGGCGGCAGATCATCATGCACGGCCTGTCCGGGCAGTCCTGGCGCTCGCCGTACGCCGTCATGGACCGGGTCGACCGGCAGCAGAACCTGGCCCGGGTCGTCGTCCGGTGGACGGGCAGCGAGCCTCGGATCGAGTTCCGCAGCAACGGGTTCGCCGTCGAGCCGCACCACACGAAGGTGCACCCGCTGACGTACTTCGGGGTCGACCTTCTCCACGAGCGGATCTCCTGGGTACCGGCCGACGGCGCGGTCCGGGTCCGGGTCGACGGCACCTACGTGGAGTTCCGGCGCTGGTGGGCGCACCCGCCACGGACGACGATCAGCGCCCCCTCGACGGCCCCCGCCGGGACCGCGGCACCCGCCCCGGCTGTCTCCCGCCCGACGAGCGGCAGCCGGTCCCGCCCGTCCCGTCCGTCCCGCCCCGAGCCCCGCCTCGTCACGGCCCGGCGGCGGCTGCTGCAGCTCACCCGGCGCACGGCCTTCAAGGACGCGTGGGTGCTCATGGACCGGATCCACGACGCGGACGACAGCGGCGAGCACCTGTTCGCCTGGTTGCGGGAGAACCGGCCGGACGTCAACGCCTGGTTCACCGTCGAGGCCGGCACCCCCGACCACGACCGGCTCATGGCCGGCCCGCACCGCAGCCGGGTCGTCGCGCACGGCAGCCTCGAGTGGGAGGTGCTCATGACGACGGGCTGCCGGCACCTCATCTCCTCCCACGTGGACGTGCCGGTGCAGAAGCCGCCGCAGATCATGAAGCTGCTCGGCACGGACGTCGTCCCGTGGCGGTTCACGTTCCTCCAGCACGGCGTCATCAAGGACGACCTGTCGCGCTGGCTCAACCCGAAGACCATCGACCTGTTCGTCACGAGCACCGCCGCGGAGCACGCCTCGATCGCCGGCGACCGGACGCCGTACGTGCTGGGCACCCGCGAGGTGAAGCTCACCGGCCTGCCCCGCTTCGACCGGCTGCGCGCCGCGGCGCTGTCCGTGCGGGACGACGAGCGCGACCTGCTGCTCGTCGCCCCGACCTGGCGCCAGTGGCTGCTGCCGCCTCTGCGGGCCGGCTCGCAGCGACGTACCGTCCGCGACGACTTCCTCGAGACCGAGTACGCCCGGTCCTGGCGGGCGCTCGTCACCTCGCCCGAGCTCGCCCGGGTCGCGGCGGAGCACGGCCTGCGGATCGGGCTGCTGCCCCACCCGAACATGACCGAGGCGCTCCCGCTGCTCGGCCTGCCGCCGCACGTCGAGCTGCTCTCCTTCGAGGGCGGCGACGCCCAGCGGCTCTTCGCCCGGGCCGCGGTCCTCGTCACGGACTACTCGTCGATGGCCTTCAACGCCGCCTACGTCGACCGCCCGGTCGTCTACTTCCAGTTCGACGCGGACGCCGTCAAGGCCGGCGGCCACGTCGGCCGGGCGGGGTACTTCGACTACGAGCGCGACGGGTTCGGCCCGGTGACCCGGACCGCTGACGGCACGGTGGCCGCGGTGCAGGACATCGTCGCCCGCGGCTGCACCCCGGCACCGGAGTACGCCGAGCGGATCGAGGAGACGTTCGTGCTGCGCGACGGCCGCTGCTGCGAGCGCGTCACCGCGGCGATCGAAGCCCTCACCCGGCCCTCCCGCGGACCGGCGGCGCTCCCCCCGGCGCAGCGGTCGGCGTCCGACCTCCCGTACGTCGGGCTCCCGGACGCCGAGCAGATCCGGGCAGCACACCCCGCCTGACCAGGGACGATGACACTGCGATCATCACAAGTCACTGTTGAAGTCACTCTAGATACTCGAACAGACACGCTGAGTGAGATTCATCAGTAGAGTCTCGACCGTGACCTCCGCCGCGCCCTACGACGTCTCGATCGTCACCGCGGTCCATGACGTGGCCCGCTACCTGCCCGACTTCTTCGCCTCGCTCGAGGCGCAGCGCGACGTCGACCTGGGCCGGGTCGAGATCGTCGCCGTCGACGACGGCTCGAACGACGACTCGCTCGCCGTCCTCGAGCGGTACCGGACCAGGTTCGCCGAGCGCGGCATCCTCCCGATGCAGGTGATCCACCAGGCGAACGCCGGCCAGGGCCCCGCCCGCAACCGCGGGATCGACCACGCCGGCGGCGAGTGGCTCACGTTCACCGACCCGGACGACATGCTCGACCCGGGGTACCTCGCGAGCGTGCTCGCGTTCGTCGCGGCGCACCCCGAGGTGGAGATGGTCGCGACGAACCGCGTCGTCTACCTCGAGGTCACCGGCGAGACCACGGACACCCACGCGCTGCGCGGCATGTTCGCCGGCCCTGACCGGGTCGTCGACCTCGACCGGGCGCCGACCTACTTCCACGGGCACGTCGGGGCCGGCTTCGTGCGGCGCGACCGGCTCGCCGCGCTCGGGCTGCGGTTCGACGGCCGGGTCCGGCCCAACTTCGAGGACGGTCACTTCTGCACGAAGTACCTCCTCGGCTGCCCGGCCCCCACCCTCGGCCTCGTCGGCTCGGCGAAGTACGTCTACCGCCAGCGGGCCGACGGCTCCTCGACGATGCAGCGCAGCTTCATGCAGCCCGAGCGCTACGTCGTCGTCCCGCGTCGGGGCTACCTCGACGTCCTCGAGCACGCCCGCGCCGTCCACGGTCGTGTGCCCGAGTGGGTGCAGAACTTCGTGCTGTACGAGCTGTCGTGGCTCTTCAGCGCCGAGGCCGGCCACGGCGGGACGGCGACCGCCGCGGTCGGTGACGTCGGCCGCGAGTTCGTCGGGCTGCTCCGCGAGATCCGCGCCCTGCTCGACCCGCACGTCATCGACGGCTTCCGGGTGCGGTGGCTCGACGCCGCGTGGCGGCAGATCCTCCTGCACGGTCTCGGGGAGGAGCCGTGGCGCGCCGCCTACGCGGTGGCCGACGAGGTCGACGTGCGGCAGAACCTCGCACGGGTCGTCGTCCGCTGGACCGGGCCCGAGCCGGCCATCGAGTACCTGTGCGACGGCGCCGTCGTCGAGCCGACGCACACCAAGGTGCGGTCCGTCGTCTTCTTCGACCACGCCCTGCTCCACGAGCGCATCGCCTGGCTGCCCGCGGACACCACGAACCGGGTCCGGGTCGACGGCCGCTACCTCGAGCTGCGGCCGTGGTGGACCGGCGCGGCCCCGACGACCTTCGAGACCGACCCGCCGCCCCGGCGCGCGCCCGACGCCCCGCCCGCCGGCCGGTCGTCCGTGTGGCACGCGACCCGGCGGCGCGCCGTCGAGGCCCGGCGCGGTCACGAGTTCGACGGCGCCTGGGTCCTCATGGACCGGATCACCGACGCGGACGACAACGCCGAGCGGCTGTTCGAGTACCTGCGCGAGAACCGGCCCGACATCAACGCCTGGTTCACCGTCGCCGCGGGGACGCCGGACCACGCCCGGCTCGCCGCCGGCCGGCACGGCGACCGGGTCGTCGCCCACGGCTCCCCCGAGTGGGAGGTGCTCATGCTGCACTGCCGGCACCTCGTGTCCTCGCACGTCGACGTCCCGGTGCACCGCCCGCCGCAGATCCTCCGGCTGCTCGGGACCACCGTCCCGCCGTGGCGGTTCACGTTCCTCCAGCACGGGGTCATCAAGGACGACCTGTCCGGCTGGCTGAACTCCAAGCAGGTCGACCTGTTCGTCACGAGCACGCAGGACGAGTACGACTCGGTCGCCGGCGACGGGACCTCGTACGTCTACACCGGCCGCGAGGTGCGGCTCACCGGCCTGCCCCGCTTCGACCGGCTCCGCCGGATCGCCCGCTCGGTCGCGCCGCAGGACCGCACGATGGTCCTCGTCGCCCCGACGTGGCGGCAGTGGCTGCAGAAGCCGCGCGGCTCGGACCGGACCGTGCAGGTGGTGGACGACTTCTTCTCGAGCGAGTACGTCGAGCAGTGGTCCGGTCTCCTGCGCTCCCCCGAGCTCGCCGACACCCTCGCCCGGAACGGCCTCCAGCTCGGCTTCCTGCCGCACCCCAACCTGCAGCACGTGCTCCCGCAGATGGAACTGCCCGCCCACGTCACCCCGCTGACGTTCGAGGGCGCGGGCGTGCAGCGGCTCTTCGCCTCCGCGGCGGCCCTGGTTACCGACTACTCCTCGATGGCGTTCAACGCCGCCTACGTCGACCGCCCGGTGCTGTACTTCCAGTTCGACCACGACCGGGTCATGGCCGGCGGCCACCTCGGCCGGGCCGGCTACTTCACCTACCCGACGCACGGTTTCGGCCCGGTCACCCGGACGCTCCCCGACACGGTGGCGGCGCTCACCGGGATCGTCGGCGCCGGGTGCGTGCCCGCCCCGCAGTACGCCGACCGGATCAGCAGGACGTTCCCGGCCCGCGACGGCCGCTGCTGCGAGCGGGTCACGGCCGAGATCGAACGGCTCGACCAGGCCGCCCCGCGGGCGCCGAGGCGGGCGTCCGACCGGCCCGTCGTCCCGCTGAGGCAGCGTTCGGCGGTAGAACGGACACTGCAGCCCACCCGATGAGCGCCCCGCGCCGACGTGAGAAGACTAGAGACGTGGACACCTCCCGCACCGACCCCGCCCCGACGGCCGCGCACGACGTCTCCATCGTCGCCGCGGTGCACGACGTCGCGGAGCACCTGCCGCAGTTCCTCGCCTCGCTCGACGCGCAGACAGGTGTCGAGCACTCCCGTGTGCAGGTCGTGCTCGTCGACGACGGCTCGACCGACGCGTCGCTGTCCGTGGCGCGGACCTGGGAGCAGCGGACGGCGTTCGACGCCACCGTCCTCACCCGCCTCGAGGGCGGCCGGACGGCGGCCCGCACGCTCGGCCTCGCGCAGGCGACCGGCACCTGGGTGACCTTCCCCGACCCGGCGGACGTCCTCGCCGCGGACTACCTCGACCGCGTGCTCTCGTTCGTCCGGGCGCACCCGGCCGTCGAGCTCGTCATGACGAACGCCGTCCTGCGCGACGCCGACGGCACCACCCGGGACAGCCACCCGCTGCGCGGCCGTTTCACCGCCGGCGACCGCGTGCTCGACCTGGGCGGCAGCCCGGACGTCTTCTGCGCGGGCGTGCGCAGCACGTTCTTCCGGCGCGACCGGATCGAGCGCGGCGGCGTCCGCTTCGACCCCGCCGTCCGCCCGGGGTTCGGCTCGGCGCACTTCGCCGCGGTCTACCTCATGTCCTGCCCGGAGCCGGTCGCCGGTCTCGTCGCCTCGGCCCGGTACGAGGAGCGCGACCTGCGCGGCCGCTCGGTCCCCGCGGTCTACGCCGACCCCGACCAGTACCTCGTCGTGCCCCGCGTCGGCTACCTCGACCTGCTCGAGCTGTCCCGGGAGCGCTACGGCGAGGTCCCGGAGTGGATCCAGGCCCTCGTCGTCCACGAGCTGTCGGGCTTCCTCGCGGCGGCGTCCGCGGCGAGCGGAGCCCCGGCGCCGGCGGAGCCCGTGGCGCGGGAGTTCCTCGAGACGCTGCGCGACATCCGCTCCCGGCTCGACGACCACGTCATCGCCGGGTACCAGGCCTCCGCGCTCGACGGCACGGCGCGGCAGGTGCTGCGCTGGGGCCTGCTCGACACCCCGTGGCGCAGCGGCTGCGCCGTCGTGGAGAAGGTGGACGACGCCCAGCGGCTCGTGCGGATCGCGACCCGGTTCACGGGGCCCGAGCCGGTGTACGAGTACGTCGTCGACGGTGTCGCGGTCCACCCCACCCACACCAAGCTGAGGTCGCTGCGGTACTTCGGGGCCGACCTCGTCCACGAGCGGATCGTCTGGGTGCCCTCCGGGGCGGCCGTCCGGGTGCGCTGCGAGGGCTCGCTCGTCGAGATGCGGGAGAGCTGGCCGGGCGCCGCCCCGACCTTCGTCGACCCGATCACCCGGGTCCGCGCGCCCAAGGCCCGCGAGACCCTCCTCGGCGTCGCGACGAAGCAGCCGCGCCGGGCCGCCGTCGCGGCGCGGCGCCGCGCGCTGCGCAAGCTCGCTGCCTCGCCCGCCGTCCGGCGCCGCTACGGCAAGGCCTGGGTGCTCATGGACCGGATCCAGAACGCCGACGACAACGCCGAGCACCTGTTCACCTACCTGCGCGACAACCGCCCGGAGATCAACGCCTGGTTCACCGTCGAGGCGGGGTCACCGGACTACAAGCGGCTGCGGTCCGGTCCGCACGGCAACCGCGTCGTCGCGCACGGGTCGACGCAGTGGCTGCTCCTCATGCTCAACTGCAAGCACCTGGTCTCGTCCCACATCGACGTCCCCGTGCACCGGCCGCCGGCCGTCGTCGAGCTGCTCAGGCCGGGCCGCCCGAAGTGGCGGTTCACGTTCCTCCAGCACGGCGTCATCAAGGACGACATCTCCGCCTGGCTCAACCCCAAGCTCGTCGACCTCTTCGTCACGAGCACGCCCGGCGAGTACGCGTCGATCGTCGGCGACGGGTCGCCGTACGTCTACACCGACAAGGAGACCGTCCTCACCGGGCTGCCCCGGTTCGACCGGCTGCAGCGCACGAGCGAGGCCCTCTCCACCCGGGACCGCGACCTCGTGCTCCTCGCCCCGACCTGGCGGGAGTGGCTCCAGGCGCCGCGGACGTCGTTCGCGGACCCGCGCCGGCAGGTGCGGGCCGACTTCCTCGAGACGGACTACGCGAAGGCCTGGCTCGGGCTGCTCCGCTCGCCGGAGCTCGCGGCGCTCGCGACGGAGCACGGGCTGCGCATCGGCTTCCTCCCGCACCCGAACCTCCAGCCGCTGCTGCCCACGCTGGACCTGCCCGCGCACGTCGAGGCGCTCACCTTCGAGGGCGCGGGTGCGCAGCGGCTCTTCGCCTCGGCCGCGACGCTCGTCACCGACTACTCCTCGATGGCGTTCAACGCCGCGTACGTCGACCGGCCGGTCGTCTACTTCCAGTTCGACCGCGAGCTCGTCGCGGCCGGCGGGCACCTCGGCCGGGCCGGCTACTTCGACTACGCGCGGGACGGTTTCGGCCCGGTGACACGCACCGTCGAGGAGACGGTCGCGGCGGTCCGCGCCGACGTGCAGCGGGGGCGCACCCCGGCGCCGGAGTACCTGGCCCGCATCGCGTCGACGTTCGTGCTGCGCGACGGCCGGTGCTGCGAACGCGTCACCGCGGCGATCGAGGCGCTCGACAAGCGCGCGAAGCAGGCGCCGCGGCCCGACGTGGCCGTCACCCTGCCGCAGGACGTCCCGACGGCCTGACCCTGCGGACGTCGCCGCGACGGGTCACCGCGTCGCGCGCCGGATCCTCTCGTCGAGGAACGGCGCCGTCGTCGCGGCGAAGGTCGCCGTGTAGTGCGAGGCGTCGAACAGCGTGACGACACCGCCGATGACCGGTCGGCAGGTGCCCTCCGGGCAGAGCAGGTCGTGGGTGTCGACCCAGCGCACGCGCGGGTCGTCCAGCGCCTTCGCGGCGTCGTAGAGCGGGTCCATGAAGCGCTGGGCGTCCGGGTCGGCGGGTGCCGGCGAGCGGAGCGGCCAGGAGCACGCCTCGACGTCCATGTCGGTGCGGGCCAGGCACTCGGGGACCCGGCCGATCTCCCGGCCGGGCACCACCTGGTCGCGCAGGACGACGACCTTCGCGCCGCTGCGCGCCCACCGCCGCAGGTAGTCGGTGTAGGCCTTGCGCGCCTCACGCTCGGTGCCGGGCCAGTCCTGGCCGCGGACCTGCACGGACTGCCGCTCGGACGTGATGACGAGGTCGTACGCCCGGCCGGACGTCTCCTCCAGCACCCAGTCCGCGTAGGCGGCGCAGTTGCGCTCCTGCTCGGCGTTCGCGAGCCGCAGCGGAGCCTTCGACGCGTTGCACACCGAGATGAGGTAGGTCGTGATCGTCCAGTCGTTCCGCTCGGCGAGCCGCTGGAGCGCCGGGAGCCACTGGCCCGCGTGCGAGTTGCCGACGAGGGCGACCTTGACGGAGCCGTTGCCGTACCGGCAGGTCGCCCGGCCGTCGTACGGGATGCCCGTGAAGCAGCCGTCGGGGTAGGCGTCCGACTTGTCCTCGCCGGCGACCGCGAGCTCGGGGACCACCGCCGCCCCCGGCTCCGGCGGGCAGGCCTTCGCGCCGAGGACGGCGGAGCCGGCGCCGAAGCACGGGTCACCGCCGGACAGCTCGGTCTCGAGGACCTGCCGGGCACGCTCGGCACGGGTGTCGACCTCGTACACCTGGACCAGTCCCAGCACGACGACGACGGCCATCCCCGCCGCGGCGAACCGGTAGGCGGCCAGCAGCGGCCGCCGGCCGCGCGGGACGCGGAACCGGTCCTCGACGTACCGCTTCGTGAGCCCCGACAGGGCGAAGGTCAGGACGAGGATCACGGCCTTGTCGAGCCGGCCGAGGGAGCCGCTGAGTGCGGGCAGGAGCACGATCATCGGCCAGTGCCACAGGTAGATCGAGTAGGACGCCGCCCCGACCCACTGGACGCCGGGCAGCCGCCACAGCGGGGCGGGCGACCCCGGGCCGTCCGCGGCCGCCGCGATGACGGCGACGGTCCCGAGCACGGGCAGCAGCGCCGCGGACCCGGGGAACGGGGTCGCGGACGTGAACCAGACGCCCGACACGACGATGGCGACGAGCCCGCCCCAGGAGAGCAGCGTCCGCCCCAGGGCGCCGAGCGCCGGGGCCCCGGAACCGGCGAGGATCGCGACCAGACCGCCCGCGCCGAACTCCCAGGCGCGCGTCGGGGTGACGAAGTAGGCCCGCGCCGGGTCGCTCGCGGTGAGGTCGACCGAGTGCAGCAGCGAGGCGAGGACGACGAGCGCCATCCCGGTGCCGAGGACCAGTCGCTGCGAGGGACCGCGACCGGTGCCCCGGCGCAGACCGTGCAGGAGCACGAGCGCGCCGACGAGGAGGGGCCAGACGAGGTAGAACTGCTCCTCCGTCGACAGCGACCAGAAGTGCTGGACGGGGGTCGCCGCGGCGTCGGCGCCCAGGTAGTCGACGGCCTTCGAGGCGAGCGACCAGTTCTCCACGTAGAGCGCCGAGGCGACGACCTCGCGCGCCGTGGCGGCCCACGCCACCTCGGGCGCGACGAGCCGCGAGGCGACGAGCGTCACGAGCAGGACGAGCAGCGAGGCCGGGAGCAGGCGCCGGATCCGTCGCGCCCAGAAGGCCGCGAGCAGCGTCCCCGTCGTCGGGGGGTGCCGGACGAGGTGGGACGTGATGAGGAAGCCGGAGATGACGAAGAACACGTCGACGCCGACGTAGCCGCCCGTGATCCGGTTCGGCCACAGGTGGAACAGGACGACGAGCATGACGGCGACCACGCGCAGGCCCTGGATGTCCTGCCGCAGCGGTTCGGTGGCGGCTCGCACCCGGCCGCCGGCCGGACCGACGCCTGCCGTCTCCCGGGGAGCCCGGGGGGACCCGGCGTCGACGTCCAGCACCATGAGACCAGCAGACTACCAAGGGTGACGGAGCAGACCCGCCGAGCCGCACCCACGGGACTTTGGTCGATACCCCCAGGGGTACCATGAGGACATGGCTGATCGCATCAGGAAGGTCGTCGTCGTCGGCGGCGTCGCAGGCGGCATGAGCTTCGCGGCGCGGGCCCGCCGGCTGTCGGAGGAGGCGCAGATCGTCGTCCTCGAGCGGGACGAGTACGTGTCCTTCGCCAACTGCGGCCTGCCGTACCACCTCGCCGGCGAGATCCCGGACCGCGCGTCGCTGCTCCTGCACACCCCCGCCTCGCTCGCCGCGAGCCTCGCGCTCGACGTCCGCACCGGGCACGAGGTGCTGTCGGTCGACACCGCGGCCCGGTCGGTCCGGGTCCGCCGCCGCGCCGACGGCACCGAGTACGACGAGGCGTACGACGCGCTCGTGCTCTCGACGGGCGCGACCCCGCTCGTCCCGCCGATCCCGGGCGTCGACCTGCCGCAGGTCCGCGTGCTGCGGACCGTCCCGGACGTCGACGCCCTCCGCGACCTCGTCGAGGCCGGCGCCCGCCGCGCGGTCGTCGCCGGCGCGGGCTTCATCGGGCTCGAGGTCGCCGAGGCGCTGCGCCACCGCGGGCTCGAGGTCGCGGTCGTGGACCTCGCCGACCAGGTGCTCCCGCCGCTCGACCCGGAGATGGCGGTCGCCGTCGAGCGGGCCCTCGTCGGGGCCGGCGTCGAGGTGCGGACGAGCACGTCCGTGACGGCGGTCGAGCCGGACGACGGCACCGCCGCAGGGGGCGCGACGGACGGCGCGGCGGACGGCGGCCCGCGGGGCGCGGTCCGGGTGCGGCTGTCCGACGGCTCGGTGCTGCCGGCCGACCTCGTGCTGCTGTCGGTCGGGGTCCGCCCCGAGACGACCCTCGCCCGGACCGCCGGGCTCGTGCTCGGCGAGCGCGGCACCGTCCGCGTCGACGAGCACCTGCGCACGTCGGACCCGCACGTCTACGCCGTCGGCGACGCCGTCGAGGTCGTCGACGCCGTGACCGGCGCCCCGGCCGCCGTCCCGCTCGCCGGGCCGGCGAACCGGCAGGGCCGGGCCGCCGCCAACCACCTCTTCGGCCGCCGGGGCGGGCGCACGCCCGTCCTCGGGACGGCGATCGTCCGGGTCTTCGACACCGTCGCCGCCTCGACCGGCCGCAGCGAGAAGGCGTTGCGGCAGGCCGGGATCGAGCACCACGTCGTCCACCTGCACCCCGGGCACCACGCCGGCTACTACCCGGGCGCCCGGGCGCTGCACCTCAAGCTCGTGTACGCCCCCGACGGGCGGGTGCTCGGCGCGCAGGCGACCGGCAGCGAGGGTGTCGACAAGCGGATCGACGTCGTCGCGACGGCGATCCGCGCCGGCATGACCGTCGAGGACCTCGCCGAGCTCGAGCTCGCCTACGCACCGCCGTTCGGCTCCGCGAAGGACCCGGTGAACATGGCCGGCTTCATGGCGTCCAACGTGCTCGCCGGCGACCTCACGCTGTGGCGCGGCCGCGACCTCGGCGCGCTGCCCGCGGACGCCGTCCTGCTCGACGCCCGCTCCGCGAAGGAGTTCGCCGCAGGGCACCTGCCCGGGGCGCTGAACATCCCGCACACCGACCTGAGGGCGCGTCTCGCGGAGGTGCCCGCCGGTGTCCCGGTCCGGGTCTACTGCGCGTCCGGGTTCCGGTCCTACCTCGCGCTGCGCGTGCTGCGGCAGAGCGGCTGGGACGACGTCTCGTCGCTCTCCGGCGGGCTGGCGACCTTCCGCCTCGAACGCCCGGAGGTCGCCCTCGAGACCGCCACCCCGACCCGTCCTCTGGTGGGTTCTGCACCCCACCCGGGCTGAGAAGCGTCCCTTTCCCGCCAGAGGACGCCCGAGGGTCGGACGGGTCCGCACGACCTCGACGCGGCCTGGGACGATCGACGTGATGCTCACGCCTGCGCCCGGGCCGCTCGACCCGGCCCACCGTCGTGCCCTCGTCCTCGTGCTCGGGGCGCTCGCCGGGCTCGCGCCGCTGTGCACCGACCTGTACCTGCCCGTGCTGCCGCAGCTCGCGAAGGACCTCTCCGCCCCGACGTCTCAGGCCCAGCTGACGATCACCGCGGTCCTGCTCGGGCTGGCGACGGGTCAGCTCGTCGCCGGGCCGCTCAGCGACCGGTTCGGACGGCGCCCGCTCCTGCTCGGCGGCCTGCTCGCCTTCGTCGTCGGCAACCTCGTCAGCGCCGTCGTGGACGACGTGACCGTGCTCGTCGTCGTCCGGCTCCTCGCCGGGCTCGCGGCCTCCGCGACGGTCGTGACGACGCGCGCGGTCATCGCGGACGCGTTCCCCGCCGCGGAGGCCGCGCGCGGCTACGCGGCGCTCGCCGAGGTCATGGGCGTCGCCCCCATCGCGGCGCCGCTGGTGGGCGGGCTGCTCACCTTCGTCACCGGCTGGCGCGGGATGTTCGTCGTCCTCGCCGCGATCGGGGCGCTGCTCGCGGTCGTCACCCACCTGCGGATCCCGGAGACGCTCGCCGTCGGCGACCGCCGCCCGGCCCGGCCGCGGGACATCGCGGCGGGCCTCGTCGACTGCCTGCGCTCCCGTCGGTTCGTCGCCTACATGGCCTCGATCGGGTTCTCGGGCGGGCTGCTCTTCACGTACATCGCGTCGTCCTCGTTCGTCCTGCAGGACCTGCACGGCCTCTCGGCGCGGCAGTACAGCCTCGTCTTCGCGGCCAACGCGACGGGCATCCTCACCCTCGTCTTCCTCGGCCGGCACCTCGTCGCCCGCACCGGACCGGGGCCGCTGCTGCGCGCCGGCCAGGCCCTCGCTGCCGCCGGGGCACTCGTGCTGCTCACGAACGAGCTGCTCGGCGGCAGCCTCGCCGGCGTCCTCGTCGGGTTCTTCCTCGCCGTCTCGAGCGTCGGTCTCATCCACTCCAACGCCACGGCGCTCGGGATGGCCGAGGCGCCCGGCGGCTCCGGCGCGGCGTCCGGGATGCTCGGCATCATGGGCTTCGCCGTCGGCTCGCTCGTCGCGCCCCTCGGCGGGCTGGGGCACTCCGGGCTCGCGATGGCGGTCGTCATGGCCACCTGCGCGCTCCTCGCGCCGACGGTGACGACGGTGCTCCTGCGCCGGCCCGCCTGATCAGCGCAGCCCGAGCGCCCGGATCGCGTTCTCCTTGAGGATCAACGGCCTGACGTCGTCCTTGATCTGCAGCGTCTCGAAGTCGGCGAGCCAGCGATCCGGGGTGACCACCGGGAAGTCCGACCCGAAGAGCACCTTGTGCTTGAGCAGACTGTTGGCGTACTGCACGAGCTGCGGCGGGAAGTACTTCGGCGACCAGCCCGACAGGTCGATGTAGACGTTCGCCTTGTGCGTCGCGACCGAGAGCGCCTCGTCCTGCCAGGGGAACGACGGGTGGGCGATGATGACGGTCATGCCCGGGAAGTCGGCGGCGACGTCGTCGAGGCACAGCGGGTTGGAGTACTTGAGCCGGATCCCGCCGCCCCCGGGGGTTCCCGCGCCGATCCCGGTCTGCCCGCTGTGGAAGAGCGCGGGCACGCCGAGCTCCTCGATCGCCTCGTAGAGCGGGTAGGCGAGCGGCGAGTCCGGGAAGAACCCCTGCAGGCTCGGATGGAACTTGAACCCCCGGACGCCGTGCTCCCCGACGAGCCGGCGCGCGGCCCGGACCCCGGCCGCACCGCGGTGCGGGTCGATGCTCGCGAACGGGACGAGCACGTCGGGGTGCCGGGCCGCGGCGGCGGCGACGTCCTCGTTGGCGATCGGCGGGTGCCCGAGCACGGACTCGGCGTCGACGGTGAAGACGACGGCCGCCATCCGCCGCTCGCGGTAGTAGGCCGCGAGGTCGTCGACCGACGGGGTCCGGCCGTCGGCCATCGCCCCCTTGAAGTACTTCGCGGACGCCGCCATGAGCTCCGGCGGCAGGCTCTCGTGGCCGTGGTCGTCGATCTCGGCATGGGTGTGGACGTCGATCGCGACGAGGGCGTCGAGGTCCAGGGTGGTGGGGGCGGTCACGGGAGTCCCTTCTCGGAGTCCTTCGCGGCGAGCAGGCCGACGACGAGCCGGTCCCGGGCCGCGGCGACGTCGGCGTCGTCCCGCCCGGCGAGCTCGGCCTCGACCCCGGCGACGAGCAGGTCGACGAGCGCCGGCGTCAGCTCGGGGGTGCCGAGGTCGTCCCACAGTCTCGCGGTGCCGGGGCCGAGGTGGCGCAGCACGTGGCCGAGCCCGCCCGCGCCGATCCCGGACAGGTGCTGGTTGACGAACGGCCCGAGCACCGCCCAGCGCAGCCCGGGACCGTTGGACAGCGCCACGTCGACGTCGGTGACGGAGGCGACGCCGCTCTCCACGAGCGAGTAGGCCTCCCGCCACAGCGCCGCCTGGAGCCGGTTCGCGAGATGCCCGGGCACCTCGCGCCGGACGTGCACCGGGCGCTTGCCGAGCCAGGTGTACAGGGCCATGGCGGCGCCGACCGCGGCGTCCGAGGTACGGGCGCCGGGGACGACCTCGACGAGCGGCACGACGTGGACCGGGTTGAACGGGTGCCCGACGAGCACCCGCTCCGGGTGCACCGTGCACCGTTCCTGGATGCTGCTCGGGGTGAGGTTCGACGAGCTGCTCGCGAGGACGGCGTGCGCCGGGGCGGCGGCGTCGAGGTCGGCGAAGAGCCGCTGCTTGAGGTCGAGGTCCTCGGGGCCGTTCTCCTGCACGAGGTCGGCGCCGTCGACGGCCTCGAGCGGGTCGGTCGTGAAGGTCAGCAGGTCGAGGTCGGGCTCGTCCGCGGCGCCGAGCAGGCGCATCGTCGGCCAGTGCGCGGCGACGGCGTCGTGCAGCCGCTGCCGGGCGCCGTCCGCCGGGTCGGTCGCCGCCACCCGGACGCCGCGGGCGAGCAGCGTCGCGACCCAGCCGGCCCCGATGACCCCGGTGCCGACGACCGCCGCCCGCCGCAGCGGCGGCCGGTCCGCGGTGCCGGTCACGCGCCGGCCCGCCGGCGGTGCGCCTCGTCGACGTACGCGGCGAGCGCGTCCGGGTCGGCGAGCGCGTCGCGGCTGGCGACCGTGTCCGGGTCGACCCCCTGGAGGATCCGCTTGACGGGCAGCTCGAGCTTCTTGCCCGTGCGGCTGCGGGGGACCGCGGCCACCCCGACGACGGAGTCCGGCACGTGCCGCGGGGACAGGTTCGTCCGCAGCGCGTCGACGACGCGGCGGCGCAGCGCGTCGTCGAGGGCCGCGCCGTCGCGGGGCACGACGAAGAGCACGAGGTCCCCGGGGCCGCCGTCCGGGTCCTCGAGGTGGACGACGAGGCTGTCGACGATCTCGGGGAGCTCCTCGACGACCGCGTAGAAGTCCGCCGTCCCGAGGCGGACGCCGCCGCGGTTGAGGGTGGCGTCCGACCGGCCGGTGATGACGCAGCTGCCGCTGCCGGTGAACCGGATCCAGTCCCCGTGCCGCCAGACGCCGGGGATGTCCTCGAAGTACGTCGCGCGGTAGCGCGAGCCGTCGGGGTCGCCCCAGAACCCGACCGGCATGGACGGCATCGGCGCGGTGATGACGAGCTCGCCGAGCTCACCGACGACCGGGGCGTTGTCGAGGTCGTACGCCGCGGCCGCGACGCCGAGCGAGGCTCCCGACATCTCCCCCGCGACGACGGGCTGCAGCGGTCCGCCCTGGACGATGCCGGTGCAGACGTCCGTCCCGCCGCTGCCGACGTTGAGCAGCACCTGCGGCCCGAACCCGTTCTGCAGCCAGGCGAAACCCTCGAGGGGCAGCGGCGACCCGGCGCAGCCGAGCTGGCGGACCGCCGACAGGTCGACCTCGGCCCAGGGCTCGAGCCCTTCCTTGCGGCAGGCCATGACGTAGCCGGGGCTCACCCCGACGAGGGTCGCGCCCGTCTCGGCGGCGAGCCGCCACTGCGCCATGAGGTCCGGGAACAGCGGGTTGCCGTCGATCATCACCGGGACCGCCCGGGTGAGCAGCGCCGAGACCAGCGCGTTCCACATCATCCACGCGGTCGTCGTGAACCACAGGAGCCGGTCGCCGGGGCGCAGGTCCCAGTGCAGCGCGTGGTTCTTGAGGTGCTCGACGAGGATCCCGCCGTGGCCGTGGACGATCGCCTTCGGCCGGCCGGTCGTGCCGGAGGAGAAGAGCACGTACAGCGGGTGGTCGAACGGCACCGGGTCGAAGACGAGCGGCGCGGGGCCGTCCGGCGGCGGTGCGAGCAGGTCGTCCCAGCCGACGAGCACCGGGCCCGCGGCCCCGGGGGCACCGAGCGACGCCGGGTCGAGGGCGCCGTCCCCGTAGGGCACCTCGACGACGTGGGTGAGCGTCGGCAGCCCGGCGACGACCTCCGTGACCTCGCCGCGCCGGTCGACCGGCTTGGTGCCGTAGACGTACCCCGGCACGGTGAGGAGCACCGCGGGCTCCACCTGGGAGAACCGGTCGACGACGCTGCGCGGGCCGAACTCCGGCGCGCACGAGGCCCACACCGCGCCGAGGCTCCCCGTCGCGAGGAAGGCCACGAGCGTCTCCGGCACGTTCGGCAGGTACGCGACGACCCGGTCCCCGCGGCCGACACCGAGCCGCTGCAGCCCGGCCCGGGCCCGGGCGACCTGGTCCCGCAGGTCGCCCCAGGTGAGCCGCACCGGCTCCCGGGTCTGCGAGTACGCGAGCAGCGCGAGCGCGTCGGCGTCCGCGGCCGGGTCGTCGAGGAGCCCGACCATGTGCTCGGCGTAGTTGAGCGTCGAGCCGGTGAACCACTGCGCGCCGAGCACCCCGGTCGAGGCGACGACGCGCTCGTACGGCGTCCGGAAGCGCACGCCGAAGTACTCGGCGACGGCGCCCCAGAAGCCCTCCAGGTCCTCGACCGACCAGCGCTGGAGCGCGTCGTAGTCGTCGAACGTCAGCCCGCGGCGCTCCTCGAGCCAGGTGAGGAAGGCCCCGGCCTCGCTCGTCGACCGGGCGTCGTCCGGGACGGGCCGCAGGACCGCGCCCTCGGCGACCCCGGTGGTCTGCGCGGTCATCGGGCGCCTCCCACGGCGGGTGTGTCGGTGACCTTCGCCGCACGGCCGGCGAGGAAGGCCTGCATGCGTTCCTTGGCCTCGTCGCTGCCCTGGGCGACGGCCGCCATGAGCGACTCGAGGAGGTAGCCCTCCTGCGGGCCGGCGTCCGCGATCCGCGGCAGCGCCTGGAGGACGGCGAACAGGGTCACCGGGGCGACGGACGCCGCCCGGCGGGCCAGCTCGAGCCCGGTGGTCATCCCCTCCCCCTCGGCGACGAGGTACTGGGTGAGGCCCGCGGCGTGCCCCTCGGCGGCGTCGTAGACGCGGCCGGTGAGCATGAGGTCGGTCATCCGGGCGACGCCGATGAGGCGGGGCAGCCGGACCGAGGCGCCGCCGCCGACGAAGATGCCGCGCTGCCCCTCGGGCAGGGCGTAGAACGCCGACGGCTCCGCGACCCGCAGGTGGGTGGCGGACGCGAGCTCGAGGCCGCCGCCGATGACCGCGCCCCTGAGGACGCTGACGACGGGCAGCCGGCCGAGCTGGATCGCCTGGGTGACGCGGTGCCACATCCGCGAGTGGTGGACGCCCTCGACGACCGAGGTCTCGCCGAGCGAGGAGAGGTCGAGCCCGGCGCAGAAGTGGTCGCCGACGCCCGCGAGCACGGCCGCGCGGACGCCGTCCGGCGGGTCGAGGAACACCCGCTCGAGGCCGAGGATCGTCTCGTCGTCGATCGCGTTGCGCTTGTGCGGCCGGTCGACGAGGACGACGAGGACCTCGCCGTCGACCTCGACCCGCACGGAGGCGGGCAGGCCCGCGGCGGTGGTCATGACTCGACGTTAGACACTGGCATGACTGCCGTCAACAGATGGTCACACGTTGGTCGTGCGCTCTACAGTGCACGGGTGAGCGAGGTGCGGGCCCCGAGCGCCGCCGACCGGGCCGGCGTCGACGACGAGACCGCCGAGGCCTCGGCCGCGCTGCGGCCGCAGTCGGTGCTGCTCGTGTACTTCGGCGACTTCGTCGCCGACGAAGGGGTGCTCGTCGCGAGCAGCAGCGTCGTCGACCTGCTCGACCGGGTCGGCGTCGGCGAGGCCGCCGCCCGCGCGACGCTCTCCCGGATGACCCGGCGCGGGCTGCTCCGGCGCGAGCTGCGCGGCCGGCGGGCCTACTTCGGGCTCACCGAGCACGGCCTGCGCACGGTCGTCGGCGGCCGCACCCGGGTCCGCGACGACGGTGTGGCGACGACGTCGCGCTGGGACGGCGCGTGGACCGTGGTCGCCTTCTCCATGCCGGAGACCTGGCAGCGCGAGCGGCACGACCTGCGGGCCCGGCTCGGCTGGGCCGGGTTCGGCATGGTGCAGGCGGGCCTCTGGGTCGTCCCGCGCCGGGTGGACGTGACGGCGGTCGTCGACGGGCTCGGCCTCGACGACCACCTCCGGGTCTTCGAAGGGACGCCGGCCGGCCCGACGGACGCCGGCCGCCTCGTCGCCGAGGCGTACGACCTCGACGCGCTGGCGCGGCGCTACACCGGCTTCCGCGGGCGCTGGGCGGACGGCGCCCCCGTCCAGGCCGGGCCGGACCCGCTGGTCCGCCTCGTCGTCCTGGGGACGGACTGGCTGCAGGTCGTCCGCGACGACCCGAGGCTGCCGCTGGACTTCCTGCCCGACGACTGGCCCGCCGTCCCCGCCGAGACGCTGTACAGGTCGCTGCTCGACCGCCTCGCCGGCCCCGCGCTCGAGCGGTTCCGGCTCGGGACCGACGTCATCCCCGACCCGCTCCGGGCCTGACCCGCCGGGCGGCCTCAGGAGAGCACGACCGCCAGCGTGAGCCCGACGAAGAGCACGCTCTGG
The DNA here is from genome assembly GCA_016213575.1 of Actinomycetota bacterium. Lineage (GTDB taxonomy): Bacteria > Actinomycetota > Actinomycetes > Actinomycetales > Kineosporiaceae > R-H-3. Next base: position 31,729 of record JACRAB010000519.1, read on the forward strand.
GCGCTGTGCACGGCGATGCCGAACCACGCGCTGCGGAACCGGCGCGACGGCAGCGCGAGGAGCACCGTGTCGGCGAGGGCCGCGGGCACCGACCACGGCTGGTGCACGTGGTAGAGCGCGAAGAGCACCCCGTTGGCGACCCAGTCGTTGCGGCCGAACGCGCTCTGCATCCGCGGCAGCAGGAAGCCGCGGAAGAGCAGCTCCTCGCCGAGCACCGTGTTGAAGACGGCGAGGACGACGACCACGGCGAACCAGCCCCAGGCACCGCGGAAGAGCGCCTCGCCCTGCGGGCCCGACAGGAGCAGCCCGAGATCCCGGTCCGCCGGGAGGGGCAGCGAGGGCACGAGCTGGAAGAGCGCGGTCCCGGCGAGCAGCGGGAGCAGCCACCACCAGGCGCGCGGCAGCCGCCGCCCGGTGCGTTCGTCCGTCGGACCGCGCAGCCACAGCGCGTCCCGAAGGCTCGTGACGGCCCCGGTCCGCCGCTCCCGGGCGACGAGCACGGCCACGAGGACGAACTGCCACACCAGCCCTGCCGTCATGAGCAGCAGCAGCGCCTGCGCGAGCGGGGCCGGGCCGTCGAGCCGGTCGGCGAGCCGGGGTGCCCCGACCCAGGACAGCAGTCCCATCGGGACGGCGGCCGCGGCCCAGACCGCGAGCACGCCGCCGCGCGTGAACTGAGGGACCTGTTGTGCCGCAGCAGCTCTGCGCAGACCGGAGGTCGTCATCCGTCCAGTGCAGCGGACGGTGACCGGCCCGGACATCCGGCCGGCCACCGTCCGTGCGGGGGGCTGGCCCTACCCCTGGATCACAGAGGGAAGATGTCCCGTGGGTCGACACCCGTGCGGCGCCGTCCCTTGGTGTCCACCACGTCCATGTAGTAGCCGAAGATCAGCCCTTCGCGGATCCGGCGGACGACCGCCTTGTCGCCCGCCTTCGCACCGCGGGCGTTCCGCGAGAACGTGACCATGTCACCGCTGCTCGGTTTCTTGTCCCGGAAGAACACGTCCGACATCACCTCTTCCGATAGCCCTGTCTCTCGATGATCCGCCGAGAACGTGCTCCGGGGAAGAGCCCGGGCGTTCAGGCGTCGCCGAGCGACCAGTACCGCGCCATGAGCTCGTGCGACCAGGCCGGCTGACGGATCTCCCCGCGCGGCGCGAACTCGCTCATGTACGGCTTGACGTCGAGCACGGGGGTGCCGTGGATGGCGTCGAGCCCCTCGACCGACAGCCGGAGGCCGTCGACGGCGAGCAGCCGGCAGCGGGACAGGCCCAGCCGGTTGCGCCGGTTGCGGGCGCGCTGCGCGATGATCCCGACGCGAGGCCAGTCCTCACGGCCGCGGGGGTGCCGGGAGCCGGTCTCGACGATCTCCTCGTCGACGAGGTGGAACACGAAGACGACCTCGATGTGCGAGAACTCCTCGAGGCCGAGGGTCGCGTCGGGGTCGAACCGGGTGGCGTCGAGCTGGATCACCGCACGCTCGCCGCCCCAGTCGTCGTCGATCGCGGCCGTGCGGCCGCCGACGACGTGGCCGATCGGGGTCATGACGAACTGCTCCTGGCTCATGCCGCCATCCTGCCGCGTGCGAGCAGCCAGCCGGCGCAGGTCGCGGCGAGACCCCCCGAGACGACGAGCGGCACGACCCCCTGCCCCGGCCCGAGGTCCCACAGCAGCCCCGCCCACAGGCCCGCGACGAGGACGGCGCCGCTCGTGAGGCCCTGGAAGACGCCCTGTGCGCGCCCGCGGACGCCGTCCGGCACGAGCGAGGACACCCAGGCCTTGCCGACGCCGTCCGTGAACGCCGGGAACAGCCCGTAGACCGCGACGAGCACGAACACCCAGGGACCGCCGTCCACGAGCCCGAGACCGGCGTAGGCGACCGCGAACGCGACGAGTCCGGCGCCGTAGACGACGGCCGGCGGCAGCGTGTCCGCGAGCCGGCCCGCCGGGTAGGAGCCGAGCGTGTAGACGGTGTTGAAGAGGACGTACGCGAGGACGACCTGGGTCGTCGAGCTGCCCAGCTCCATGACGCGCAGCAGCACGAGCGTGTCGGGGAAGTTCACCGCCGCGAACAGGACGAGCACCGTGGCGACCCGCCAGAACCGTTGCGGCAGAGCCGTCACGGGTCGGTGCGGCGCAGGCGGCGCGCCGCGGACGTCGGACGCGGCGGGTGCCGCTTCCGGCATCGGGTCCGGCACCGGGTCCGGCGCCGGGCGGCGCTCCGTGACGAGCAGCACGAGCAGGGCCGACAGGGTCGCCGGGGCGACTGGCCACCAGAGCGCGCGGTGCAGGTCGCCGTCCGTCGCCGCGAGCGCGAGCAGCCCGAGCAGCGGCCCGATCACCGCACCGAGGCTGTCGCCCGCGCGATGGAACCCGAACGCCCGGCCGAGCGCTTCCGGCGGCACCGAGGCCGCGATGAGCGCGTCCCGTGGCGCCGACCGCACGCCCTTGCCGAGCCGGTCGACGACCCGGCCCACGAGCACGACCGGCCACACCGTCGCCGCCGCGACGACCGCCTTGCCGACCGCCGCGAGCCCGTAGCCGGCCCCGATGAAGACCTTGCGCCCGCGCCGGTCCGACCACCGGCCCGCGACGTAGCGGCTGAGCCCGGCGGTGACCTCGGCCGCGCCCTCGACCAGCCCGAGGACGACCGGCGGTGCGGCGAGCACGCCGGTGAGCAGCAGCGGCAGCAACGGGTACAGCAGCTCGCTCGCCGCGTCCTGGGTCAGGGAGACGAGCGTGAGCACGACGAGGGTGCGGCTCAGCCATCGCGGTCGGCGCACCCCGCCATTGAACTCCCCGGCGCGGGCACGGGCGCCGGACCATCGGCTGCGGGGATTTCTACCGTCCTGGAGGTCTGAGCCGCAGGCTCCTCGGGGCACACTGACGGGGCAGGGCCACGGCCCCGCACGGCAGACGGCCGGACCGGCGGCCAGCGCGAAGGAGGCGAGGAGTGGACGGCGACCTCGACCGCCGGCTCGCGGCGATGGTGCAGCAGGCGCAGGTGCAGGCCCAGCAGATCCAGGACGTCCAGCGCGAGATCGGCGTCTCCACGGTGACCGGCCGGGCCGGCAACGGGATGGTCAACGTCACGGTGCGCGGCACGGGTCAGATCACCGACATCAGCATCGACCCCGACGCCGTGCGCTACTACGACGCGGGCACCCTCGGCGCGGTCGTGCTGGAGGCTGTCAACGACGGCGTCCGTCGGGCCGTCACGCTGGCCCGGGACCGCTACGCCGAGGTCATGCCCGACACCCGGCCGTTCGACCAGGTTCTCGCGCAGCTGGACGACGGTACGCAGCGCGGCCGCCCGACCGACGACACCGGCACGGATTACGGCAGCTGGTGACCCGGGCCCTCGTCCTGCGACGCCCGGCGGGACCGGGTCACTGACCGGGCGCCGAGGGTGCGCTGCCGCCCTGCGTCCTGCTGAACGCCTTGTTGACGCGCGCGTACTCCTGCGCGGCCTCGGTGTCGGCCCAGCGGTAGCTCTTCACCGTCTCACCGAGCGCCTCCGACAGCTCCTGGAGCTCCAGGTCGGCCGCCTCCAGCTCGGTGTTGGCCGCCCCGACCCGTCGGCGGTACGCCATGAAGGCGTCGTTGGACGCCGCCACCAGCCCGAAGACACCGGGCGGCATGCCGTCCATCGTCCGCACCAGCGCCTGCCGCGTGCGCAGGGCGTGCACCGGCAGCTCGCCGATCCTTCCCGCCAGCGTCTCCACCTGGTGGGGGTCGACGAGGAACCCGCCCGCGGCCGCGGCCGCAGGCGCGGGCGTGGGCGCGGCGGGAGAGCCGAAGCCGTCGCCCGGCCCCTTCCAGGCGTCGGCTTCGAACGGGCTCGCGCTGCGTCCGACCGTGGGCTCGGCCAGGGCGACCTCCGGGGTGGTGGGAGTGGGACGTGGACGAGGCAGGACGCGGGGCCCGGCGGGCAGGTCAGCGTCGCTGCTGCTGCGGGTCCTCGCCGATGACGGCGGGCGTGACCATGGTCGCCTCGCCCCACACGTCCTCGGTCTCGACGAGCCAGGCGGGCACCCGCCGGTTGTGGCCCTGCTCGCCTCC
>JACRAB010000520.1 GCA_016213575.1 Actinomycetota bacterium
GCCGGGCACGGCCGGACCGCCCGCCGGGTCCGTCGGCACGACGAGGCACTCGACGAGCGCCTCGATGGGCAGGTCGTCGCCACTGGGCCGGGTCCGGCCGCCGGTCACCATGTACGGCCGGACCGACGGCGCGTCCACGGCCTCGTCGTCGCCGTCACGGTGCTCGGCGCGGGCGTCACGGGGGAAGGGGCTCATCGGCGGATCAGCCCCCGACGACCGCGCGGGTCGGGCCGGCGACCGGGAGGTGGGCGCGCATCTCGGAGACGAGCTGCGGGGTGAGCGTCGTCTCCGTGCGGCTCACGAGGAGGGCCATCTCGTACCCGACGAGCCCGACGTCCGACGTCGCGTCGGCGACGACCGCGAGGACGGACCCGTCGGAGATCGTCATGAGCAGCAGGAACGAGGCGTCCATCTCGACGATCGACTGCCGGACCTCGCCGGCACCGAGCTGCCGGGCGGCGCCGCGGGTCAGGCTCGAGAGCCCGGCGACGATCGCGGCGAGCTGGTCGCCGCTCGTGCGGTCGAGCTCGTCGGACATCGCCATGAGCAGCCCGTCCGCGGAGACGGCGAGGGTGTGGCGGACGCCGGGGACGCCGCGGACGAAGTTGTCGAGCAGCCAGCCGAAGGTGGCCGCCTCGGTGCTCAGCTGGGTCACGGTCGCGTCCTCCGGGTCGTCGGTGCCGTCGGTTCCTGCTCTGGCGCTGCGGACGGTTCTGGTGCGGCTGCGCGCCCGGTCATGCGTCGTGCTCCGGGACCGGGACCCGCCGTGCCCGACGCACCCCGTCGGTGAAGCCGGCGACGGTCGAACGGACGCCGTCCGCGGTGCGCGGCCGCGGCGGGAGCGCGGTCGCGGCGGCCTCGGGCGCCGCCCCGCGGCGGACCCGCGAGGGCAGTCCGGAGGCCGGTGCCGGGTCGGGGACCGGCGCACCGGGCTCGGCGAACCGCTCCGGCGGGTGGTTGCCGAACAGCGGCGCCGCGAGCGCCTCGGCGGCGAACGTCTCCGGCGGCTGCAACCCGTGGTGGCCGTGGCCCTGCAGCTCCGGCACCTCCGCGGCGGGGCCGGCCGACATCGGCGGCGCGGACGGCGCGGGGGTCGGCGCCGGTGCGGGGGCCGGCGTCCGCCGGGTCAGCGACTCGGCGGGGGCCGTGTGGACGGTCGTCGGGCTGTACGACGAGAGCCGGCTCAGCTCGTTGAGCGCCTCGGACGTGATCGCGTGCCGCAGCCGCTCCTCGTCCTGGTCCTCGCCCCGGGCCCACGGTCGGGCGGGGGCGGCGTCCTTGCCGGGGAACAGGTCCGGCGACTCCGGCGGGAGCCAGCCGATCCCCTCCCGGATCGCCCGCCGGCTCGGGGGCTCCTCGGAGGTCACCGCCCGCCGGACGAGCTCGGCGGGCACGTCCGCCGGCCGCTCGGGCGCGCGGCCCCGGGCGTCGGCGGCCTTGGCCCGGCGGCCGCGCAGGAGGCCGCCGCGGTGCTGGTGGCCGGCCGGGAGGATGTCGACGGTCATCGCGCCGAGCGGGACGCTCAGCCCGGCCGGCGGCGCCGCCCCGGGAGCGGCGTCGGGCGCGGGGGCGGGGGCAGGTTCGGGGGTGCGTTCGGCGGCGGGGTCGGGCGTCTGCGCGGCCGCCGGGACAGGCGCCGGCGGGACGTCCTCGTCGGGGAGCACCCGGACGAGCGGCGACCTCATGGGCTCGGGCGACGGTCCGACGGTCGGCTCGGGCAGCGGCTCGGGCAACGACTCGGGCAGCCCGAGGCCCTCGGCGAACAGGGCCGGGCCGTGGTCGACGACGAAGTCCGGGTCGGTCAGCGGGTCGTACGCCGCGAGCGGCACGGGCTCGGGGTCGGCGGGGGCGGCCAGGGCCGGCTGCTGCTCGACGGGCTCCGCCGCGGCCTCCGCGACGACCTCGTCCGCAGCCTCGTCCACGATCTCGTCACCGACCTCGAGCCCTGCGTCCGCCTCGTCCGCCGCGCGCTCGAGCGGTGCGAGTCCGGCCAGGTAGACCTCTGTCGGCTCCGGCGGGGAGAGCGGGACGACGTCGTCGTCCTCGGCCTCGTCCTCCGCCACGGCGGGGGCCGCCGCTGCCTCGGCCGGCTCGACGACCGCGCTGGTGCCGGCCTCGAGGTCGACGACGAGCCGCAGCGCGGGCAGGTCCGTGCCGGCGTCGGCAGGCTCGGCGCCCGCGCGGGTCGCGTTCTGGGCGGTCCCGGCCGCGACCGGGACCGGCTGCGGGACAACGGGTCCGGCCGGGGTCCACCTGCCGTCGGTCAGGTCGTCGGCGAGTCCGTCGGCCAGGTCGTCGGCAGCGCCGTCGCGAGGGCTCTCCCCGGGGCCGTCGGGCGCGGCGCCGGCCGTGTCGTCCACGACCCCCTCGACGGTCCCGGCGACGAAGACGACGGCACCGAGGTCGACGTGGGCGACGGTGCCGCCGCCGGCCCCGGCCGCCAGGTGCACCCGTGCACCGATCTTCGCGGCGAGCCGGGCGACGACGAAGAAGCCGAGCCGCTGGCTGCCGACGACGTCCGCGACGCCGCCGTTCGCGAGCCGCGCGTTGGCGTCGGCCAGCTCTGCGCCGGACAGCCCGATCCCCGAGTCCCGGACGCTGACCCGGACGCCGTCCACCGTCGCGCGGGTCTCCACGAGCACCGGCGCACCCGGGTCGGAGAAGGCCGCCGCGTTCTCGACGAGCTCCGCGACGAGGTGCGCCGCGGGCAGCGCGAGGTGCGCGACGACGGGCGGGTCCGCCATGACGTTGAGCCGCACCCGGTCGAAGTGCTCGATCTCGCTCACCGCGGTGCGGACGACGTCCGACAGCGGCATCGGCGCCCGGAGCCGGCGGCCGCCGTCCGCCCCGGCGAGGACGAGCAGCGACTCCGCGTTGCGGCGCATCCGGGTCGCGAGGTGGTCGAGCCGGAAGAGGTTCTCCAGGCTCTCCGGGCTCTCCTCGGTGCGCTCGAGCTGGTCGATGAAGGCGAGCTGGCGGGAGAGCAGCACCTGGTTGCGGCGCGCGACGCTGACGAACATGTCGGCGACGGCCGCCCGCAGACCGGCCTGCTCGTGGGCGACCTCGAGGGTCGTCGCGTTGACCGACCGGAACGCGAGCGCGAGCGCGCCCACCTCGTCGGTGCCGTCGACGACGACATCAGGGAGCGTGACCTCCTGGCCGGTCGCGACCTTCCCGACGATCCCGGGGAGCTCGGAGGCCAGCCGCGTGACGTCGTCCGTGAGCCGGCGCAGCGGCGCCGTGATCCGCCGCGAGAGGACGAGCGCGAGGAGCACGCTCACCCCGACGAGCGCGACGACGGAGCCGAGCGCGACCGCCGCCCGGAGCCGGGCCGCGGCGACCCGCTCCTCGGCCTGGGTCGAGGCGGTCGCCGACACCAGGTGGGCCACCTGCCGGAGCTGCTCGGCGCGCTGCCCCGTCGTGAAGACCCAGTCGGCCTCGGTGACCGGGACCTGCTCCGACGTGCCGGCGCCCGCGAGCGCCGTCCGCAGCCGGCCGAGGTCGGCGTCGGTGACGCGGCCGGACGTGAGGGCCGCGGTGAGGGCGGTGATCTGGGACGACGTCCCGTGCGCGCGCACCTCCTCGATCGTGCGGTCCTCGTCGAGGACGGCGATCGCGAGGTCGCGCTGCTGGGCGCCGGTCGGGGTGCCGCCGCGGATCATCGCGAGACCGGCGAGCTGCTCCCGGGACGCGGCCTCGCCGACCCGGCCGAGCAGGGAGGCGACCGTGAGCGGCTGCGCGAGCGCCCGGTCCGTGAGGCCCTCGGCGATGCCGCCGGGGAGGTCGACGTCCGTGCGGACGACGTCGGTGTAGATCTGCTCGGCGAGCGCGGCGTCGACCGTGCCGGCGTCGATGCCGTCCCGGACGCCCCGCAGCCGGGTGTGCGCCTGCTGGGACCGGTCGACCGCGGCCGCGGCTCCCGCCGACAGGGCGGACACGTCCGACGTCACGAGCGCGAGGTTGAGTGCGGAGACGTCGGCGTCGGTGCGCTCCCGGGCCGCGGTGAGCGCCGCCCGAGCGGACAGGTCGCCGCCGAGCACCTGCAACGACGTGAGCCGCTCCTGCTGGAGCGACGCGGCGACCCGGCCGAAGCCGTCACCGGCCGCCGAGAGCCGGCCCGCGCGCTGCGCCGCCGCAGCATCCGAGAGGGCGGTGACGGCGACCGCCCCGGAGGCGACAGCCATCGCGAGCACCGGCAGTGCGAGGACGGCGAGGACCTTCCACCGGATGCCCAGGTGTCGAAGCATGCAGGACGTCAGCTCCCCTCGCCGCAGCACCGCGATGTGGAAGGGCACACCGGGTGTCGGGCCTTCATCGGCATCCGGCCGGCGATCATCGAGGGGTTCCGGGCGAGGTTCACCCGGGCGTCGCAGGCGGGTGTCCGCCGTCCGGGCGACTGCGCTGGCACGGCTCGACACGGCCGCGACACTGGGTCCGTGCCGATCACGTCCGCCCCGCACCCGTCCGGAGCAGCCGGTGACGGCGGCTCCACCGGACGCACGGCCGTGGTCGTGCTCGCCGGTGGTTCCGCGCGACGCTGGGGCGGCCGCGACAAGACCGCCGCCGTGCTCGCGGGGCGGGCCGTCGTCCTCCATGCGGTGGACGGCGCCCGCGCCGTCCTCGGGGCAGGTGTCCCCGTCGTCGTCGTCGCCCCGGCCGACCACCCGGCGGCCGGCGGGCTCACCGCGGCGGGCGCCCGGCTGGTCCGCGAGGAGCCGCCCGGCGGCGGGCCGGTCGCCGGTCTCGCGGCCGGGCTGGCCGCGCTGCCGGCCGACGTCGACGTCGTCGCGGTCGTCGCCGGGGACGTCCCGTTCGGCGGGCCGGCCCTGGACCGGACGACGCGGGCCCTGCACGCCGGCAGCACCCTCGACGCCGTTCTCGGCGAGGACCCGCTGGGCCGGTGGCAGCCGCTGCTCGGCACGTACCGGCTCGCGGCGCTGCGGACGGCGCTGGCCGCCGCTCCCGTCGACGGCCGCTCGATGCGCTCGGTGCTCGACACCCTGACCGTCGCCGTGGTCCCGGTCGACACCCGTGAGGCGCTCGACCTGGACAGCCCCGAGGACCTCGCCGTCGCCGCGGCCCTGCTCGACCCGCGGTGACCCCCGCCCTCGGGCTGGCGGCCGTGCTCGCGGTCGCCACGGGCTTCCTGCCGTGGCCGGACGCCGTGGCGACCCTCGAGCGGATCTGGCCCGTCCTCGCCTTCCTCGTCGCCGTGACCGTCGTCGCCGAGCTCGCCGACGCCGCGGGGCTCTTCGAGGTCGCGGCGGCCCGGGCGGCCCGGCTGGCCCGCGGCCGGGTGCTCGCGCTGTGGCTGCTCGTCGTCGCCCTCGCGACGGCGACGACCGTGCTGCTCTCGCTCGACACGACCGCGGTGCTGCTCACCCCGGTCGTCCTCGCGCTCGCCGCGCGGCTCGGGCTGTCGCCGGTGCCGTTCGCGATGACGACGGTGTGGCTGGCGAACACGGCGTCCCTGCTGCTGCCCGTCTCCAACCTGACGAACCTGCTCGCCGTCGAACGGGTCGGCTGGAGCGCGGCCCGCTGGGCCGGGCAGCTCTGGGCGCCCGCGCTCGTGTGCGTCGCCGTCCCGGTCGCGGTGCTGTGGCTGCTGCACCGGCGCGAGTTGGGCGGCCGCTACGCCGTCGCGGCCCCCGGCGGCACCGAGGTGGACGACGTCCCGCTGCTGCGGCTCGCCGGGCTCGTCTGCGCCGGGCTCGGGGTCGCCGTCGCGGCCGGGGCCCCGCCGTGGGCCGCTGCCGGGGCGGCGGCCGTCGTCCTGCTCGCCGCGTTCGGCCTGCGCCGTCGCGAGGCGCTCACGACCGGTCTCGCGCCGGTCGGTCTCGTCGTCACGACGGTGTCGATCTTCCTCGTGGTCGCCGCCCTCGACGAGCACGGGCTCGCGACGCTGCTCCGGGACGCCGCCGGCACCGCCGGTGCCGTCGCGCCGTCCGGGTTCGTCGACGCGCTGCGGGTCACGGCGACCGGCGCCGTGTCGAGCAACGTCGTCAACAACCTGCCCGCCTACCTCGCCGTCGAGGGCGCCGTGCACGCCGGGCCGGGCAGCGACCCGACCCGCCTCCTCGCCCTCGTCGTCGGCACGAACGCCGGCCCGCTCGTCACGGTCTGGGCCTCGCTCGCGACGCTGCTGTGGCGCTCGCGGTGCCGGGCCCGGGGGGTGCGGATCAGCGCGCTGCGGTTCGCCGCCGAAGGGCTCGCGTGCGTGGTCCCGATGCTCGTGCTCGCGACCGCCGTGCTCGTGATCACGCGCTGAGCAGGTCACCGGAAGGTCACTCCCCGCCCGCCGACCCGTGGCGGTGGGCCATGCTCGACCCATGACGGACGACGTTCGACGCGCCAAGGACAGGCTCCTGCACAACCTGCGGCTCCAGGAGCACGTCTTCGCGGGGGTGGCCGCGGCGCTGCCGCGCTGGCTCGAGGTGTGCGGCGCCGTCGCGGAGTCCGAGGACCGGGCGGACGCCGTCGCCCGGGTCGGCGCGCTGCTCGACCTCGACGCCGAGCAGGCGACGGCGGTGCTCGACCTGCAGGTGCGCCGCTTCAGCCGCGGCGAGCGCGCGGACATCGACGAGCAGCTCGCCGAGCTCCGGCAGCAGATCGACGCCGTCGACCTCGGGGTCTGAGGGCCGCACCGCGATGCGGCCGACCCTCGCCGAACGCTGCGACGACGATCCGAAGGCCCTGCGGCGCAACGACTTCCGGGTGCTGCGCGCGCTGCCGACGCGCTGGTCGGACGACGACACGTACGGCCACGTGAACAACGTCGTGCACTACCTCATGTTCGACACCGCCGTGAACGGCTGGCTCATCGAGGCGAGCGGCACCGACATCCGCACGCTGCCCGCGATCGGGCTCGTCGTCGAGACCGGCTGCCGGTACCTCGCCGAGCTGCGGTTCCCGGAGACGGTCACCGCCGGCCTCGGCCTGGAGAAGGTCGGCTCGAGCAGCGTCGTCTACCGGCTCGCCCTCTTCGGTGAAGGCTCCGACGAACCCGCCGCCGCCGGCCGCTTCGTGCACGTCTACGTCGACCGGGTCTCCCACCGCCCGGTGCCGGTGCCCGACGAGGTCCGGGCCGCGCTCAGCCTGCTGGGCTGACGCCGTCCGGGGTGCCGGCCCCGTCGCGCCATGCCGCCCAGATGCCCCGGACGAGGTCGCGGACGTCCTGGTCGGTGCCGAGCGGGCCCGACGCGTCCTGCCCGCTGCGGGTGGCGGCGTCCACGGGCATCGTCATCATCGGGAGCAGGGCGAGGACGACGGCGCTGAAGAGGTCCCAGGCCGCGTCGTCCGCCGGGTCGCGGGGTGTGCCGTCCTCGTCCGGGAGCGTCATCGGGACCGCCTCCGGGTCCGCGACGTGCCGGATCACGAGGCCCTCGACCAGCGCGGTGATGACGGTCGAGAAGGTGTGCACGGTGAAGGGCGGGCGCGGGACCCAGCCGTACGCCGCGAACAGCGACACGTAGAGCGGCTCGAGGGACTCGTTGAGCACGGTGTACTGGTGGTGCAGGAGCCGGCGGGTCGCGTCGTCGCGGCGGGCGAGCGCCGACAACGCGAGGGTGAGCGCGAGCTCGGGGCGGTCCAGGCCGGCGACCATGTTCGCGCGCGCGTTGCGGCGGACGATCTCGTCCGGGGCGTCGAGCACCTCGAGCGCCCCGGTGACGTCCGAGACGGTCTCCGCCGTCGGGAGGATCTCGGGCGACAGCACCCACGTGAGCAGGTCGTGCCGGTAGGAGTCCTGGTCGTTCCAGTGGTGGTAGAACGCGCCGATCGTCCGGCCCGCCCGGCGGGCGACCTCGGGGGCCGTGACCTGGTCGAGGATGCGGCCGACCGGCTGCTCGCGCAGGAGCTCGGCACCGGCAGCCAGCAGGGAGGCCCGGGTCTGCTCGCCGGCTTCCGCCCTCGACCGGCGACCGGGGGAGTCTTCGGTCATCGCGCCCCCCATCTCACAGGGGTGAAGCGTTCCATGACCAGCCGGGTCGTGGGGCCGACAGGGCCGAACGGGGGACGCCCCGGCCATCCATATCACCTACTATCTGATGTGCGGCATCGACCCGGCGGCCTCGGCCGGCGGGTGGATGTGAAGGCCGGTCACCCGGTGCCCGTCGACACCTCACACGCGACAGGCGGGCCGGGACGGGGCGGAACCGACGTCGCGCGTGGTCCTGGGGGCAGGGCTCGTGTGCGGGGCGGCTCCGGGTGACCGACCTCGCGCCTGGTCTGCGGCCCGGCGGCCGGTCCTCAGAACGGACGGACCGCACCGCCGGGCGGCGGACAGGGGCGCGCGTCCCGGGGCGGCACCGGTCGCACCCCGGCCATAGGGTCGACCCATGCTGGCCGTCGTCGTCACCGCACCCGGAGGGCCCGAGGTCCTCTCCCTGCAGGAGGTGCCGGACCCCGTCGCGGGCCCCGGCCAGGTCGTGCTCGCCGTCGCGGCCTCCGCCGTGAACCGGGCGGACATCATGCAGCGGATGGGCCACTACCCGCCGCCGCCCGGCGCGCCCGAGCACCCGGGCCTCGAGGCGAGCGGCACCGTCGTCGAGGTCGGCGAGGGCGTCGAGGGCTGGGCCGTCGGCGACGAGGCCTGCGCGCTGCTCGCGGGCGGCGGCTACGCCGAGAAGGTCGCGGTGGACGCCGGTCAGCTGCTCCCGGTGCCGGAGGGCGTCTCCCTCGTGGACGCCGCCGCGCTGCCCGAGGTGACGTGCACCGTGTGGAGCAACGTCTTCATGCTCGCCGGTCTGCGGCCCAGCGAGACGCTCCTCGTGCACGGCGGCTCGAGCGGGATCGGCACGATGGCGATCCAGCTCGCCCGCCAGGTCGGGGCCACCGTCGCGGTGACCGCCGGCTCGGCGGCCAAGCTCGCCGCCTGCGAGGCGCTCGGCGCGACGATCCTCGTGAACTACCGGGAGCAGGACTTCGTCGAGGTCGTCAGGGAGGCGACCGGCGGCCGCGGCGCGGACGTCGTCCTCGACAACATGGGCGCGAAGTACCTCGGCCGCAACGTCGACGTCCTCGCGACCGCCGGCCGGCTCGTCGTCATCGGCCTCCAGGGCGGCACGAAGGCCGAGCTCGACCTCGGCACCCTGCTCCGCAAGCGCGCGGCGGTGCTCGCGACGACGCTGCGCTCCCGGCCCGCCGCGGAGAAGGCGACGATCGTCGCGAGCGTCCGCGAGCACGTCTGGCCGCTCGTCGCCGACGGCGTCGTGCGGCCCGTCGTCCACACCCGGATCCCGCTCGCCGAGGCCGCCCGCGCGCACGCCCTCGTCGAGGCCTCGGATCACATCGGCAAGGTGCTGCTCACGGTCTGACCGGCGGCCGGGCCGCCGCCGTCCGCGCCGCGCCGCCAGGCCGGCGGGACGACGAGGCCCCGGCGCCGGGCCGTCACCCACAGCACGGCCGACACGGCGAGGCAGACGACGACCGCGGCGGGCGAGGCCTCGACACCGAACCCGCCCCCGGTGAGCGCGTCCCGGCCGGCGACCGGCGCCGACGACCACACGCTGCCGCCGATGTCGTTGCCCGAGACGGCGACCCCGAACACCCCGCCCTGCACGTAGTTCCACGCCGCGTGCAGCCCGATCGGCAGCCAGAGCCGGCCCGTGACGACGTACGCCAGGCCGAGCATGAGACCGGCCTCGACGGCGATCGCGAGCGCGCCCCAGACGGTCGCGCCGGGGTTGGCGAGGTGGGCGGCGCCGAAGAGCACCGCGGAGCCGGCGAGGGCGCCGTACGTGCCGACGACGAGGGACAGCCGGCGGAACAGGATGCCGCGGAAGAGGATCTCCTCGCCGACCCCGGAGACGACGCCGACGGCGAACGCGGTGCCGGTCGCCCCGAGCCCGCTGCCGCCGCGGACCGTGTAGAGCCCGCCGAGCACGAGGGCCCCGAGCGCGAGGCTGAAGGCGGCCGCCCCGACGACGAGGCCGAGCGCCAGCTCGCGCGGGGCGGGCCCGAGGGCGAGCTCGGTCGCCGGCCGCTTCTCGATCCACCGGGTCAGGGCGACGTACACCGCGGCGAAGGCGGCGGCACCGAGCAGCGCGGCCGGCCAGACCAGTGCCGGCACCGGCGAGGCGTCCGCGGCCAGGGCGAGCGCCTGGACGCCGCCGTACAGGCCGAGGAACCCGAAGAACCACGGCAGCATGACGAGCAGCGGGACGCCGTACCGCCGCCACCTGCCCGGGCCGGGACCGTCCGTCGTCCGCCCGCCGGTCGGGTCGGTCATCGCAGGCACCTCACGCATCGCTCGCAGTGGCTCGGGTCGCTCGGGTCGCCCGGACCGGACGACGGAGATCACGCTGCCACGTGCCGCGCCCGGCGTCGTCCGTCGATCGGCGGACCCGGCGGACCATTGCCTCCGCCGTCCGCACGATCTACGGTCCAGGCACCGGCAACGCCGCCGGGCTGCCGAGGAGCGCGCATGGCCGAGATCCGGGGTTTCGCGAACGGTCCCTACGAGCGCCTCGCCGACGTCCTGTCGGCGACCCTTGACGACGGTTCCGACCTCGGTGCGAGCGTCGCGGTGACGGTGGACGGCGAGTTCGTCGCCGACTTCTGGGGCGGCTGGGCCGACGCCGACCGGACGACGCCCTGGCAGCAGGACACGATCGTCAACACCTGGTCGACGACGAAGACCATGACCGGGCTCGTCGCGCTCATGCTCGTCGACCGCGGGCTCGTCGACCCGGACGCACCCGTCGCCACCTACTGGCCCGAGTTCGCCCAGAACGGCAAGGAGGGTGTGCTCGTCCGGCACGTCCTCAGCCACACCTCCGGCGTCTGCGGCTGGGAGCAGCCCGTCGTCCAGGAGGACGTCTACGACCAGGACAAGAGCGCGAAGATCCTTGCGGCGCAGGCACCCTGGTTCGCGCCGGGCAGCGTCGTCGGGTACCAGGCGCTCGTCCACGGGCACCTCGTCGGGGAGGTCGTGCGGCGGGTGACGGGCCGCAGCCTCGGCACGTTCTTCGCCGAGGAGGTCGCCGGGCCGCTCGGCGCGGACTTCCACATCGGGCTCGCGCCGGAGCACGACGCCCGGGTCACGCCGGTGCTGCCGCCGCCGCCGCTGCCGTTCGACTTCGCGACGCTCGACCCGGCCTCGCCGATGTACAAGACCTTCACCGGGCCGCCGGTCGGTGCGGACTTCGCGAACACGGCCGAGTGGCGGCGGGCCGAGATCGGCGGCGCGAACGGGCACGGCAATGCGCGGTCGGTCGCCCGCGTCCAGTCGGTCGTCGCGAACGGCGGCGCGCTGGACGGCGTCCGGCTGCTGTCGCCGGAGACGGTCGACCGGATCTTCGCGGTGCAGGCCGAGGGCGTGGACGTCGTCCTCGGGGTCCCTGTCCGGCACGGGCTCGGGTACGGGCTGCCCAGCGAAACGGTGCCCTACGTCGCTGACAACGGCCGGGTCTGCTTCTGGGGCGGCTGGGGCGGGTCGATGGTCGTCGTCGACGCCGCCCGCCGGACGGTCTTCAGCTACATGATGAACAAGATGGCCCCCGGCGTCGTCGGCGGCCCGACCGCGGAGAAGCTGCTCACGGTCTTCAACACGATCTGACCGCACCGCCGGCGGCGGCTGCGCCCAGAGCGGATCTGCCTGGGGCAGAAAGGGTTCCGGCGGGCCGGGAGCGCTCCGCACGATGGCTGCACACGACGTCACCGCCCCGGTGGCGCCCACGGCAGCAGCACCGCGGAGGAACCCATGCCCGTACCGTTCGGGTCCACGACCCTCGAGTCACCCGGCGCGGACCTGCGCCACGACGACCTGCTGACCGCACGGCTGCTCCACGAGCGGATCATCGTGCTCGGCACCGCGGTCGACGAGGCCGTCGCCAACCGGATCTGCGCGCAGCTCCTCCTGCTCTCGGCGGAGGACCCGCGCACGGACATCAGCCTGTACATCAACTCCCCCGGCGGTTCCGTGACCGCGGGTCTGGCGATCTACGACACGATGCAGCTCATCCCGAACGACGTCTCGACGCTCGCGATGGGGATCGCCGCGAGCATGGGGCAGTTCCTGCTCTGCGCGGGCACCGCGGGCAAGCGGTCGAGCCTGCCGCACGCGCGGATCATGATGCACCAGCCCTCGGCCGGGATCGGGGGCACGGCGTCCGACATCGCCATCCAGGCCGAGAACCTCGAGCACACGAAGACCGTCATGCAGCGGCTCATCGCAATGCACACCGGGCAGACGGAGCAGACCGTCGCGCAGGACAGCGACCGGGACCGCTGGTTCACCGCGGAGCAGGCCTGCGAGTACGGGATGGTCGACCAGGTCGTGGCCGGGCTCACCGACGTCCGGCCGACGACCGCGCGCCGGAAGGTGGGGCTGGCATGAGCGCTGCATCCATGAACGGCGGGTCCATGAGCTACACGATCCCGACCGTCATCGAGCGGACACCGAACGGGGAGCGGGCGTTCGACGTCTTCAGCCGGCTGCTCTCCGAGCGGATCATCTTCCTCGGGACGCAGATCGACGACGGCGTCGCGAACGTCGTCATGGCCCAGCTCCTGCACCTGGAGTCGGAGAACCCGGACGCCGAGATCGGGCTCTACATCAACTCCCCCGGCGGCTCGCTCACCGCGGCGATGGCCATCTACGACACGATGCAGTTCGTCCGCCCGGACGTGTCGACGTTCTGCATGGGGCAGGCCGCGTCGGCCGCCGCGGTGCTGCTGGCGTCCGGGGCGCCCGGCAAGCGGTTCGTCCTCGACCACGCGCGGATGCTGCTGCACCAGCCGTCGAGCCAGGGCGAGGGCACGGTCTCGGACCTGGCGCTGCAGGCCCGCGAGATCCTCAGGGTGCGCTCCGCCGTCGAGGAGGTGCTCAGCCGGCACACCGGCCAGGACGTCGAGCGGCTGCGCCGCGACCTCGACCGGGACCGCGTCTTCACCTCGCGCGAGGCCGTCGAGTACGGCCTCGCGGACGACGTCATCGTGCGGCGGCCGGGCGTGCGGGACGCCGCGCGGGCGTCGTGAGGCTCAGGCCGCCAGGAGGGTGACCGAGGCCCGGTAGTCGTTCGAGGGCAGGTGCGGAGCGGCTGCCGGGCCGACCCGGCCGACCGGGCCGGCCGTGAGGTCGAGCGTGCGGAAGGCACCGGCGAGCAGGGCGTGGGCCCGGCCGAGCAGGTCGACCAGACGCAGCTCGAGGGCCCCGGCGACGGCGGCGAGGATCTCCGACGAGGCCTCCTTGCGGCCGCGCTCGACCTCGGAGAGGTAGGGCACCGAGACGCCCGCGGCATCGGCGACGTGCTGGAGCGTGCGGCCCTGGCGGTGCCGCTCGTCGCGCAGGACGGCACCGACGACGGTGCGCCACAACGGGTCCAGGGCGGATCTCTGCTCGGGCACGGCGCGCTCCTTCCCGGGGTGACCCTCACGACGGTAGGTGCTCACGGGGGCCGGCCGGAACGGTCGCGGGCCGGTTCGGCCGTCGGCGTACCGCCGACGGCCCGACCGGCCGGCCGGGTCAGGAGTGCGAGCGGGCCACGACGTGCAGGATGCCGCCCGTCGCCCGGACGACGACGAAGCCGCCGGGCTTGGCCGAGCGCCCGGTCGCGTCGTCCGGGATGTCGTCGGGGCGGACCTCGGCCACTTCGCCGTCGACGAGCAGCGCGAACCGCTCGCCGGGAGGGGCCGGCCACAGCAGGCTCACGAGCGGCCGCTCGGCGGCGTTCGCGACCGAGCGGTGCCCGGCCCGCACCGTGGCGACCTCGCCGTCCCACGCGACGGCGACGGCCGACGCGCGCGGGCGTCCGTCGGCGTCCGTCGTGAGCAGCATGGGCGTCGTCCCGTACCCGGACGACACCTCCAGGAGCTTCTCGAGCTCGACCTTGACGCTCATGGGCCCATCCTCCACCACGACGCGTCCACCGCGGCTGTCGGTGCGGGCACCTAGCCTTGGTGATCGTGGCCGACGCCTACGAGTTCACCGCCGAGCTGTTCCGCTGGGAGGGCAACGCCGCCTGGCACTTCCTCGGGCTGCCGGAGGACGTCACCGACGAGATCGACGAGCGCTGGGGCAACGCCGCCGGCGGCTTCGGCGCCGTCCCGGTCGAGGTGACGATCGGCTCGACGACGTGGCAGACGTCGATCTTCCCGGACACCAAGCGCGGCTGCTACGTGCTGCCGGTGAAGAAGCCGGTGCGCACGAAGGAGAAGCTCGAGGACGGGTCGGTCGCGACGGTCACGCTCACCGTGCGGCTGTAGCGCTCACCCCAGCGCGGCGACCGCCTCGAGCAGCCGGTCGACGTCCTCGTCGCTCGAGTAGACCGACAGGCTGGCCCGGACGGCGGACCCGCTGTCCCGGATGCCCAGGAGCCCGGCGAGCTCCCACGCGTAGTTGTGGCCGGACCACACGTTGACCTCGGCCTTCGCGCAGTGCTCGGCGACCTGGTCGGGGGTCAGCCCGCGCACCCGGAACCAGATCGTCGGCGCCTGCCGGGCCGGGCTGCCGAAGCGCTCGACGTGGTCCATCGCGGTCAGTCCGGCGATCATCCGGGTCAGCAGGGCCTGCTCGTACGCCTCGACGGCGGCCATCGAGGCGAGGATGCGCTCCCGGCGGGGGGCGTCCGGACCCGGCTGGCCGTCCGCGCCGGCGAGGGCGCCGAGCCCGGCGACGTGGTCGACAGCCGCGGCCATGCCGGCGTGCTGGGCGAAGGGCGAGGTGCCGTACTCGAAGCGGTCCGGGACGTCGGTCGAGGACGACGCGAGCTTGTCCGGCATGACCGTCTCGAGGAGGGCCGGCTCCCCGACGACGGTCGCGAGGTGCGGGCCGGACCACTTGTAGGCGCTCGTCGCGTAGAAGTCGGCGCCGAGGGCCGCGACGTCGACCGGCACGTGCGGCGTCGCGTGGACGCCGTCGACGTAGACGAGCGCGCCGGCCGCGTGGGCGGCGTCCGCGATCGCCCGGACGTCGGGCCGGGTGCCGATGACGTTCGACGCGGCAGTGACGGCGACGAGCCGGGTCCGCCCGGAGAGGTGCTCGGTGACCGCCTCGACGGGCAGCTCGACGTCGGGCAGGGTCGGCACGGCCCAGCGCACGGTCACCCCGGCGCGCTCGGCGGCCTGCACCCACGGGCGCACGTTGGCGTCGTGGTCGAGCCGGGTCACGACGATCTCGTCGCCGGGCCTCCAGGTCTTCGAGAGGCCGTCGGCGAACCGGTAGGTCAGCGCGGTCATGCTCGGCCCGAGCGCGACCCCCTCGACCGCGGGCGCCCCGACGAGGTCGACGATGCCCTCGCGGGCGGCCCGCGACGCGGCGTCCGACCGCTTCGACGCCGCGAAGTACGCGCCGTGGTTGCCGATCCCGGCCGCGTAGGTCGCCGACTCGGCGTCGATGACGGACCGCGGGACCTGGGTGCCGGCCGCGCCGTCCAGGTAGGCCCAGCCGTCGGCCAGCGCCGGGTACAGCGCCCGCACCTTCGCCACGTCGTACGTCACGTCGCCCGCCTCTCGTCGTCCGCCCGGCGCGGTGCCCGCCTCCGGTCCGGCGCAGCCTACGACTCAGGCCCGATCATCCGACATCCCCGTCCCGAGGAGCGGGCGCCCGGGCCCGGCGGGCGCACGGGGCGGGGCTCGCGCTGACGGCGGCGGCCGGACACGGCAGGATTGGGGTCATGAGCGAGAGCAACGGTGAGGTCGGGGACGCCCCGCAGGGCGGGGAGCGGCTCGTGGTCGTGACGCCCGAGGGCATGGCGGTGACCGGTCAGCAGGAGGACGGCGAGCGCAGCCCGGCCGAGCTCATCGAGGAGCCGGCGAAGGTCATGCGGATCGGCAGCATGATCAAGCAGCTGCTCGAGGAGGTCCGCAGCGCGCCGCTCGACGAGGCTGGCCGCGCGCGGCTCGCCGAGATCCACGCCCGGTCGATCAAGGAGCTCGAGCAGGGGCTCGCCCCGGAGCTCGTCGACGAGCTCCAGCGGATCACCCTGCCGTTCTCGCCGGACTCGACGCCGTCCGACGCCGAGCTGCGGATCGCGCAGGCCCAGCTCGTCGGCTGGCTCGAGGGCCTCTTCCACGGCATCCAGACGGCGCTCTTCGCCCAGCAGATGGCCGCGCGCGCCCAGCTCGAGCAGATGCGCCGCGCCCTGCCCGGCGGGCAGCTCCCGCCGGGGATGGGCGGGCCGGGCGGCCCGATGGGCGGCCCGGGGATGCCTCGCGCGGACGACGGCGGCGACCGGCAGACCGGTCAGTACCTCTGACCTGCGGACGACGGGGAGTCAGGTCGCGCGCCACAGCGGCCGCGTGAGGCACGTCGGGCCGCCGTCCCCCTTGTTGAGCTCGGTGGCGACGTACGTGTGCACCTCGACGTCGTGCGCCTCGAGCGCGGCCTGGACGCGCGGGTTCCCGGCGGGCAGGACGACGACGCCCGGGCGCACCGCGAGCACGTTGCCGCCCTGGGTCGCGAACTCCTCGGCGTCGACGTCGACGAGCGTGACACCCTGTTCGGTGAGCCGCTCGAGGAGGCCCACGGGGGCGATCGGCCGGTGGACGACGGCCAGCCGCTGCGAGACGAGCGAGACGACGCTCATGAGGTGGAGCACGGCGTCCGGGCCGAGGTACCACGGCAGGTCGTAGCGGTGCCGCATCCGGACGCCCTCGTCGCGCCGGAGCGTCGCGAGCTGGAGGTGCCCCTGGGCGTTGGTCCGGTGGCCGCGGCCCATCGCGAGGACGCCGTCCTCGAGCCACATGAGGTCCCCGCCGTCGGCCGTGGCCGGCTCCTCGAGCCGCCCGACGACGGGCACCCCGGCCGCCTCGACGAGCGGCGCGAGCCAGTCCGCCTCGCCCGCGCGGGCCGGCTTGGCGGCGCGCAGCACGACCGCGCCGCTGCCGCCGACGAACACGCTGTCGTAGGCGTAGACGGCGTCGACGAGCCCGGGCGGCGCCTGCACCCGGACCACCTCGACCCCGAGCCGCTCGAGGAGGTCGACGAACGTCGCGTGCTCGGCGAGCAGCGCCCCCGGCTCCGGCTCGCGCCAGCCCGCGGCGGCGAAGTCGCCCTCGGTCGTCGGGGTCACGACGAGCGCCCGCCGCAGCGGCGCCACCATCGACCGGACGCCGTACCCGTGATCCGCCACGGCCGCGAACCTACCCGGCCGGCAGCGGCGTGCGCCGCGAGGTCAGCCGCCCGGCGAGCACCCCGACGCCGAGCACGACCGCCCCGGCGAGGACGGACAGCACCGGCAGCGTGAGCGCCAGCACGACGCAGCCGGCCAGCCCGAGGAGCAGCACGACCGTCGCCGGGCGGCCCTCGTCGCGCCCCAGCCGCCAGGCCGCGAGGTGCGTCAGGGCGTAGTACGTGAGCACGGTGACGGACGAGAAGCCGATGACCTCCCGCACGTCCGCGACGAGGACGAGCAGCGCGACGACGGCGGCGACGAACCACTCGGCGTGGTCCGGGACGCCGTGCCGCACGTGGGTCAGCCGCCAGTGCAGGTGGCCGTCCCGGGCCATCGCGAAGAGCACCCGGGACACGCCGAGGAGCAGCCCGAGCAGCGCGCCCGCGGACGCCGCGACGGCCCCGACCCGCACGACGGTCTCGGCCCAGCCGCCCGGGAGCCCGGAGCCGAGCCCGACGAGCGGGTCGGCGCGCCCGACGAGCCCGCCCGGCCCGGCGGCGTGCAGCGCGCTGAGGACGACGACGAGGTAGAGCGCCACGGTCAGTGCCAGGGCCAGGCCGATCGCGCGGGGGATCGTCCGGCGCGGCTCGCGGACCTCCTCGCCGAGCGTCGCGACGCGCGCGTACCCGGCGAAGGCGAAGAACATGAGCCCGGCCGCCTGGAGCACGCCGTAGCCGGAGAACTCGTCGAACGGGCGCAGCCCCCAGGCGCGCAGCCGCCACACGGTCTCGGTGAGCCGGCCGGGGGGCTCGATGATCGTCGCCCAGAAGACCCCGTCCGCCGGGACGGGCGCCGGCCCGAACCACGCCGTGGCGACGACGAGGAGCAGGCCCACCGCCGCGACCGCCAGCGTCACCCCGGTCAGCCGCGCGCCCCGCCGGATGCCGCCGGTGCCGAGCAGGACGACGACGAGCAGCGCCCCGAGCGCCGTCCACCGGGCGTGCCCCGGCACCGCGTACGCCCCGACCGTGGCCGCCATCGCCGCGCAGGACGCGGTCTTGCCGACGACGAAGGCCCACCCCGCGAGGTGCCCCCGACGCCGTCCGAGCCGCGCCGTCGCGTAGGCGTAGGTGCCGCCCGCCTGCGGGTGGACGGCGGCGAGCCGGCCGGACGACGTCGCGTTGAGCCAGGCGACCGCCCCCGCGAGCACCACCGCGAGCGGCAGCCAGCGGCCCGCCGCGAGGGCGGCCGGCGCGACGGCGGCGAAGATGCCGGCGCCGACCATCGACCCCAGGCCGAGCACGACCGCGTCGCGCAGCCCGAGCCGGCGGGCCAGCACGGGCCGGTCCGGCCCGCCGTCCGCGGCCGGGCCGTCGTCGGCCGGCGTCACGCCGTCCGCTCCCCGAGCCCGGCGAGCAGCATCTCGAGCACCTGGGCGACGCCGTCCTCGGCGCACGGCGGGGCCACGGCGTCGGCGGCGGCGAGCGCCTCCGGGTGCCCGTCGGCCATCGCGTAGCCGCGGCCCGCCCAGTGCAGCATCGGCACGTCGTTCGGCTGGTCGCCGAAGGCGACGACCTCGGACGCCGCGATCCCCCGCTCCTGCGCGAGGATCGCGAGGGTCGAGGCCTTGCTCACGCCGAGCGCGGCGACCTCGAGCAGCGAGCTGCGGGCGTCGGAGTGCACGGGCTCGGCGATCCCTGCCAGGGCCGGCCGGGCCAGTGCGAGCATCGGGTCGGCCGTCGAGGTCTCGTCGCGGCAGAGCACCTTGAGCACGACCGGGTCGTCGGCGAGCAGGTCGGCGATCGTCCCGGACATCGCCTCCCGGGCCGCCTCGTGGTGCGGCATGAACTCGGTCTCGCGGCGGTAGCCGGTGAGCGTCTCCAGCGCGAAGCGGGCGTTCGGGAGGACGGCGCGCAGCGCGTCGACGGCCGCGTGGACGGCGTCCGGGGTGAGCGCCCTGGTCTCGACGACCGTCTCGGTCGCGAGGTCGTACACGAGCGCGCCGTTGCCGAGGATCGCCAGGCCGCGGTGCCCGGTGGCCTCGATGACCGGCGGCATCCAGCGCATCGGCCGCCCGGTGACGAAGACGACGTCGACGCCGCGCTCCTGGCACCGGGTGAGCACGGAGACCGTGCGCGGGGACATCGTGCCGTCGTGGCGCACGATCGTCCCGTCGAGGTCGGAGGCGACGAGCCGCATGGGGTCATCCTCGCCGGTCCGGGGCCGGGCTGTCGCACCGGTCCGCCCCGGGTGGTGGAAGGCCGCCGGGGCATCCCCCCGCTGCGCCCCGGCGGCCTGGCTCCCCGCGGGCGGGACAGCGGCGGGGAGGCTTGTCATCCGCCGTGTCTCGTCTGTCATCCCACTGGTCACGTACCGGCAACCCTGACCGCGCGCGGGGGTGCCGTCAAGAGTCGGTGCACAGGTGCACCTTTTCGGCACCCCGCCCGGAGTAGCCTGCGACGCAACGACTCCCGGTGTTCACGGTGGGCGACGGAGCACCGCCGCCTCAGGTCTCCCCGAGAGCGACGAGCTCGGCGTCCGTGAGCAGCCGGGACCGCAGCAGGAACCGGACGCCGAGCGGCGCCTCGACCGAGAAGCCCGCCCCCCGTCCCGGGACGACGTCGATCGTCAGGTGCGTGTGCTTCCAGTACTCGTACTGCGGCTTGGACATCCACACCGGGACGGTCACGTCGCCGTCCGGGCCGGGCACGGTGAGGTCGCCGACGCGCTGGTCGGACGAGCCCGTGATGAACTCGCCGTCCGGGTAGCACATCGGCGACGACCCGTCGCAGCACCCGCCGGACTGGTGGAACATCAGCGGCCCGTGGTCGGCCATGAGCCGCACGAGCAGGTCCGCGGCGGCGGGCGTGACGGCGACGCGCGAGACGTCGTCCATGGCGCACTCCTTCGTGCTGGGAACGGGGGCCGGGAACGGCCGGGCGGACGCCGCCGGCACGAGGCCGGCGACGTCCGCCGAAGTACCGCACCGCCCGCAAGGCCCTGCGGACGGCGGGTCCTGTCAGAAGAAGCCGAGCTTCTTCGGGGAGTAGGAGACGAGGAGGTTCTTCGTCTGCTGGTAGTGCTCGAGCATCATGTGGTGGGTCTCGCGGCCGATGCCCGAGCCCTTGTAGCCGCCGAACGCCGCGTGCGCGGGGTAGGCGTGGTAGCAGTTCGTCCAGACCCGGCCGGCCTCGATCGTGCGGCCGGCGCGGAACAGCGTCGCGTTGTCGCGCGCCCAGACACCGGCGCCGAGGCCGTAGAGCGTGTCGTTGGCGATCTTCATCGCGTCGTCGAAGTCGTCGAACCTGGTCACCGAGACGACCGGGCCGAAGATCTCCTCCTGGAAGATCCGCATCGAGTTGTCGCCCTCGAAGATCGTCGGGGTGACGTAGTAGCCGCCCGCGAGGTCGCCGTCGAGGTGCGCGCGCTCGCCGCCGGTGAGCACCTTGGCGCCCTCGGCCTTGCCGATCTCGATGTAGGACAGGATCTTCTCGAGCTGGTCGTTGCTCGCCTGGGCGCCGATCATCGTCGCCGTGTCGAGCGGGTTGCCCTGGACGATCGCCTTGGTGCGCTCGGTCGCGTCGCCGAGGAACTGGTCGTACATCGAGGACTGGATGAGCGCGCGGCTCGGGCAGGTGCAGACCTCGCCCTGGTTGAGCGCGAACATCGTGAAGCCCTCGAGGGCCTTGTCGTAGAAGTCGTCCCGGGCGCTGGCGACGTCACCGAAGAAGATGTTCGGGCTCTTGCCGCCGAGCTCGAGCGTCACCGGGATGAGGTTCTGCGACGCGTACTGCATGATCAGGCGCCCGGTCGTCGTCTCGCCCGTGAACGCGATCTTGCGGATCCGCGGGGACGACGCGAGCGGCTTGCCCGCCTCGACGCCGAACCCGTTGACGACGTTGAGCACGCCCGGCGGGATGAGGTCGGCGATGAGGTCGACGAGGGACATGATCGACGCCGGGGTCTGCTCGGCCGGCTTGAGGACGACGGCGTTGCCACCGGCGAGCGCCGGGGCGAGCTTCCAGACCGCCATGAGGATCGGGAAGTTCCAGGGGATGATCTGGCCGACGACGCCGAGCGGCTCGTGGAAGTGGTACGCCACGGTGTCGTCGTCGATCTGGCTGATGGTGCCTTCCTGCGCGCGCAGGGCACCGGCGAAGTAGCGGAAGTGGTCGATCGCCAGCGGGATGTCGGCGGCGAGGGTCTCCCGGACCGGCTTGCCGTTCTCCCAGGACTCGGCGACGGCGAGGGCCTCGAGGTTGGCCTCCATCCGGTCCGCGATGCGCAGCAGGACGTTGGACCGCTCGGTCGCCGAGACCTTGCCCCAGGCGGGGGCCGCGGCGTGCGCGGCGTCGAGGGCGAGCTCGATGTCCTCGGCGGTGCTGCGGGCGATCTCGCAGAACGGCTTTCCGTTGATCGGGGAGACGTTCTCGAAGTACTGGCCCTTGACCGGCGCGACGCGCTCGCCGCCGATCCAGTTGTCGTAGCGCGACGCGTAGGTCGCGGGGCTGCCCGGCTGTCCGGGCGGGGCGTAGACGGTCATCGTTGGCCTCCAGCGCTCGTCCGGCCGTCGAGGCCGGGTCCGGTCTCGTCGTCGAGCCGGTGCCGAGGAACGTACGGACGCCGACGTTGCAATGACGTTGCACAGGTCACACGGGCGGCGGGCCGGCGGTGGCCGGCGCGGACGGCGGGACGCCGGTCACGCGGTCGGGGCGGTCAGGCGGGCGCGAGCCGCCGGACGTGCGCGCGGGCCGTGGACCGCTTCGGCGAGCCGTAGGGCAGCACCTGCTCGAGGAGCTGCCAGGCGGCGGCGTCGTCGTGACCGGAGCCGGACGCCGTCCAGCGCTCGAGGGCGGCGGCGCTGCGCGACCGGAGCACCGCCTCGCGCAGCTCGGCGACGACCTCCTCGCGGGCGGCGACGACGGCGGGCGCGGCGGAGCCGGGCAGCGGCGGGCCGGCGCGGGACGCCGATCACCGTCGGCCGCGTCGACTCCCAGGCCGCCCGCTCCCGGGCGGCGGCGAGCAGCTGGGACTCCATCGCGGAGGCGCACGCCCTGACGAGCGCGAGGCTGCGCGGCCCGGCGAGCTCGGCCCCGCCGGTGAGGTCGACGACACCGAGCAGCTCGCCGGAGAGCGGGTCGCGGACCGGCGCCGCCACGCACGACCACGGGTGCACCTGGAGCCCGAAGTGCTCGGACGCCGCGATCTGGACGGGCTTGCGGGTCGCGAGCGCCGTCCCGGGGGCGTTCGTGCCGGCGCCGCCCTCGCTCCACAGCGCCCCGGCGACGAAGTGCATCGCCTCGGCGCGCCCGCGCAGCCCGCGGTGGCCCTCGACCCAGAGCAGCCGGCCCTGGGCGTCGCCGACCGCGACGATGTGGCCGGCCTCCTCGGCGTCCTCGGCGAGCAGCGAGCGCACGAGCGGCATGAGCGGGGCGAGCGGGTGGGCGTCCCGGTACGCGGCGAGCGAGGAGTCGTTGAACTCGATCGGGGCGTGCGCGACCGGGTCGACGCCCAGTCGCAGCGAACGGCGCCACGAGTCGGCGACGACCGGACGGACGAGGTCGGGGAGCGGTGCGTCCGGCTCGGCGAGGAACGCCTCGTGGACGCCGTCCAGCGCCTCGGGACGCTCAGCGGTCATCCCTTGGGATGGTACGTGGCCCCGGTCACGTCCGGCAGGGGACAACTGCGCGACGACGTCACACGCGCAGGCCGCGCCCGGTTCAGCGGTGCGGCTCCTTCGGGTGCCGGACGACGACGACCGGGCACGAGGCGTGGCTGACGACGTGCTGCGACACCGAGCCGACGAGCGCGCCGACGAAGCCGCCGTGACCGCGGCAGCCGAGGACGACGAGGTCGGCGGACTCGCTGAAGCGGGTCAGCACCTCGGCCGGGTGGCCCTCGGTGACGACGAGCCGCACGGGTGCGCCGTCGAGGACCTCCTTGACGACCTGCTCGAGGAGCGCGCGGGTGTCGCCCTCGAGGTCGATGTCGTTGACGGTCGGGACGTAGCCGGACATCGTCGGGTAGCTCATGGTCACGTACGACCAGACCCCGACGGCGACGAGCTCCGACCCGGTGTAGGTCGCCTGCCGGTGGGCCCAGCGCAGCGCGTCCTTCGAGGCGTCCGAGCCGTCGACCCCGACGACGATGCGTCCGTAGTCGGTGCGGGTG
The DNA here is from genome assembly GCA_016213575.1 of Actinomycetota bacterium. Taxonomy (GTDB): domain Bacteria; phylum Actinomycetota; class Actinomycetes; order Actinomycetales; family Kineosporiaceae; genus R-H-3. The sequence goes on from JACRAB010000520.1 coordinate 23,226, forward strand.
GGGGTGGCGGGTGCGGTGCTGTCGGTGCTCATGGCGGTCTCCTCGCGGCGAGGCGTGGTGGACGCCTCTGCCTCGATGCTCGCCCTCCGCCGGGCGGCCGGACCGGGCCCCTGGTCCCGCACCTGCCCGACGGGGTGTGCGCACCGGGACGACGACGGACCCGCCCCCGTGCGGGAGCGGGCCCGTCGTCGACCAGGTCCGGTGGTGCTCCGCCGTCAGCGGGTCTTGGCCGTCGAGCTGTCGGCCGTCACGTCGTAGCCGCCGAGCGGGTCCTCGGCGTACTCGCCGGCGGTGAGCGGCTCGAGGTCGTCGTAGGTCTCGTCCTCGACGGCCGCGATGACCTCGGGGAACTCCGCGCCGGACGCCGACAGGTCGGCGGTGGGGGCGGGGGCGGCGTCCTTGACCTCGACGACCGGCGCGGCCTCGACGACCGGCGCCGGCTCGGCGACCGGCGCCGCGGCGGCGGGCGCGAGGTCC
>JACRAB010000521.1 GCA_016213575.1 Actinomycetota bacterium
CGGCGCGCCCGGGGCCCCGGGCGGGACGACGACGGCGGCCACGGTCGCGGCGACGGCGATGCCGGCGCCGGCGCCGGCGAGGACGCCGCGGCGGGTCCGGCGGCGGCGCAGCAGCGTGCGGCCCCGGGACAGGTCGGTGGCGGCGTCCACGAACGGCACGTCGTGCGGAGCAGCGGCGTCGAGCAGGTCCTTGAGCGTGTTCACAGGGTCTCCTCCAGAGGGGTGAGGGGGCCGGCCGGTCGGCCGGCGGTCCGGTCTGCGGTGGCGTGGGTGAGGCTGCGCGGCGACCCGCCGGGCAGCCCGTCGAGCCAGACCGGCCCGAGGTCGGCCCGCAGCGCGGCGAGCCCGCGGGCGTTCTGGCTCTTGACGTTGCCCGTCGAGCAGCCGAGGTGCGTCGCGGTGTCCTCGACGCTCAGGTCGAGCCAGTGCCGCAGGACGACGACGGCGCGCATCCCCGGCGGCAGCCGGCCCAGCGCCGTCCGGACGGCCGAGCCGTCGACCCGGCGCTCGACCTCGCCGAGCGCGTCGACCGCCGACGGCAGGTCGGGCGGCTCCGCCGTGAAGCGTTCGCGCCGCCACGGCCGGCGGGTCTCGTCGAGGAACGCGTTGACGACCGAGCGCCGGCCGTACGCCGCCGGGTCGCGGGCGGCCCGGACCTTCGGCCAGGCGACGTACATCCGCGCGAGGGCGGTCTGGACGACGTCCTCGGCGAGGTGGCCGTCGCCGGCGGCGAGCATGGTCGCGAGCCGGACGAGGTCACGCCGGGTGGTCGTGACGAGCGCCACGAACTCGGCGTCCCGGGTGGACCGGGTGATGGATCGAGTGGAGCGGTTCATCGCCACCTCCTTCGCCCTGAGGACGGGAGGGGGCCGCCGGGAGGTTGCGTCAGCCCCCGAGCAGCTCCGCGATGTGCGGCACGAGCCCGCGGAACGCCCGCCCGCGGTGGCTGATGGCGTCCTTCTCCTCGGGCTCCATCTCGGCGGTCGTGCGCTCCTCGCCGTCCGGCACGAAGACGGGGTCGTAGCCGAACCCGTTCGTGCCCCGGCGCTCCCGGACGAGCACACCGGTCATCCGGCCCTCGACGACGCGCTCGACGCCACCGGGCAGGGCGAGCGCCGCGACGCACGCGAAATGCGCACCGCGGCGGTCGTCGGCGATGTCGGACACCTGGGCGAGGAGCAGGTCGAGATTCGCGGCGTCGTCCCCGTGCCGGCCGGACCAGCGCGCGCTGAAGACGCCCGGCGCGCCGCCGAGGACGTCGACGCACAGGCCCGAGTCGTCCGCGACGGCGGGCAGCCCGGTCGCGGCGGCGACGGCGTGCGCCTTGAGCAGGGCGTTCTCGGCGAACGTCACGCCGGTCTCGAGGGTGTCGGGGACGTCCGGGAAGGCGTCCATGCCGACGAGCTCGACGGGCAGGCCGGCGTCGCCGAGGATCCGGCGCAGCTCCTCGACCTTGTGCGCGTTGTGGGTCGCGAGGACGAGCCGGCTCATCGCGCCAGGGTCTCCTCGAGGGCGGCCTGCTGGAGCACCCGCAGGTCGGCGCAGCCGGCGACGGCGAGGTCGAGCAGCGCGTCGAGCTCGGCGCGGTCGAACGGGACGCCCTCGGCGGTGCCCTGGACCTCGACGAACCGGCCGTCGCCGGTGCACACGACGTTCATGTCGGTGCCTGCCTTGACGTCCTCGTCGTAGCAGAGGTCGAGCACGGGCCGGCCGTCGACGACGCCGACGCTCACGGCCGCCACGGAGTCGAGCAGCGGCTGGGCGCCGGCCTTGACGAGCTTGCGCTCGCGGCCCCACGCGACGGCGTCGGCGAGCGCGACGTACGCGCCGGTGATGGCCGCCGTCCGGGTGCCGCCGTCGGCCTGGAGGACGTCGCAGTCGAGGACGACGGTGTTCTCGCCGAGACCCTTGGTGTCGACGACGGCCCGCAGCGAGCGGCCGATGAGCCGGGAGATCTCGTGGGTGCGGCCGCCGATGCGGCCCTTGACGGACTCGCGGTCGCCGCGGGTGTTCGTCGCGCGCGGGAGCATCGCGTACTCGGCGGTGACCCAGCCCTGCCCGGAGCCCTTGCGCCAGCGCGGCACGCCCTCGGTGAACGAGGCGGCGCACAGCACGCGGGTCCGGCCGAACTCGACGAGGACGCTGCCCTCGGCGTGGTCGAGCCAGTTGCGGGTGATCTTGACGTCACGCAGGTCCTGCGGGGTGCGGCCGTCGGGGCGGAGGGTCATGGGCGCAGCCTATTGGGGACCGGGGTGATCAGCTGCGCTGGGCGTCCCAGGTAAGCGGGCCGACCCCGCGCGCGGCGAGCGCGACCTTCTCGACCTTCTCCGTCGGCGTCTTCGGCAGCGCCGCGACGACCTCGACGTAGCGCGGGGCCATGTACGCCGGGCCGTGGGCGAGCGCGTGCTCGCGCACGTCCTGCGGCGGGACGGTGCGGCCCGGCCGCGGGACGACGAAGACCATGACGTCCTCCTCGGTGAGCTCGCTCGGGACGCCGAGGGCCGCGACCTCGAGGACGTCCGGGTGGCTGCCGACGACCTCCTCGACCTCGAAGCACGAGATGTTCTCGCCGCGGCGCCGGATCGAGTCGCTGAGCCGGCCGTGGAAGGTCAGCCAGCCGTCGGCGTCCAGCGCCCCGAGGTCGCCGGTGCGCACCCAGCCGTCGACGAGCGTGCGCGCGGTCGCGTCCGGGTCGCCGTGGTAGCCGTTCATGACGAGGCCCGGCTCGCGGCCGCGGACGAGGATCTCCCCCTGCTCCCCCGGCCCGGCGTCCGCGCCGTCGGGGCGGACGACCCGCACCTCGTACTCGGCGACGACCCGGCCGGCGGCCCCCGGACGGCGCTCGCCGGGCGGGTCGTAGACCGGCACCCCGGCGTCGGTCAGGCCGTAGACCTGGCGCAGCGGGACGCCGAACCGCTCCTCGAACGCCGGGGCCCACTCCGGCATCGGGACGCCCCAGGCCAGGCGCACCCGGTGGTCGCGGTCGCCCGGCTCCGGGTCGCGTTTCCACAGGATCGTCAGCGTGGCGCCCATGAAGTTGAAGACGGTGGCCCGCATGGCGCGGACCTGCGTCCAGAACCCCGAGGCGCTGAACCGGACGTCGAGCGCGGCGGTGGCGCGGACGGCGAGCGCGGCCGACACCGTGAGGGTCGCGGCGTCGATGTGGAACAGCGGGAACGGGCAGTAGAGCACGTCGTCGCGGCGCAGCCCGAGCGCGGCCGCGTGGATCTGCCCGGCCCGCACGAGGTAGTGGTGGGACAGTGCGCACGCCTTCGACGGGCCGGTCGTGCCCGACGTGAAGAGCAGCGTCGCGGTGGCGAGGTCGGGCGTCCGCGCGGCGGTCGCCGTGCCCGGAACCTTTGCTGCGCCAGGGGTTCCGGCGTCCGGGCGAGGTCCCGTCACGTCACGAAGGTGGACGACGTCCACGCCCTCGACGACCGGAGCGAGCGCCGGGTCGGCGACGACGAGCCGGGCCGCGCTGACCCGCAGCGCGTGCGCCAGCCGCGGCCCCGACAGCGCGGTGTTGAGCGGCGCGTGCAGCGCACGCATCCGGTTGAGCGCGAACCACAGGGCGACCTGCTCGGCGCTGTTGCCGGCGAGCACCGCGACGGCGTCCCCGGCGCCGACGCCGAGCCCCCGTAGCGACCGCTCGGCGGCGTCCGACCAGGCGAGGAGCTGCGCGTAGGTGGTGTCGCCGTCCGCCGTCCGCAGGAAGACCCGGTCGCCGTCTTCGGCGGCCGCCGCCGCGAGCAGCCCGGCGAGGGTCGTCATGCGCCCGGCGCCGCGCCCGCCGGCGTCGCGTCGAGCCCGAGGAGGCGTCGGGTGTTGCCGCCGAGCAGCGCCGCGAGCGCGTCGTCCGGCAGGCCCGCGGCCCGCCACTCGGCGAGCGCCCGGGTCGGGGCGATGACCGGCCAGTCGCTGCCGTAGAGCACCTGCTGCGACAGGACGTTGCGCATCATCCCGAAGAGGGCGTCCCAGCCGGTGCCGGGCCGGGCGACGTACTTCGGCGCGAGGCCGCCGAACTCGAGGAAGACCGTCGGGTGCCGGCGGGCGACGGCCGCGAACTCGGTCGCCCACGGCCAGCCGGCGTGGCAGGCGACCAGGCGCAGGTCCGGGAAGTCGCACGCGACCTGGTCGAGCATCTCGGGCCGCTCGTGGCGCAGCGGGTGCATCCGGCTGTACGTGACCCCGGTGTGGACGGCGACGAGCAGGCCCAGCTCCTCGGCGCGCGCGTAGAGCGGGTAGAGGTGCCGGTCGTCGATGTCGCGCCCGAAGAACGCCGGCTGGAACGAGACGCCGACGAACCCGAGGTCCGCGCACCGCACGGCGTCGCCGCCGAGCCGGCCGGGGAACGGCCGGCCGATGTCGACGCAGCCGACGCCGACGAACCGGTCGGGGTGCTCGTCGAGGACGCCGCGCAGCGCCGCGTTGAGCGCGTCGGCGTCCTCGCCGCCCTCGGTCTCGGCGTGCATGACGGCCCGGCCGACGCCCGCCGCGTCGAGCTCGGCGAGGAGCGCGCCGAGCGACCCGGCGTTCATCTTCGCCGACAGGTCCAGCACCCGGTCGTACTGCTCGGTGACCCGCGGCGGGGCGGCGTACGACCCGGACGGACGGCGGTCCTGCGGCAGCCGGACGCGGGCGTCGACGACCTCCATGCGGGCTCCTCGGTGGTTCGGCCGGGGCACGGGGCGGGCCCCGACGCAGACCTTAGACGTCGAGGACGAGCCCCGGCGCCGCCACCCGGACCGGCCCGTCGTACGCGCCCTTCGCCTCGGCGAGGACGACGGCCGCGTCGGTCCACGGCGGCAGGTGAGTGAGCACGAGGGACCGGACCCCGGCCGCCGTCGCGACCTCTCCGGCCCGCCGGCCCGTGAGGTGCACGCCGCGGTGCTCGTCGTCGCGCCCCTCCTGGAAGGAGGCCTCGGCGAGGAAGACGTCGGCGTCCCGGGCGAGGTCGACGAGCGTGTCGCAGGTGTCGGTGTCGCCGGAGTACGCGAGCACCCGGCCGGCGTGCTCGACGCGCATCCCGTACGCCTCGACCGGGTGGTCCACGCGCCGGGCGGTCACGGTGAAGGGGCCGACCCGGACGGTGCTCCCGTCGTCGGGCTCGGCGCCCTCCTGGTCGACGTCCCCGACCCACGGCACGACGTCGTAGACGTGCTCCATCTTCCCCGCGCCGTCCTCGCCGTAGGCCTCCGAGAGCCGGGCGAGGGCGTTCGAGGGCCCGTGCACCGGCAGCCGCGGGTGCGCCGGCCCGGCCGGGTCGTAGCGCCGGGCGACGTAGAGGCCGCACAGGTCCATGAAGTGGTCGGGGTGCATGTGCGAGAGCAGGACGGCGGCGAGGCCGTCGGGCCGGACGTACCGCTGCAGCGCACCGAGGGCACCGCTGCCGAGGTCGACGACGACGGACACGGTCTCGCCGGTGACCTCGTCCGGGGCCTGGAGCAGGTAGCACGAGGCCGGGGAGTCGACGGCCGGGAAGGAGCCGGAGCAGCCGACGACCGTGAGCCTCACGCGAAGACCCCGGCGTGCTCGGCGACCGTCACCTCGGGGCCGAGGAAGCGCCGCGCGAGCCGGGTGAAGGGCTCCGGGTCCCCGGTCGCGAGGAAGCGGTGCCGCGGCGCGGGCAGGGCCGGGTCGCGCTCGAGGCCGTGCGCGACGAGCCGCCGGTAGACGTCCTTCGCGGTCTCCTCGGCGGAGTTGATGAGGGTGACGTCCTCGCCCATGACGTAGGAGATCACCCCGGTGAGCAGCGGGTAGTGCGTGCAGCCGAGCACGAGGGTGTCGACGCCGGCCGCCTTGACCGGGTCGAGGTAGCCGTGCGCGACCTCGAGCAGGTCGGCGCCGCCGGTGACGCCGCGCTCGACGAACTCGACGAAGCGCGGGCACGCCATCGGGGTGATCGCGAGCTGCGGTGCCGCGGCGAAGGCGTCCTCGTAGGCCTGCGAGGCGATCGTGGCGCGGGTGCCGATGACGCCGATCGCCCCGTTGCGGGTCGCGGCCACGGCGCGCCGGACGGCGGGCTGGATCACCTCGACGAGCGGCACGTCGTACCGCTCGCGGGCGTCGCGCAGCGTCGCGGCGCTCGCGGAGTTGCACGCGATGACGATCATCTTGACGCCGGACTCGACGAGCGAGTCCATGACGGCGAGGGCGTGCCGGCGCACCTCGGCGATCGGCTTGGGCCCGTACGGGCCGTGGGCCGTGTCGCCCACGTACACGATGGGCTCGTGGGGCAGCTGGTCCAGGACGGCGCGCGCGACGGTGAGTCCCCCCACGCCGCTGTCGAGGATGCCGATCGGTGCGTCGGTCACGCAGGCGAGCCTAAGCCAGCGCCTGCCGCGGCGGTCGCGCCGGGACGGGTGTTCCGCCTCACGTACGCACAAGCGGCCGATCCGGACGGGCTCAGCGGGGCAGCTCGCGGACGAGCGACTCCTGCCACCACGTGAGCTCGTCGTAGAGCCCGGCCATGACGACCCAGGGCTCCTCGGAGTCGCTCATCCCGGACAGGACGGCGTGGATCATCTCCGCGTCCTGGTCGGTGCGCAGCCCGAGCCGCTCGGCGAGGACGAGCCGGACGTCGGTGAGCCCCTTGAGCAGCGCCTGCGCCTCCCCGGCGTCGAGCACGACGGGGTCGGGACGGCGCAGGGCCGCACCGGCCCGGTCCAGGGTCGCGCGCTTGCGGCTGCGCAGCCCCGCCTCGGTGAGCCGGCGGAACTCGGCGGAGACCTTCGGGTCCTCCCGGTTCGCGTCCGGGAGCAGGCGCGCGACCGCCGGGTCCTCGAACCGCTCGGACGCCGGCCGCTCGTCGAGCGGCTCCTCCTCGCGGCCGGCCCCTGCGGCGACCGCCGCGAGCCAGTCGTCGTCGACCCCGACGAGGTCGGCGAGCGGGTCGCGCTCGCGGGCCGGGGCGGGAGCCGGGTCGCCGTCGGCGGCCGTGGCGTCGTCCGGGCCCTCGGCGGAGAGCATCGTGCGGACGTCGGCGAGCAGCTGCGCGAGGACGGCCCGTTCCGGGGCTGCGAGCATGACGAGGACCCTGTCCCCGGTGCGCTTGAAGGGGCCGCCCACTCAGCGGTCCCGCTGGAAGGTCGCCCAGAGCCCGAACTCGTGCATCGCCTCGGTGTCCCGCTCCATCTCCTCGCGGCCGCCCTTGGAGACGACGGCCCGGCCCTTCTCGTGGACGTCGAGCATGAGCTTCTTCGCCTTCGACTCCGGGTACCCGAAGTAGGTCTGGAACACGTACGACACGTACGACATGAGGTTGACCGGGTCGTTCCACACGATGGTGACCCAGCCCGAGTCGAGCAGCAGGCTCTCCTCGACCTCGGGCTGCTCGAGCTCGACGGGCGCCACGGACACCCGACCACTGTAGGGCGCCGGGAGACCCTGTCCCGCGCACCCCGCACCACCTGTGGACAGCGTCAGCATATGTTGACGTTCGATCGCGCGTCAGCATATGCTGACGCGTATGACGACGACCGGGACCCCCGCCGAGATCGCCAAAGACCTCGACAGCCTCGACCCCGCGGTCGGGCTGCGCGCCGTCGCCGCCCTCGGCCGGCTCCTCGAGCAGATCGAGGCGCTCCAGGTGCGCAACGCCCGCGCCCGGGGCTGGTCCTGGCAGGAGATCGCGGCCGCGCTCGGCGTCACGAAGCAGACCGTCCACCGCAAGCACGGCAAGCGGCTCTGACCGTCCTGCCCAGCCCCCGCCCCAGGAGGACCCCGTGTTCGAGCGCTTCACCCAGCAGGCCCGCGAGGTCGTCGTCCGCGCCCAGGACGTCGCCCGCCGCCTCGACCACCCCGCGATCGGGACCTCGCACCTGCTCCTGGCCCTGCTCCTCGCGGACGACCGGACGGCCCGGCTCCTGAACGGGCACGGCGTGACCGAGGAGGGCGCCGAGCGCGCGCTGCGCCGGGTGCTCCGCCGCGACCCGATCGCCCCGGCGGGCGGCCCGGCCCCCGACGAGGACGCCGCCGCGCTCGCCGCGCTGGGCTTCGACCTCGACCGGATCCGGGCCGCCATGGAAGCGGCGTTCGGCCCCGGCGCGCTGGACGCCCCGGCTCCGGCCCCCGCCCCGCGCGGCCTGCGCCGGCTCGTGCGCCGGCGCCGGGAGGACCCCGAGATCGTGCTGCTGC
>JACRAB010000528.1 GCA_016213575.1 Actinomycetota bacterium
CGCGGTGAGGGCCTGCGGGTCGGTGCCCGCCAGGAGGAGGTCCTGCCAGGCGCGCCCCTGCTGCTCGTGCGCGAGCCGCAGCTGCTGAGCCAGCCGTGCGTCGGCGACCTCGTCCGCGACGAGCCGGCCGTACGCCGCCGAGGTCGCCGCGACCTGCTGGAGCAGGAGGAGGACCGCGACGACGAGCAGGACGAGCAGTCCGGCGACGACGACCGAGATCTTCGCCCCGATGCCGGGCCCGGCAGCCCTGGCGGGCCGTGCGAGGTCAGGGGACGCGGTGCGTGCTTCCACAGCTGCTAGCCCTCCCGGGGCCGACGAGTTCAGCAGTCGATGTCACTCTGCAATACCAAACGACTACCATTGGTGATCAGAGAACCGTCCATACATCACCAGTTGTGACAGTCGCTGTCAACCGAGTCACCATGATTCCCCGGTGTGATTGTTCGACCACCTGAGGTCACCACTCGCCGTGACCCGGGACCTCCGCGGCGAGCGTCCCCGCTGCCCTCTGACAGGCTGGTGCGCCGTGAAGCCGATCCAGTTCCCGCGTGTCGGGGCCGAGCGCGAGGGCGCCTCGCCCGACCTGGCGCGCTACGCCTACCTGTCGATCGCCGTCGCGGTGACGACGATCGCCCTGAAGACCGGGGCCTACCTGCTCACCGGGTCCGTGGGCCTGCTGTCGGACGCCGCCGAGTCGGGCGTCAACCTCGTCGCCGCCGTCATCGCGCTCGCCGCGCTGCGGGTGGCCGCCCGCCCCGCCGACGACAACCACCACTTCGGGCACGGGAAGGCGGAGTACTTCTCGGCCGGCGCCGAGGGCGTCATGATCTTCGTCGCCGCCGGCGTCATCCTCGTGACGGCGGTGCAGCGGTTCCTCGACCCGCAGCCGCTGGAGAGCGTCGGGCTCGGGCTCGTCATCTCGACCGTCGCCTCGGTGCTCAACGGGGCCGTCGGCGTGCTCCTCGTCCGCGCCGGCCGGCGGCACCGGTCGGTGACGCTGAGCGCGGACGGCAAGCACCTGCTCACGGACGTCTGGACGTCGGTGGGCGTCATCGCGGGCGTGCTCGTCGTCGCGCTCACGGGCTGGCAGCGGCTCGACCCGGTCATCGCGGCGCTCGTCGCGGTGAACATCCTCGTCACCGGCTACCGCCTCGTCTCCGAGTCCGTCGTGTCGCTGCTCGACGCCGCGCTGCCGCCGGAGGACCTCGCCCGGGTGACCGCCGCGCTCGACGGCCTGCGCTCCCCCGAGGTCGACTTCGCCGACGTCCGCAGCCGGGTCTCCGGCCGGCACCGGTTCGTGTCCCTGAAGATCCTCGTCCCCGGCGGCTGGACGGTCGCCCGGGCCCACGACCTCGCCGACGAGGTCGAGGCGACCCTGGGCGCGGCCCTGGAGGACCTCGACGTCACGACCCACCTCGAGCCCGCGGGCACGCCGGCCGTGACGCGGGGGTAGCCGGCGCCCCCGGCCGCCGGGCCCGTCACCCGCACGCCCCCTTCAGCCACCCGCCGCCCGCACCGATCTCCAGGACAGGGGCAGGCCGCGTCCTGCCTCCTGCCGACGGCCGGCACGCCCACCGGTCGCGCGCACGCACCGGAGGTCCCCGTGCCCGACATCCGCGCCCTGCCGATCCGCTGGCGGCTCACCGTCCTCGGCGTGGTCGGGGTGTCCGTCGCCCTGACCATCGGCGTCGCCGCCTTCGTCGAGGCCGCTGCCGTCGCCGCCGCCTCGGCCACCGTCGAGCGGATGGACCACCTGCACGTCCTCGTCGTCGAGGCGGACGTCGAGCACGGCGCCTCCCAGACCGCGACCCGCTCGGTGCTCCTCGCCCAGACCCAGCAGGCGCAGGCCGAGGCGGTCGCCGGCCAGGAGGAGGCCCGCGGCGCGGCGACACGGATCAACGCGGAGATCGCGGCGATGGAGAAGGACCTGCCCCCGGCCCTGGCCCGCTCGACGACCGCCTACCGCAACGCGATGGCGAGCTACCTCGACGCCGCGGCGACGGAGATGCCGCGGCTCGCGCGGCTCGGCCCCGCGTCGCCGGCGGCGCCGTCCGCGCTCGTGGACGACGACGCCCGGGTCGCCGCGGTGGACAGGACGGCGAAGGCGGTCGAGGAGCAGGTGTCGGCCGCGTCGGCGGCGGCCTCGGCCGACCTGGCCCACCGGCTGTCCCGGCTGCGCCAGGTCGTCGTCCTCGCGCTCGTCGTGGGCGTGGCCGCGATGGCCGCGACGACGTTGTGGATCGCCCGCTCGATCACCGTGCCGGTCTCGAGGATGGTCTCTGCCCTGCGCGCCGTCGCGGGCCGCGACCTCACCGTCGACGTCGACACCACGCACCGGGACGAGATCGGGGCCATGGGCCGGGCCCTCGCCGAGGCGCTCGACGGGGTCCGCGGCACCATGCGCGCGCTCGACGACGCCTCGACGACGCTGTCGTCCGCCGCCCAGGAGCTCACCGGGGTGGCCGGCGAGCTCGAGGAGAACGCGTCGGTCGCCTTCGAACGGGCCGAGCAGGTCAGCGCGTCGGCCGGCGAGGTCTCCGGCGGCGTCGGGGCGATGTCCGCCGCGACCGAGGAGATGAGCGCGTCGATCCGCGAGATCGCGCACAACGCGTCGCAGGCCGCGGACGTCGCCAGCGGCGCGGTGCGCACGGCGGGCGAGACGAGCGGGGCGGTCGAGCGGCTCGGCCAGGCGAGCACCGAGATCGGCGAGATCCTGCGCACCATCACGGCGATCGCCGAGCAGACCAACCTCCTCGCGCTCAACGCGACGATCGAGGCGGCCCGGGCGGGCGAGGCCGGCAAGGGCTTCGCCGTCGTCGCGAGCGAGGTCAAGGACCTCGCCCAGGCGACGGCACGGGCCACCGAGGACATCGCCGGGAAGATCGAGGCGATCCAGGTGACGACGACCACGGCGACCCGGTCCATCGCCGAGATCACCGACGTCGTCGGCGAGATCAGCGACATCCAGGCGACGATCGCCGCGGCCGTCGAGGAGCAGTCCGCGACGACCGCCGAGATCAGCCGCAGCGTCTCGGACGTCGCGGCCGGGTCGGGGACCATCGCCGAGACCATCGCCGGGGTCGCGGACGTCGCCGGGTCGACGTCCCGGGGCGCGGCGTCGACGCAGCGCTCCGCGGCCGACCTCGCGCAGCTCGCCGGCGAGGTCCGCGACCTGGTGTCGGCGTTCCGGTTCGACGGCGCCGCCCGGTGACCGCGCGCAGCCGAACCGCGCGCACCCGCACCCCGTGCACCCGCAAACCCCTGCAGCAGAACCGCTGCGGTCCTGACACAGTGGGCGCGTGACAGACCGCAGCGCCTCCTTCGACCTCAACCGTGCGAGCTGGGACGAGCGGGTGCCCGCGCACGCCGAGTCCCCCGACTACGCCCTCGCCCGGTTCGCCGACGACCCGGCGTTCCTCAGCGGCGTCGTCCGCTTCGACCTGCCGCGGCTCGGCGACGTCGCCGGTCTCGACGTGGTGCACCTGCAGTGCCACATCGGCACCGACACCGTCTCGCTGGCCCGGCTCGGTGCCCGGGTCACCGGGCTCGACTTCAGCGCGGCCGCGGTCGAGCAGGCCCGCGGCTTCGCCGCCGGGCTCGGCCTCGACGTGCCGTTCGTCGAGGCCGACGTGCACGACGCCGTGCAGGCCCTGGGCGCCACCAGGTTCGATCTCGTGTACACCGGCATCGGTGCGCTGTGCTGGCTGCCGGACATCGACCGCTGGGCGGGCGTCGTCGCCGGGCTGCTGCGCCCCGGCGGCCGGCTCTTCCTCCGCGAGGGCCACCCGATGCTGTGGAGCATCGACGAGGCCCGCCCGGACGGGCTGCTCGTCGTCGAGCACCCGTACTTCGAGCGGGACGAGCCGGTCGTCTGGGACGACGGCGGGACCTACGTGCAGACCGACCGCACCTTCACCCGCAACGTCACCCACGAGTGGAACCACGGCCTCGGGGAGATCGTCACGGCGCTGCACCGGCACGGCCTCGCGCTGACGATGCTCGTCGAGCACGACAGCGCGCCGTGGGACGCCGTCCCCGGCCGGACCGTCGCCGACGACCTCGGCGAGTTCCGGCTCACCGACCGGCGCTGGCGGCTCCCGATGACCTACACCTTGCAGGCCACGAAAGCCTGAACCAGGAAACCTGAAACCGTTCACAGCGCACGTGGCGGGCCGCGGTCGCCGACCCCCTCAGATGAGGGGGTCAGGGTCAACCGAACGGTCTAGCGACTACATCCCCCATGCGGTGCGACCTGCGGTTTGTCGCACTCCGTAACGGGTTGACTCCCCTCCAACTCGGCGTACCTGTCTCCCCCGATCGGGGCTGCCCACGCACCCCTCGGCCCAAGGATCTTAGAGACCAATGGGCGACGCGTGGCCGGCCGGCCGCGCGGGAGTACGTCGGTGCGGGCGCGCCGGCGGTTTCAGAGGGGCGAACGTCATGACGGACGTGTCGACGAACCACGGCCGGGTCTCCCGGCGCACGATGCTCAGACTCGGCGCGGCGGGGACGGCCGCGACCGGGATGGCCGCAGCGAAGATCATCGCCACCCCCGACCTCGCGGACAAGGGCTGGCTCAACCGGAACGGCCTCTTCGAGGCAGCGGCCGTCGCATGGTCGGACGCGGTCTACATCGAGAAGTTCCCGACGAGCCCGCTCATCCTCGAGCCGTTCAAGGACGCACTGACGATCCCGAAGGCGGCCAAGCCGACGCCGGCCGGCACGTGGAAGTCCTGGGCCGAGTCCCCACGCAAGGACAAGCAGTCCTCGTCGCCGGACACCACGCACCAGATCTGGTGCGACGAGACCCCCGGCGCGACGCCCGGCACCGAGCCGATCGTCTACGAGTTCGACCTGCTCGTGCGCGGCCACTCGTTCACCTCCTCGAAGGTGCTGCCGATCGACTCGGGCGGCCAGCCCACGGTCTCGTTCGACTCCAACGGCACGTCCTACCCCGCGGGCACCGTCCGCACCCTGCCGCAGAGCACGATCTACGGCTTCAACGGCACGTTCCCCGGGCCGATGGTCAACGCCGAGTACGGCAAGCCGGTCGTCATCCGCTTCCGCAACCGGCTCGACGAGAACCCGTGGGGCCTGGACCGTCAGGACTTCGGGGCGCCGGACTGGTCGTTCCTCACCCACCTGCACAACGCGCACACCGCTCCCGAGAGCGACGGCAACCCGCACTACACGATGAAGTACGGCCCGAAGTACCAGGGCTACCGGCCCGGCGAGTGGTGCGACAACCTCTACCTCAACTGGCCGGCCGGCGGTGACGACCGGGAGAAGCAGAGCTTCTTCTGGTTCCACGACCACCGGATGGACCACACCGGCTCGAACGTCTACAAGGGCATGGTCGGGCTCTACCCGATCTACGACCCCAAGACCGGCTACCAGGGCCTGTCCGGGATGTACGACGGCGGCGACGAGCGGCAGGGCCTGCGACTGCCCGGTGTGCGGACCAACAACGCCGACGGCACCTTCGACGTCAAGTACGACATCCCGCTCGCCTTCTACGACGTCCGCCTCGACGACGGTGTGACGACGCACAAGGACATCCACGACAGCCAGGGCGAGTTCCCGCTCGCGGGCAACCCGCGCACGCACCCGGAGTGGTGGGGCAAGAGCTTCTTCAAGCACTTCCCGAACCACGGCTTCGTCGGCGACATCTTCACCGTCAACGGCACCGCGTTCCCGGTGCTGCGGGTCAAGCGCCGCAAGTACCGGCTGCGCTTCCTCGACGCCTCCGTCGCGCGGATCTACGAGTTCAAGCTCATGACCTCGACGACGGGCCCGGTCGCCGCGAAGGACCTCGGCTACTCCGGCGACGAGCTGCAGGGCCAGTACCGGATCACGGACGGCCAGCAGTGCATGAAGTTCACCCAGATCGCCTCCGACGGCGGCCTGCTGCCCAAGCCGATCGTCCGCGACTCCTTCGAGCTGTGGCCGGCCAAGCGCCGCGAGTTCATCGTCGACTTCACCAAGTACCAGGACGGCACACCGACCACGCCGGGCGACGTCATCTACCTGACGAACGTCATGAAGATGGGCGACGGCCGGATGTGGGACAGCTCGACCCGGTTCTCCGCCGACCCGAACTACAAGGTCCCGGTGATGAAGATCATCATCGAGGAGGCCGTCGTCGACAACAGCAAGATCCCGACGAAGATGCGCCCGGTCCCGCCGCTTCCGAGCAACTGGAAGACGTTGATGGACAACCGGATGATCTTCGAGGTGCAGCGTGGCGGCGCCGGCGGCGAGACCGAGTGGCTCGTCAACGGCCAGCCGTTCGAGCCGAACCAGATCACGACGAGCCTGAAGAACCCGGCGGGCAAGACGCCGCTCGCCCAGCAGCGGAAGGGCTCGTTCAACCTCTGGGAGATCCGCAACGGCGGCGGCGGCTGGGTGCACCCGTTCCACCTCCACATGGAGGAGCACCGCACGGTCATGCGCAACGGCAAGGACGTCTCGGCGAAGGCCGACGCCGGGCACCCGGACGACCTGAGCCGCGAGGACCTCGTCAACCTCGACCCCAGCGAGTCGGTGATCCTCTACCGCGGGTTCCGGGACTTCACCGGCCCCTACGTGGCGCACTGCCACAACCTCGCGCACGAGGACCACGCGATGATGTTCGGCTGGGAGATCGTCTGATGTCCCTCGACGTCGTCCCCGGCCCCGCGACGAGCGAGGCCGGGGACGAGGTCGCCGCGGCCGCACCCGGCCCCCGGCGGGTGCCCGTGCCGTGGGGCACCGTCGTGGCGCTGGCCGTGCTCGTGTCGCTCGCCGACGTCTTCCTCGTCGTCTCGCTCCAGGGCGCGGTCGGCTCGATCGAGCGCGCCCAGGGGCCCTTCGCCCTGTGGCTCGAGGTCTCCGCACTCGTCCTGCCGTTCCAGGTCGGCGCGGTGCTGCTCGCCCTGCGCATCGCCCGGCGCCGGGTGGGCCCGTCGATCCGGACCCTGCGGACCCTCGCCGTCGCGGGCGCGCTCGTCGTCGCCACGACGAGCGTCGTCGGGGCCGGCGCGCTCGTCGCCAACGCGGCCCGGGACTACCAGTTCCAGGCGTCCGAGGCGGATCGGATGGCCTACATGCACCACGGTTCGGCCACCGTGGCCGGGGCGGCCGCGGCCGCCGCGACACCGGGCCGCAACGACGCGACGTGCGTCGGCCCGTGCCACGCGAAGCGGGCGACGCTGCGCGCGCACGCCCGGGGCATCGCGCACGTCGCGCCGTTCGTCGTCCTCGCCAACCTCGTCGTCGTCGGCTGGGTCGTCGCGATGGCCGGCGGCAGCCTCGACGCATCACCCCGGCGGCGCCGCCCGGCGACCGCCTGACACCGCTGCCCGTCGTCCCCGCGACGGGCGGCAGAGCACCCGCGCCGGTCGCCCGGCCGGCACACGCCCCCAGCGGGTGCGCCCATGAACGAAGGCCCCGTCCGTGCCCGGACGGGGCCTTCGTCGTCGGCCGGACGATCGCGTCCGGACGCGCACCTGGCCACCCGCCCCGGCGCCGACGTCCTGTGCACGAGCTGCGCCGACGGTCCCGGGTCGCCCCGCGGGTTCTCCCTGCGGTACGGCTTCACCGACACCGGGCGGGCGACGCGGGGCGAGAACGTCTCGCCCTCGACCGGGGAGCGACCGGTCGGTCGTGTGACGCAGGCCCTGTCCATCCCGGACAGGGCCTGCGCCGCGGTGCGCCGTCAGACGGACTCGAGGGCCTCGTCGTCCTGGTCCGCCGCCGCGCCGAGCAGCCGGCCGTCCTCACCGTCGTCCTCGCCGCCGTTCTCGCCGTCGTCCTCGCCGTCGTCGAGGTCGTACCGGCCCCGCAGCACCCGGCCGCCGGCGAGCAGCCCCAGCAGCCCGAGGACGGCGACCGCCCCTGTGGTGCGCAGCGGCAGGCCCGCCAGCGGACCGGCCGCCGAGGTCGACGAGACCGGTGCCGCACGGACGACGAGGGCGCCGAACATGCCCTCGTGCGCGGGGTCGGCGTACCGCACGGTGCCCGTGCGCTCGAGGGTCAGGCTGAAGCGCTTGCCGGGGGCGAGCGTGCGGTCGAACGAGCCG
>JACRAB010000081.1 GCA_016213575.1 Actinomycetota bacterium
CAACTGGGGCGGCACGCCGGCCTACTACCCCGACGAGACGGCCCAGGCCGGCGAGGTCTTCGACCTCACCGCCCGTAAGGGCGAGGCGCCGTCCGCGACGGCGTCCGTCATCCCGAAGTCCTACGAGGCGAAGTTCGACGTCCTCAACCTGGAGAACTGCGGCCGTCGCTCCGACGACCTCTCCGGTCTCGACGTCATCAAGAACCACCCGCTGCCGGAGAACGTGAACTTCTGGGCCGGGGTCATCGACGTGAAGTCGACGATCACCGAGACCGCCGAGGAGGTCTGCGACCGCATCATGCGCCTGGCCGAGTACATCGACCCGGACAAGCTCGGCGTGACGACCGACTGCGGTCTCATCCTGCTCCAGCGCTACATCGCCGTCGACAAGCTGCACGCCCTCGCGGCGGGCACCGAGATGGCGCGCAAGAAGCTCCGCGGCTGACCGTCGTGCCCGTCTGGGAGCTCGCGTGCCCGGACTGCGGGCACACGTTCCGGTCCCTCGTCATGGAGGGGGCCCGGGTCCCGACGGTGTGGGTCTGCTCGGCGTGCGGGAGCCGCCGGGCCGGCCCGCGGTCGGTCGAGGCCGCCGACCCGTTCACGACCCGCCCCGGCGGGTCGGGATGCGGGTGCGGCTGCGGCTGACCAGCGCCGGGAGGCGACGCACCACCGAAGGCTCCACCCGCTGCGGCGGGCATCCCCCGGGATGCCCGCCGCAGTCACTTTGCCGCGCGGAAAGCCCTGTCCCCGAACGCCAAACACGGGCCGGACCTTGGGCGGTGGAGGACATGGCCCGCCCCGGACGGCGCACCTAGCGTGGCGGGCATGTCCAGGCGCCTGGTGGTCATCGGTGGCGGGGCCGCAGGCATGTCCGCGGCCTCCGCGGCCCGTCGCACCGACCCCACGCTCGACGTCGTCGTGCTCGAGGCGACCGGTCACGTCGCGTACGGGCTGTGCGGCATCCCCTACTACCTCGCGGGCGTCGTGCCGAAGGCGGACGACCTGCTCGCCTACCCGGCGAACCACTTCGCGACGGCCCGCGGGATCGACGTCCGGTTCCACGCCCGCGCCGTCGAGGTCGACGCACCGGGCGGCTGGGTCACCTACCGGCACGAGGGCCGCACGCATCGGATCTCCTTCTCGGCGCTCGTCGTCACCGCCGGCGCGGCCCCTGCCGCGGTGACACTGCCGGGTGTCGCGGCCGGCCGGGTGTTCACCATCCGCACCCTCGAGGACGCCATCGCCCTGCGCAGCCTGCTCGACGCCGGCCGGATCGGGCGCGCGCTCGTCGTCGGCGCCGGCTACATCGGGCTCGAGATGGCCGAGGCTCTCGCCGAGCGCGGCTGCCCCGTGACCGTCGTCGAGCGGCTCGACCGGGTGCTGCCCAACCTCGACGCCGAGATGGCCGCGCACGTCGAGGCGCACGTCCGCGAGCACGTCGACCTGCGTCTGGGCACCGACGCCGCCGACGCCTGCGACCCCGTGCCGGACCTCGCGGTGCTGTCGGTCGGCGTCCGGCCCGCGACGACGGTGCTCTCCGCGGCGGGCGCGCGCACCGGCCCGGCCGGGGCGCTGCTCGTCGACGACCGGATGCGGACGAGCCTGGACGGCGTCTGGGCCGCCGGGGACTGCGTGGCCCCGATGCACCTCGTCACCGGCCGGCCCGCGTTCGTGCCGCTCGGGACGACCGCGAACAAGACCGGACGGGTGGCCGGCACGGTGGCGGCCGGCGGCGACGCGTCGTTCGGCGGCATCGTCGGCACCGCCGTCGTCAAGGTGTTCGACCTCGAGGTGGCCCGCACCGGGCTCACCCTCGACGAGGCCCTGGCGGCCGGGTTCAGCGCGCACGCCACCGACGTCGTGCACCGCTCGCGGGCCAAGTACTACCCCGGTTCCGAGGAGCTCCACGTGCGCCTCGTGCACGGCGACGGCGGCCGGCTCCTCGGCGCCCAGCTCGTGGGCCGGGAGGGGGCGGCCAAGCGGATCGACGTCGTCGCGACCGCGCTGCACGCGGGTTTCACCGTGCAGGACCTCGCGCGGCTGGACCTGTCCTACGCGCCGCCCTTCTCCCCCGTCTACGACCCGCTCCTCGTCGCGGCGCAGGCCGCCGAGCGCGCCCTGGAGGCGGTATGAGCACCGGCCCCACCCCCGTCCCGGACGCCCCCCGGCGGGTCGCGATCGTCACCGGCGGCGCCTCCGGGATCGGGCGGGCGTCGTGCGCCCGGCTGCTCGCCGACGGGTTCACGCTCGCGGTCTGCGACCTCACGGCGGCCGGAGCGGTCGAGGTCGCCGGGCCTGGCGGCCTCGGCCGCGCCGTCGACGTGACGGACGCCGCAGCAGTGGAGGCGTTCGTCGGCGAGGTCGTGGCGGTTTACGGCCGCGTCGACGTCCTCGTCAACAACGCGGGCATCGCGGGCGACCAGACCGCCACCGTGCTGCACACGACACCGGTCGAGGAGTGGGACCGGGTGCTCGCGACGAACGTCCGCGGGCCCTACCTGTTCGCCCGCAGCGTCCTGCCGGTCATGATCGAGCAGGGCGGCGGCCACGTCATCACGATCGCCTCCGTCGCCGGGCAGGTCGCGTTCCCCGGCCACAGCGCCTACACGACCTCCAAGGGCGCGGCGCTCATGCTCGCGAAGTCCATCGCCGTCGACTACGCCGCCCACGGGATCCGCAGCAACGCGGTCTGCCCGGGGATGGCCCTGACGGGGATGACCAAATGGCGGCTCGACGTCCCGGAGCTCCGGGACGCGATCGAGTCGCGGATCCCGCTCGGCCGGGTCGCCGACGCCGACGACGTCGCCGACCTGGTGTCCCTGCTCGCATCTGACCGCATCGGCTACATGACCGGCTCCGCGCTGGTCATCGACGGAGGGTACACAGCGCTGTGACCACCAACGACTCCCCCACCACCGCCAGCACGTCCACCGGCCGGCTCGCCGGCAAGGTCGCGATCATCACCGGCGGCGGCTCCGGCATCGGCCGTGCCTCCGCGCTGCGCTTCGCCGCCGAGGGCGCCGCCGTCGGCGTCCTGGACCGAGACGGCGAGGCCGCGGCCGGCACCGTCAAGCTCGTCGAGGCCGAGGGCGGGCGCGCCCTCGCGGTCACCGCCGACGTCGCGAAGGCCGCCGAGGTCGACGCCGCCGTCGACGCCGTCGCCGCGCACTTCGGCGGCCTGCACGTGCTCTACAACCCCGCCGGCGTGGACTCGCGCGGCTCGGTCGCCGTCGCCGAGGAGGACGACTGGGACCGGTCGTTCAACGTGAACGCCAAGGGCACGTTCCTCGTCTCCCGGGCCGCGCTGCGGCACATGGAGAAGGGCTCCTCGATCATCAACCAGGGCTCGGTCGCCGCCCTCGTCGGCGTCATGAACTTCGCCGCGTACTGCGCGGCGAAGGGCGCCGTCGTCGCGCTGACCCGCTCCATGGCCGTCGACCTCGCGGCCCGCGGCGTCCGGGTCAACGTCATCTGCCCCGGCACCGTCTACACCCCGCTCATGGAGCCGATGCTCACCGCCCGCGGTGACGGCGACATGGAGCTCGGGCTGCAGCGCACGCTCGTCAAGTACCCGATCGGCCGGCTCGGCGACGTCACCGACATCGCCAACGTCGCGCTCTTCCTCGCCAGCGACGAGGCCGCCTTCATGACCGGCTCGGTCGTCGCGGCCGACGGCGGGATGACGGCGCAGTGATCTCGTCGGGTGCCCGGGCGGGCAGGCCGTGACGGGCTTCCACCTCGCCGCCGACAAGCGGACGACGCTCGAGGAGGCCGTGGCGCACGTCCGGGACGGCGCCACGGTCGCCCTCGGCGGCGGGCTCGCGGCCCGGCTGCCGATGGCGCTCGTCCGGGCCCTCGTCCGGCAGGGCACGACGGGGCTGCGGGTCGTCGGCTCCGCGCACAGCATCGACGTCGACCTGCTCGTCGGGGCCGGTGCCGTGGCGGTCTGCGAGGAGAGCTACGTCGGCTTCGAGCAGGACCTCGGGCTCGCGCCCGCCTTCCGGCGCGGCGCCGAGAGCGGCAGCCTCGTCGTCCGGGAGAGCTCGTGCGTCACGATGCTCACCCAGCTGCGGGCGGCCGAGATGGGCGTCCCCTTCCTGCCGGTCCGGGGGCTGCTCGGCACCGACCTGCCGACCCTGCACCCCGAGTGGGGGACGGTCACCTGCCCCTTCACGGGCCAGGTGCTCGCCGCCGTCCCGGCCCTGGCGCCGGACGTCGCCCTGCTCCACGCGCCGATCGGCGACACCGCGGGCAACCTCCATCTCGACCAGCCGTACGTGCTCGACGAGCGGTTCGCGCACGCGTCCCGGGTCGTCGTCGCGAGCGTCGACCGGCTCGTCGACACCGCCGAGGTCGTCGCGGCGGGCGTCACGGTGCCCGCGCACGTCGTCACGGCCGTCGTCGAGGCGCCCTTCGGCGCGCACCCGACGTCCTGCTACCCCGGCTACGCCTACGACCGCTCGCACCTCGCCGAGTACGTCAAGGCCGCAGCGGCCGGCGGCGAGGCGTTCGAGGCGTACCTCGACCGCTACGTCCGCGTCGACGAGCAGACCTACCGCGACCTCACGGGAGCCGAGCGGCTCACGGCGTGGTCCGCGTCCGACGAGCAGTGGCAGGAGCTCTTCCGATGAGCACGCAGAGCGCCGACGGCGCGCAGGGCTGGTCCCTCGACGAGTGGTTCGTCGTCGCGCTGGCCCGCACCGTCGCGGACGGCGAGGTCGTCTTCCACGGGTTCGCCAGCCCGTGCGCGCAGGTCGCCATGCACGTCGCCCGCCGCACCCACGCGCCCGGCTCGATGCTCGTCGAGGGCGCGACCTACGCGGTGAACCCCGAACCGGCGTTCGTCCCGCCGACGAGCAACGACCTCGCGCTGCACCGCGACGCCGTCTACCGGATGCGGTTCGAGGAGTTCTTCGACGCCGCCTGCCGCGGCGCGGTCGACCGGATGTTCCTGTCGGGCGGGCAGATCGACGCGTACGGCAACACGAACGTCACCGCCATCGGCGGCATGCCGCACCCGAAGATCAAGCTCGGCGGCGGGGGCGGCGGCGCGAACATCTCCGCGACGATCGGCGCCCTCACGGTGTGGACGACCCGGCACGGCAGCGGGCGCACCCTCGTCGAGGCGGTGGACTTCCTCACCGACCTCGGCCACCGGACGCCGGCCGGTACCCGGGCCGAGCTCGGGCACACCGGCGGCGGCCCGCAGTGGCTCGTCACCGAGCTCGGGGTGCTCGACTACACCGACGACGGCCGCGCCCGGCTCGTGGCGACCTTCCCCGACGTCACCGTCGCCGACGTCGAGAAGGCCACCGGGTTCGCGCTGACGGTCGCCGACGACGTCGGGACCGTCCCCGAGCCCACCCCCGCCGAGCTGGCCGCCGTCCGCGCCGTCGACCCGCTCGGCGTCCGGCGGCTCGAGTTCGGGCCCGCGGACCTGGCGCGGCGTTTCGGCCCGGCGGCCTGACCGTGCCGGACGCCGCCGGCGTGCCGTTGCTCGACGCGCTCTTCGCACCCCGCCGGGTCGCCCTCGTCGGAGCCTCGGACCGGGCCGGCACCCTCGGCGCGCTGCTCGGCCGCAACCTCGCGTCGTTCCCCGGCGAGGTCGTCGCCGTCCGCTCCGGGCAGTCGCTGCGGGACGTCGAGGGCCCCGTCGACCTCGCGGTCGTCGCGGTCCCGGCGGCCGCGGTGCCCGCCGTCGCCGCGGACGCGGCGGCGGCCGGGGTCGCGGCGATGGTCGTGCTCTCGGGCGGCATCGCGGAGACCGGGCCGGACGGCGCCGCGCTCCAGGCCGCGCTCGTCGCCGCCGCTGCCGGTGGGACGGCCGGCGGGCACCGGGTCCGGGTCGTGGGGCCGAACTGCTTCGGCGTCCAGAACTGCGACCTCCCGCTCAACGCCTCCATCGCGTCCGGCCTGCCGGCGGGCGGCGGCGGGATCTCCTTCGTCAGCCAGTCCGGCGCCTACGGGATGGCGATCTACGACCTCGCGCACGACGACCACGTCCGCTTCGCGAAGATCTGCGCCCCCGGCAACACGAGCGACGTCAGCGTCACCGAGCTGCTCGACGCCCTCGCCGACGACCCGGCGACCCGGACCCTCTGCTTCCTCCTGGAGTCGCTGCCCGACGGGCGCGCGTTCGTCGAGCGGGCCCGGGCCGTCACCGCGGACAAGCCCGTCGTCGTGCTCAAGACCGGCCGGTCCGCCGCCGGCGCCCGGGCCGCCGCCTCGCACACGGCGGCGCTCGCCTCCCGGGAGGCGGTCTGGCGCGGCGCGTTCCGGCAGGCCGGCGTCGTCGAGGTGACGAGCGGCCAGGAGCTCCTCGACGTCGCCCGCGCCCTCGACGGCCAGCCGCTGCCGCGCGGCGACCGGGTCGCGGTCGTGACGAACAGCGGCGGCACCGGGGTCGAGCTCGCCGACCTGCTCGCCGACGAGGGTCTCGTCGTCCCCGAGCTGAGCCCCGCGCTCCAGGAGCAGGTCCGCGCCCTGCTGCCGCCGTACGCGAGCCCCGCGAACCCGGTCGACGTCACCCCGGCGGGGTCGCTCTTCGCGACCGTCTACCCGGCGCTCGTCGACCTGCTCGCCCGCTCCGGCGAGGTGGACGCCGTCGTCCCGGTGCTCCTGCAGCGCTCGGCGACCGACCCGGACTGCGTCGAGGGCGTCCGGACGGCGGTCGAACGGCTGCGTGCGGACGGCGTCGACGTCCCGGTCTACGTCTGCTGGGTCGCGCCCCGCTCGGCCCGCCCGCACGCCGACCTGCTCCAGGCGGCCGGGGTCCCCGTGCTCGACTGGCCGGCCCGTACCGCGCGCGCGATCGGCCGCGCCCGGGAGGCCGCGCGCGCCCGGGACCGGGTCGCCGCCCGGCCGCCCGTCGCTGCCGTCGCGGTCACCGACCCGGAGGTGCCCGACGCGACGTACCCGGTCGCCGTCGCCGACCTGCTGCGCGGCAGCGGCATCGACGTCGTCCCCGCCGCCCTCTGCACGACCGCCGACGCTGCCTCCGACGCCGCGGCCGCGGCCGGTCGGTTCCCGGCCGTCGTCAAGGTCGCCCGGTCCGCGCACCGCAGCGACACCGGCGGCGTCCGGCTCGGCCTCCCCGACGCGACCGCCGTCCGGGCGGCGGCCGCCGACCTGCTCACCGGCTCGGACGCCGTCCTCGTGAGCCCCCAGCTGAGCGGCGTCGAGGTCGCGGTCGGTGCGCTCCGCGACCCCTCGTTCGGCCCCGTCGTCATGGTCGGACTGGGCGGGATCTGGGTCGAGGTGCTCGATGACGTGGCCTTCGCCCTCGCGCCGCTCTCGCACGCGCAGGCCCGGGACCTGCTCCTCGGGCTGCGCGGGGCCGCGCTGCTCACCGGCGGCCGCGGGACGGCACCCGTCGACCTCGACGCCCTCGCCGCGGTCGTCGGCCGGGCCGGGGCCATCCTCACGTCCCGGCCGGGCGTCGCGGGGTTGGACCTGAACCCCGTGCTCGCCTCGCCCGCGGGTGCCGTCGCCGTGGACTGGAAGATCACGGTCTGAGCGCGGCGTCCCGATGGTCCCTCGGTCTGCCGGGACCAGACTCCGCCAGATCTTCGTCCTGCGGGGCCGAGGCTGCACCCGCCCCCCGCACGTACTCTCACGGACACGTCCCGCCACCGGCGCCGCGGACGCCCGCCGAGCCTCTCGGCGTGCCGCGGCGCACCGGGACGGGATGCGGGATGCCGACGTCGGCGCCCGGGACGAGGACGACGACGCGGGAGGCCGGCACGTGGACGTTGCAGAGGTCGTGGCCAGGGCGCGAGCCGCCCAGGCGGTCGTGGAGAACTGGGACGCGGACAAGGTCGAGGAGCTGACCACGGCGGTGGCGTACGCCGTCGCCCGCAAGGACCGCTCCGAGGAGCTCGCCCGGCTGGCGGTCGACGAGGCCGGCTTCGGCAACTACGCCGACAAGGTGACGAAGATCCAGCGCCGGGTGCTCGGCGTCCTGTCCGACCTGCGGGCCACGAAGACCGTCGGGGTCGTCGAGGAGGACCCGGCCCGGGGCCTGGTGAAGATCGCCAAGCCGGTCGGGGTCGTCGCCGGGCTCGTACCGACGACCGGCCCGGTCGCCACCCCGCCGGTCAAGGCGCTGTGCGCCCTCGCCGGCCGGAACGCGATCGTCTTCGCGGCCCACCCGCGGAGCAAGCGGACCACCGACGCCGTCGTCGGCTACATGCGGGAGGCGTGTGAGCAGGTCGGTGCCCCCGCCGACCTCGTCCAGGTGCTCCCGGAGGCGAAGATCGCCCACACCCAGGAGCTCATGAAGGCGGCGGACCTCATCGTCGCGACCGGCGGCGCCGGCATGGTCAAGGCGGCGTACTCGTCGGGCACCCCGGCCTTCGGCGTCGGGGTCGGCAACGCCGTCCACGTCGTCGACGAGACCGCGGACGTCGCCGACGCGGCGACCGCGATCGCCGTCGCCAAGACGTTCGACTACGCCACGAGCTGCCTGGCCGACAACTCGGTCGTGGCCCACGACGACGTCTACGACGACCTCCTCGAGCGGCTCCAGGGCCTGGGCGGGTACGTCTGCACCGCCGACGAGAAGGCCCGCCTGCAGACCGTCATGTGGCCGGACGGCGGGGAGATCCCGAGCCCGACGGTCATCGCGAAGTCCGCGGGCGTCATCGCCGGGCTGGCCGGCATCGAGGTCCCCGAGACGACGTCCTTCCTCGTCGTCCTCGAGGACGGCGTCGGGCACGACCACCCGTTCAGCGGCGAGAAGCTCTCCGTCGTCCTCGCGCTGTACCGCTACTCCGGCGGCATCGAGAACGCCGTCGACCAGGTCAACGCGATCACCGGCTACCAGGGCCTGGGCCACACCTGCGGCATCCACACCGCGGACGACGCCCACGTCGACGCCCTCGCGTTCGGCACCAAGACCGCCCGGGTGCTGGTGAACCAGAACCTCAACGAGGGCGCCGGCAGCCCGCGCAACGGCCTGCCGTTCACGCTGAGCCTGTCCTGCGGGACGTGGGGCGGCACGATCACCACCGAGAACGTCAACGCCCGGCACTTCGTCAACCTGACGTGGGTGTCCCGGGTGATCGCGCCCAAGACCGTGGACGCCGAGTCCCTCTTCGCGCGACACTTCGAACGGTATGGACGATGACCGCGGGGGCCCGTCGATGACGACGACCCCGATCACGATGGGTCGGCCGGGCATGGCGATGGCGCCGGGCGACCACATCTGCGCGTTCTACCGCGGTCCGGCGCAGCGCGACGAGGTGCTCCTGCCGTACCTGCGCGAGGGGATCCTCGCCGGCGACAAGGTCATCTGCGTCATGGACGACCCGGACGTCGAGCAGGTCACCAAGCCGCTCTCGCTCGAGGCGGACGTCGAGGCGTCGCTGAGCTCGGGCCAGCTCGACCTGCTCACCTCGGACGCCGCGTACATCCCCGACGGCACGTTCTGCCTGGACCGGATGCTCGACTTCTGGGAGGCCGGGGTCGGCAGCGCCGTCCGCCGCTCCGGGTACACGTTCGTCCGGGCCGTCGGCGAGATGACCTGGGCGCTGCGGGACCTGCCCGGCGTCGAGGACCTCGTGCGGTACGAGGCCCGGCTCAACCGGTTCCTGCCGCGCTACCCGCAGGTCATCCTCTGCCTGTACGACCTCGAGCGGTTCACCGACGGCCAGGTCCTCATGGAACTCCTCCGGACGCACCCGAAGGTGCTCATGTCCGGGCAGCTCCTGGAGAACCCCTGGTACGTCGAGCCCGAAGAGTTCGCGGTCGCATGAGCGCCCCCGAGCTGGAGATCCCCCACCAGCTCGGCCGGGGGCTGCTCTCGACGATGCGCAGCCTGCTCGTCCTCGGTCAGCTCATGACCGAGAGCACCGGGGAGCGGCAGATCCTCGACCTCGCGATGACCGCCGTCCCCTCGCTCGCCCGCTGCCGGGTCGTCGGCATCGAGCAGGCGGGCGGGGCGACCCGGTCGACCGCGACCGTCGGGCTCGGCCGGCAGCTCACCCGGATCGGCGCCGTGGGTGGCGCCGTGACCCTCCAGGACGTCGCCTGGGCCTGGGCGTACCCGCTGGGCAGCCCGTTGCGGGACTACGGCTTCCTCGTGGTCGCGGCGGACAGCGAGCCGAACTCCGAGGAGCAGTTCCTGCTGCGGGCGCTGGCCCAGCAGACCGGGTCGGCGCTCGCCAACCGCCAGCTGCACGCCCAGGAGCTGGCGACCGCGGACGAGCTCGCCCTCGTCAACGAGCGGCTGCGCGGCACCGTCGAGGCGCTGCAGCGCAGCATGGAGATCCACGCCCGGCTCACGTCGGTCGCCGTCTCGGACGAGGGCCGGGACGGCATCGCGCGCGCCGTGCACGAGCTCACCGGGCTGCCCGTCGCCATCGAGGACCGGTACGGCAACCTGCGCGCCTGGGCCGGGCCGAACCGGCCGGACCCGTACCCGAAGGACCCGGCGCCGCGCCGGGAGGCGCTGCTGCGCCGTGCGCAGGCCGCGGGCCGGCCGATCCGCGAGGGCGGCACGCTCGTGGCGCTCGCCCACCCGCAGGGCGACGTGCTCGGCGTCATCTGCCTCGTCGACCCCGGCGGCACCGCGGGCGAGCACGAGGTCATGGCGCTCGAGCACGGCGCGACGATCCTCGCGATGGAGCTGGCCCGGGTGCGCAGCCTCGCCGAGAGCGAGCTGCGGATCCGGCGCGACCTCGTCGACGAGCTGCTCACGGGCACGGACGAGGAGAGCGCCCTCGCGCGGGCGACCGCGCTCGGCTACGACCTGCAGCGCCCGCACCGGGTCGTCGTCGTCGAGGGCCAGGGCCGGTCGAAGGACAACGACGCGCTCTTCCAGGCCGTCCGGCACGCCGCCCGCGAGGAGCCCGCCGGCACCCTGCTCGTCGCGCGGGGCGCCCAGGTGATCCTGCTCGCGGACCACGAGGCGGACTGGGAGAGCCTGCGGCAGAGCGTCATCCGGGACCTCGGCGGCGGGACCGCCCGGATCACCGTCGGCGAGCAGTGCTCGGACGTCGCGGACTTCCCGCGCTCCTACCGGCAGGCCCGGCTCGCGATGCACCTGCTCCAGACCGCGGAGTGGGACGACCGGGCCGTGCGCTTCGACGACCTCGGCGTCTACCGGCTCCTCATCGGCAACGACAGCCTCGACGAGGTCGAGCGCTTCGTCGAGCGCTGGATCGGGCCGCTGCTCGCGTACGACACCCAGCGCAGCGCCGACCTGGTCCGGACCCTGACCCACTACCTCGACCGCGGCGGCAACTACGAGGCCACGGCGGCGGCGCTCATCGTGCACCGGAACACGCTGAAGTACCGGCTCCAGCGGATCCGGCAGATCACCGGGCACGATCTGTCCGACCCGGAGACGTGCTTCAACCTCCAGCTCGCGACCCGGGCCTGGCAGACCCTCACCGCGCTGCGCACGACGCCCTGCCCGCCGGGCGGCTGACCCGCCCGGCGGGGCTCAGGACCCTTCTCCCCCGGCGTCGGCTCCCCCGGCGTCGGCGAGGAACTCGTCCGGCCGCAGGTAGTACGGGTTGTCGACGACCATCGCGCCGATCATCGCCTTGGGGTGCGTCTTGAGCACGTCCATGACGAGCCGGCCGTCGCACCGCGTCAGGTCGTAGAGGCAGACGTTGACCTGCGGGACGTTGCCCATGACCCGGTTGAGCGCCGACTCGTAGAGCGCGATCTTCTCCACCCCGGGCTTGTCACGGTGCGCCCAGCTCATGTCACCGATGTTCCGGACCACGCCGGACCCCGCCGACCCGGCCTTCGACTCCCAGAACCGCAGCATCTCCTCGGGGAGGAAGCCGCCGCGGGCGAAGTACGTCTCGTCCGAGCCGAGCACCTCGAGCCGGCCCTCGTCGAGGTGCCGGTCGACGTCAACGTGCACCGACAGCAGGTCGAGGACGGCGGCCGGCGGCGTGCTGTCGACGACGCACGTGCAGCGCGAACCGGCGACCAGCCCGGCCGCGAGGAACGGCACGAGCAGCAGGTCGCGCTCGGCCGGGCTCCGGTAGAACGCGCACACGTGGTCGCCGGCGTCGAGCTGGCCGCCGATGACGTCGTCCGGGAGCTGACCGGGCATCCGTCAGAGCTCGGCGCGGACCCGCGCGACGGCCTCGCCGAGGTTGCGCAGCTTCGCGTAGGCCGTCGTCCGGCTGAAGTACCCGAGCCCGCAGTCGGGCGCCACGAGGAACCGCTCCGGCGGCACGATCTCGAGCCGGCGGCGGATCCGGTCGGCGATGACGTCGACGCTGTCGACCATGTAGTTCTTCGCGTCGACGACACCGAGGCCGAGCACCTTGTCCTTCGGGAAGTCCTTGTACGGGTCGAGGTCGCCGAACTCCGCGCTCGTCGACTCCAGGTGGATGACGTCCACCGGGGAGGCCTCGAAGAGCGGGATCATCTCGCGGGTCTTGGCCTCGAAGACGTCGCGCTGGCCGTCGACGCTGCCGTAGCAGATGTGCCAGAACTTCATCATCGTGATGCCCTCGAACATGATCTGCTGGCACTCGATCTGCCACATGTCCTGGGTGTAGGGCGCGAGCACGTCGATGAGCTGGACGCCTTCGCAGCCCATGTCCTGCAGGTGCCGCATCTCGGCGTTCATCGCGCGGGCGAGGTCCTTGGCGAAGGCCACCCCGTCGCCGTAGTGCTGGTCGTCGCAGATGATGCTCTGCTGCGCCGGGCCGAGGAAGGCGACCTTGAACGGCTTGTCGGTGGCGCCCTTCATCGCGTTGACGACGGGCTCGAAGATCGAGCGCTTCCACTCGACCGGGCCGACGACCTGGGCCTTGTAGAAGGGCGCGTACTTCGCGCCGTCACCGGGCGGGCCGTAGGGCGCGAAGCCGCCGAGGTTCTCCGGGATGAAGTGGAAGATCGGCTCGAGCTGGAAGCCGGGCGCCTCCCACTCGTAGTACTGGGCGCCGTCGCAGAGCACGTCGAGGCCGGCGAGCTCCTGCTCGCGGGCGCAGATCCTGCTCGCGTCCTCGTACGCGACCCGCAGGTTGTGGCTGCGGTACACGGGCTCGGCGAGGCTGCCGAGCACCCGGCCCTGCAGCCAGTGCGGCCGAGGGAACGCCGAGACCGCCGAGGTGGGGAGGAGAACCTCCTGGCCGCGAATCTGCATGGCTGACAGCTCCTTCGCTGGTCCATCTGGCGGCCGGCCCGCCCGGCCGCGGGACGCTGGTCCTCGACGCGTCCGTGGTGGCGACAAAGTACGCATCGGATGTGATGTGCGATTCGTCCTGCTGGGCCGAATCCGGGCTGTCCCGCTGTCCCATGAGGTCTGTCCGGGGGGACGAACCCCGGTGCCCCGGCCTGACCGGCCAGGACGAAGCCCGGCGCGTGTACCGTGCCGGCACCGCGCACTCCGCTGCGTGCGCGACGGCGGAGGGACCGGACATGGCGACCGTGCGTGCGTCGACGCTGCTGGCACCGGGGCGGATCGAGGTCCGGGACTACCCGGTGCCGACGGACCTCGAACCGGGCGCCGTCCTCCTGCGGATGGTCGCGTCCGGCATCTGCGGCACGGACAAGCACACGTACCGCGGCGAGACCGTGCAGTACGCCGGGACGCCGATGGAGCGCACGACGCCGTTCCCGATCATCCAGGGCCACGAGAACCTCGGCATCGTCGAGGCCGTCGGCCCGGGCGGCGCACGGGCCCACGACGGGAGTGCCGTCGAGGTGGGCGACCGGGTCGTGCCGGCGCCGAACCGGGCCTGCGGGACGTGCCGGAACTGCCTGCGGGCGTCGGCGTACGTGCTGTGCCGCAACCTGGAGAACTACGGCAACTCGCTCACGTGCGCGCAGGCGCCGCACCTGTTCGGCGGCTGGTCCGAGCTGCTCTACCTGCGGCCGGGGACGGCGGTCTTCCGGGTCCCCGCTGAGCTGCCGTCCGAGGTCGCCGTCCTCACGGAGATCTTCGCCGTCACGCACTCCCTCGAACGGGTCGCGGCCGCGCGACGGCCGGGCGGCTTCCGCCCCGGCGACTCTGTCGCCGTCGTCGGGGTCGGGTCGCTCGGGATGTCCCACCTCGTCAAGGCGGCGCTCATGGGCGCGGGGCAGGTCGTCGCGGTCGACAGGTCGCCGCTGCGGCTGGCCCTCGCGCGCAGGCTCGTCGGGGCCGCGACGGTGCTCGTGGGCGCCGACGTGCAGGGCGCCGACCCGGCGGTGCGCGCCGAGGTCCTCGACCTCACCGACGGCGAAGGTGCCGACGTCGTCGTCGACGCGACCGGGTTCCGCGGCTCGTTCGAGCTGTCGGCGACGCTCGTCCGGGACGCCGGCACGATCCTCGAGGTGGGCGCGTTCGTCGACATGGGCCCGGAGGCGTTCAACCCCGCGGTCGTCTGCGGCCGGAGCCTGACCGTCATGGGTGTCGGCGGCGAGGACCTGCAGGCGTACGCCGGGACGCTGGCCCTGCTGGCCCGGCACCGCGCCGCGATCCCGTTCCAGGACATGGTGTCGCACGTCTTCCGGGTGGAGGACGCGGCGCTGGCGATGGAGACCTCGCTCGACCCGATGACCGCCACGAAGGTGCTCGTCTCCGAGATGCTCCCGGTCCGGACGGGGGCGGCCGGCCCGGCGGCGCCGCCCGGCTGACCGTCAGCCGTGCAGGACGGCGGCGGCCGCGGCCGCGTCGTCGGGCAGCGCGAGGACGACGTATCCGGTCGTCGGCAGGGACAGTCCGCGGACCCGGTCGGCGTCCTGCGGGCGGACGACGCGCGGCAGCAGCCGGCGCAGGACTCCGCCGTGGGACACGGCGAGGACGACGTCCGGTCCCGGCCGGCCGCGCAGCTCGCCGAACCAGCCGGTGAGCCGCTCCTCGATCTCCGCGAGGCTCTCGCCGCCCCCGGTCCGCGCGGTCCACTCGCCGGCGTCCCAGGCCGCCTCGGTGCGCTCGTACGCCGCCCAGTGGGCGTCGTCCGTCGTGCCCTCGAAGGCGCCGACGTCGTACTCCCGCAACGCCTCCGCGACCTCGAGCGGCACGTCGAGGGCGTGCGCGACGACCCGGGCGGTCTGCCGGGCACGCAGCAGCGGGCTCGTGACGACCAGGCCGATGCCCTGGCCCGCGAGGGCGCGGGCCAGCTCGTCCGCCTGGTCCTGCCCGCTCGCCGTGAGCGGCGGCCCCAGCGCCCGGTTGGCGAACCGGTGCTCGACGTTCGCGACGCTCTCGCCGTGCCGGGCGAGGACGATCCGGCGGACCACGGCCGGCTCAGCCGGTCGCGGACGCGGGTGCGGCGGCGGGGGTGCGCCGCGCGGCGAGGCAGGCGACGGCCGCGACGAGGCACAGCACCCCGGCCGTCCACCAGGCGGTCGAGTAGGAGCCCGTGACCTCGCGGACGGCCCCGGCGAACTGGGCGGCCACGGCCGCCCCGACCATGTGGCTCGCGAACACCCAGCCGTAGACGACACCGGAGCGTTCCAGCCCGAAGGCCTCGCGGCACAGGGCCACCGTCGGCGGCACGGTCGCGATCCAGTCGAGGCCGTAGAAGACGACGAAGAACAGCAGCGGGGGCGCGACCGCGGGGCCGAGGACGGCGGGCACGGCGAGCAGGCCGAGCCCGCGCAGGCCGTAGTACGCCAGGAGCAGGTACCGCGGGTCCACCCGGTCGCTGAGCCAGCCGGACGCGACGGTCCCGACGAGGTCGAACCCGCCGATGAGGGCGAGCAGGCCGGCAGCGGTCGTCGCGGGCATCCCGTGGTCGTGCGCGGCCGCGACGAAGTGGGTGCCGACGAGGCCGTTCGTCGACCAGCCGCAGACGAAGAAGGTGCCCGCGAGCACCCAGAACTCACGGACCCGGGCGGCCTGCGCGAGCTGGTCGAGCGCCGTCCGGACGGCGCCCGCCGTCGACGCGACCGGGCGGGAGACACGCGGGTCGTCGGGGCCGTCGGCGCCGAGCGGCAGCAGGCCGACGTCGGCGGGACGGTCGCGGACGACGAGGAGCACGAACGGGACGAGGAGGAGCGCGAGGACGGCGACGACGAGGCTCGCCGAGCGCCAGCCCTGCGAGGTCGTCAGGCGGGCGATCGTCGGGAGGAACACGAGCTGGCCCGTCGCCGACCCGGCCGCGAAGATCCCGGTGACGAGGCCGCGGTGCCGGACGAACCAGCGGTTCGCGACGATCGGCCCGACGACCGAGGCGAGCGAGCCGGTCGCCCCGCCGACGACGAGCCCCCAGAGGACGACGAGGTGCCACGGCTGCGTCATGACGAGGGTCAGGGACGTCCCGGCGGTGACGGCGAGCAGCGCGACGACGGCGACCCGGCGCAGCCCGAAGCGCTCCATGAGCGCTGCCGCGAACGGTGCGGAGAGCCCGAAGACCGCGAGGTTCAGGGCGACCGCGCCCGACGCGAGCGCACGCGACCAGCCGAACGTCGCCTCGATGGGCTCGATGAGGACGCCCGTCGAGGACCGGAACGCCGCGGCCGCAACGAGGACGCCGAAGGTGACCCCGGCGACGAGCCAGGCGCGGTGCAGGCCGCTGTCCGGAAGCGCGTCGAGGGCGTCGGTGCGGTCGTCCGTACCGGGGCCGGGGTCGGCGACGCGCTCGTGCAACGGCCCTCCAGGCTCGACGTGCCCCGATCCTCGCACGCCGCGCCGGGCGGTCAGTCGCTGCGCAGGTCCCGGCGGGTGAACAGGACGACCCCGGCCGCGCAGAGCGCCAGCCCGAGGGCCGCCGTGGCGGTGCTCGTCACCGGGTCGGCGGCCTCCCCGGGGACGAGCGGCATCCAGTGGAAGAGCGACAGCGTCCCGACCTGCTCGAGCGCACCGCTGAGCGGGGCCAGCAGGTCGGCGAAGACCGACCAGACGACGACCGCGTAGACGGTGGCGCCGGCGGCCCGGGGCGCGAGCGACAGCACGAGCGACCCGACGCCGAGCGCGACGAGGGCCGTCGGGACGATGTTGAGCCCGGCGCCGAGCATGAGGGGCAGGTCGAGCCGCAGCCCCTGGGCGGCGGCGCCGGCCCAGACGCCGGCCCCGCCGAGGACCGCGGCGGCGAGCACCGCGCCCACCGTGACGACGATCCGGCCGGCGAGCCAGGTGCGGCGGTCGACGGGTCCGGCGACGAGGTGCACGAGCCGCCCGGAGGTCTCCTCGTCGACCGCGGACGACGTCTGGCTCGCCGGGAGCAGCGCGACGACCGTGCCGAGCAGGAGGAAGGCGATCCCGAGGAACTCCTCGAGGAAGCTGCCCTCGAGGCCGTACCGGCGCAGCATGTCGAGCATCGAGTCCGGCACGTCCTGGGTGGTGATGACGGCGAACGACCCCATGAGCAGCCCGGTGAGCAGGGCGCCGACGACCCACGCGACGAGGGTGGGCAGCTCGAGGCGCAGCGACAGGCCGGAGGCGGTGCGCAGCCCGAAGGGGCGGACCGGCGTCGTGTCCCGGCCCGAGAGCAGCCCGTCCCCGACGTCCCGGCGGCCGGCCAGGGCGACGGCCGTGGCCGCCAGGGCACCGGCGACGACCAGCGCGAGGACGAGCGGACGCGCGTCGCGGTGCGTGTACGGGTGCACGAGCTCGGCCCAGCCGAAGGGCGTCAGCCAGGCGAGCCAGGCGGTGCGGTCGCCGGCGTCGCCCGCCATCCGGAGCACGAAGGCCGCGCCGACGACCGCGAGGCCGAGACCGGTCGCCGTCCGTCGGGTCCGGGCCAGCTGCGACGTCACCGCGCCCACGGCGGCGAAGACCGCGGGGACGGACGCCAGCGTCAGCCCGTAGAGCAGGGTGCTGCCGGCCGGCATCTCCAGGGCGGGGTCCCGCGCGGTGAGCAGCGAGAGCCCGGTGCCGAGCAGCAGGACCACGAGCAGGCCGGCGCCGTGCCCGCCGAGCGCGGCCGCCGTCCCGCGCCCGGGCCGGGTGGCCCCGGCGAGCTGGAGCTGCCAGCGGCCGGCGTCCTCCTCCCCGCGCAGCACCCGGGTGCCGGCGAGCACGGCCCAGACCGCGCCGACGGTCGTGAGGAAGGCGAAGTTCTTGTAGACGGTGTAGCCGCCGATCGTCGCGATCTCGCCGATCGGCCCGAGCAGGATCCGCAGCCCCACGTCGCTCCCGACGAGGTCGGCGGCCTGCTGCCGCAGGGCCGCGGTGGGGTACGTCCGGGAGTAGGCGGTCGCCGTGGCGTCGACGGACAGCCCCGTCGTCAGCCCGACGAGGAGCGCACCGACGCGCACCTGCCGGAAGGCGCGCCGGGCGATCGCGCGCTCCGCGCCGCCCGGGGTCCGGCGGGCCGGGCCGTCCGTCGGCGGCCGCAGCGCCTCGGCGGTGCTCACGGCGCGACCGCGGGCGTGGCGTCGGCCTCGCCGTACCGGGAGAGGAACAGCTCCTCGAGGGACGGCTCGGTCGTCGTCATCCGCTCGACGACCGAACCGGCGAGCGCGGTGAGCAGCGGCTGCACGGGGCCGGCGACGTCGCACTCGACGACCTGGCCGTCGACCCGCAGCGCCCGCACCCCGGCGACGCCGGACAGGTCCGGGACCGGCCCGGAGAGGACGACCCGCACCCGCAGCGCGGTGTACCGGCGGAGCACCTCGAGGGTGCCGCACTCGACGAGCCGGCCGGCCCGCAGCATCGCGACGCGGTCGCAGACCGCCTCGACCTCGGCGAGG
>JACRAB010000522.1 GCA_016213575.1 Actinomycetota bacterium
ACCCTCGGCACCGCGCTGACGATCACCCGCCGCCGCGGCTGGTGACGCACCCGGTCACGCAGCGCCCCACGACTCGCGCCCGCGCGCGGCTCAGCCCTGAAGGGGGGCGAGGCCGCGCGCGGCGCGGATCAGCTCGACGATGCGGCCCATGATCTCGGTGAGGCCGTAGTCCTTCGGCGTGAAGACGGCCGCGACCCCTTGCGCGAGAAGGAGCTCCGCGTCGTCCGGCGGCACGATGCCGCCCACGACGACGGGGACGTCGTCCAGCCCGGCGGCCCGCACGCCCGCGAGCACCTCGGGCACGAGCTCGAGGTGCGAGCCGGACAGGATCGACAGCCCGACGCAGTGCACGTCCTCGGCGACCGCGGCCGCGACGATCTGCTCCGGGGTGAGCCGGATGCCCTGGTAGACGACCTCGAATCCGACGTCCCGGGCCCGGACGGCGACCTGCTCGGCGCCGTTCGAGTGCCCGTCGAGACCCGGCTTGCCGACGAGCAGCCGCAGCCGTCCGCCGAGCTCCTCGCCGGTGCGGCGCACGGCCTCCCGGACGGCGGCGAGCTCGCGGCCCGCGGCGTCGGCGGCCTCGGTGAGCGCCGCGGTCGTCGTCCCGGCCGACGACAGCCCGGCCGCCGGCTGGCTCGCGCCCGTGACCCCGGTCGGCGCCCGGAACTCCCCGAAGACCCCGCGCAGCGCCTGCGACCACTCCCCCGTCGTCACCCCGGCCCGGGCGCACTCCAGGCTCGCGGCCATGAGGTTGGTGTCGGTCTTCGCGTCCTCGACGAGGCGGCGCAGCGCGTTCTCGGCGGCCTCCCGGCCCTCCGGCGTCGCGTCCCGCTGCGCCCGCCAGGCCCGCACCGCCTCGACGGCGTGCGCCTCCACGGCGTGGTCGACGGTCTGGATCGCCGTCGACAGGTCGGCGGTGAGCGGGTTCGGCTCGCTCGTCGTGAACCTGTTGACGCCGACGACGACGTCCTCGCCCGACTCGACGCGCTGCCGGCGCAGCGCGTGGGACGCGACGAGCGCCGACTTCATGTAGCCGCTCTCGACCGCCGCGACTGCGCCGCCCATGGCCTGGATCCGGTCGATCTCGGCGCGGGCGCCGTCGAGGATCTCGGTCGTGAGCCGCTCGACGACGACCGAGCCGTCGAAGAGGTCCTCGTACTCGAGCAGGTCGGACTCGAACGCGAGCACCTGCTGGATCCG
The DNA here is from genome assembly GCA_016213575.1 of Actinomycetota bacterium. Classification (GTDB taxonomy): domain Bacteria; phylum Actinomycetota; class Actinomycetes; order Actinomycetales; family Kineosporiaceae; genus R-H-3. The sequence goes on from JACRAB010000522.1 coordinate 1,204, forward strand.
CAGCGACCACTGCTGGTCCCACGGCCGCGGCAGCCCGAGCGCCTCGTTCCACGCCGGCAGCTGGACGGCGCGCGCCCGGGCCTTCTTGGAGAGCGTCACCGCGAGCATCTCCAGGACGATCCGCTGGACGTTGTTCTCCGGCTGCGCCTCGGTGAGCCCGAGCGAGTTCACCTGCACGCCGTACCGGAACCGGCGCTGCTTGGCGTCGGTCACGCCGTAGCGGTCCCGGGTGATCTCGTCCCACAGCTCGACGAAGGCGCGCATCTTGCACAGCTCCTCGACGAACCGCACGCCCGCGTTGACGAAGAACGAGATCCGCTGGACGACCTCGCCGAACCGGGCGTCGTCGACCTGGCCGCTCGCCCGCACCGCGTCGAGCACGGCGATGGCCGTGCACATCGCGAACGCGACCTCCTGCACGGGCGTCGCGCCCGCCTCCTGGAGGTGGTAGCTGCAGATGTTCGTCGGGTTCCACTGCGGCAGGTCGGCGACCGTGTGGGCGACCATGTCGGTGATGAGCCGCAGGCTCGGCCCGGGCGGGAACACGTACGTGCCCCGCGACAGGTACTCCTTGATGATGTCGTTCTGCGTCGTCCCCGCGAGCGCCGCGACGTCCGCGCCCTGCTCGTCCGCGACGACCTCGTAGAGCGCGAGCAGCCACATCGCCGTCGCGTTGATCGTCATCGACGTGTTCATCTGCGCCAGCGGGATGCCGTCGAAGAGCGCGCGCATGTCCCCGACGTGCGACACGGGCACGCCGACCTTGCCGACCTCGCCGCGGGCGAGCACGTGGTCGGGGTCGTAGCCGGTCTGCGTCGGCAGGTCGAAGGCGACCGACAGCCCGGTCTGGCCCTTGGCCAGGTTGCGCCGGTACAGCGCGTTGGACTCCGCCGGGCTCGAGTGGCCGGCGTAGGTCCGCATGACCCACGGCCGGTCCTTCGGACGGCGGTTCGTCGTGTCGCTCATCGGTGGCCTCCCGGCGCGTCGGCGCGTGCCAGTGGCGCACGCGGCCGTGCTCGTGACGCTACCGGCGGGTCCGGACGGCGGTCAGGGCCCCGCGCGTGAGCAGGCTCACCCCAGGGTGCTGTCGACGTAGCACCAGCGCCACGCCTCGCCGAGCTCGACCGAGCGCATGACCGGGTGCGAGGTCGCGTGGAAGTGCGCCTCGGCGTGCCGGTTCGGCGAGGAGTCGCAGCACGCGACGTGCCCGCAGCGCAGGCACATCCGCAGCGCGACCCAGTCGTGGATCCCGATCGCGACGCAGTCCTGGCACTCGTCGGTGTCCGAGGCGGGGACGGCGACGATCGGCTCGTCGCGCAGGTGCCCGCACGCGTCGGTCATGAGCGGGGCGAGGACGTCGGAGTCCGAGGACGCCGTCCCCGAGGTGAAGGACGACAGCAGCGCCTCCTCCTGGTCGAGACGCTCCATGACGCCGTCGAGCACCTCGGCCGCGACCTTGCCCGAACGGTGGACGTCGACGACGACCGTCCGCTCGGCCTGGAGCATCTCCACGCGCAGCCGCCGGAACGCCTGCGCCGGGGTCTCCTGGTCGGGGCGGCTGCGGCCCAGGCGCTCCCACACCGAGTGCGCGAGCCGCTCGCCCCACGCCTTGAGCGAGACGACGATGTCCGGCGGCGCGTTGCCGGCCACCTCGTCGAGCCGGTCCCGGCCGGCCTCGACGGCGCGTTGCATGACGAGCGCCTGCTGGAGCGCGTCCTGCGCCTGGTCGGGCCCCCGGACGCCGAGCAGCCGGACGACGGCGGGCAGCGACGTCCCCTGGACGAGCAGCGTCCCGGCGACGACGCCGAAGGCGGTGACGAGGATGACCTCCCGGTGCGGTGTCTGCGGGTCGAGGGAGAACGCCGCCGCGAGCGTGACGACGCCGCGCATCCCGGCCCACGAGACGAGGGCGACGTGCCGCCAGGACGGCGGGTCCGGCTCCGCCCGCCGCACCCCGGGCAGCAGCCGCGGCAGGTACGTCGCGGGGTACACCCAGACGATCCGGGAGACGACGACGGTGAGGACGACCGCGAGCACGAACCCGGCGATCGTCGCGTTGGAGTCCTCGCTCGCGTTGGCCGCCATGAGCAGCTCGCGCAGCTGGAGCCCGATGAGGACGAACACGACGGACTCGAGGAGGAAGGTGATGGTCCGCCAGATCGTCCGCTCGGTGACCCGGGACGCCGCGGACTGGATCTCGGGCGAGCGGTGTCCGAGGATCAGCCCGGCCACGACCACCGCGAGGACGCCGGAGCCGTGCACCTTCTCGGCCGCGAGGTACGCCGAGTACGGGACGACGAGCGACAGCGTCGTGTCGAGGACCGGGTCGCTGACCCGGCGCCGGACGACGCTCGCCACCTCGGCGACCACCCAGCCGCCGAGCAGGCCGAGGACGACGGCCCGCAGGAAGTCCGTGCCGATCTCGACGAGGGTCACGCTGCCGGCGATCGCCGCGACCGCCATCCGCAGGGTGACCAGCGCGGTCGCGTCG
>JACRAB010000523.1 GCA_016213575.1 Actinomycetota bacterium
CATGACGAACGGGATGACGTACATCGTGCGGCCCTTCATCGAGCCGCGGTACAGGTCGGACATGAGGGCGCGCATCTCGCCCGGGTCGCGCCAGTTGTTCGTCGGGCCGGCGTCGTCCGGGTCGACCGAGCAGATGTAGGTGCGGTCCTCGACCCGGGCGACGTCGCTCGGGTCGCTCGCGCACCAGTACGAGTTGGCCTTCTTCTCCAGCGGCACGAAGGTGCCCGCCTCGACGAGGCCGGCGACGAGGGCGTCGCGCTCGGCCTCGGTGCCGTCGACCCAGTGGATGCGGTCCGGCGTGGTGAGGGCGGCGACCTCGGTGACCCAGGCGACGAGGCGGGTGTGGGAGGTCGGGGCGGACTGCGCGACGACGGTCGCGAGGTCCGCGGCGGCGACGCCGGTCAGGTCGATGCCGGTGCCCGGCGTGGTGGCCGGCGTGGTCGTCCGGGTCTCGTCGGTCGTGGTCACTGGCTGCCCTTTCCTCGGGGGTGCTTGCGGAAGCCGGGTCGACCGGCTGTCGTCCTGGTTACGCGGCGTGACATCACTGAGGTGCTACATCCGTGTTACCGGCCGCTCAACCACCGTAAGAGCGGTGCCCGGCGATGTGAACACTTCCCCGGTCGGAGCCTAGTGAAACTAGTCACAAGCCCCTGACCTGCGTGAAAGCCGAATGCCCTTCTTTCGCAAAAAGCTGCCGTCGACAGCGTTGTCAGTGACGTGCGGGGCCATGAAACCGTTTACGGAACGTCACGAGTTCACAAGGTCGCGGGTCCTGGGAGGTGTCGCCGGGACAGATCGGCGAGGAGTCCCGGGGTGGTGTGTCGTCACGGGCCGCGACGTGGTCGCCGGCTCTCGGCCGGTCGCGGGTGGGTGTCGGCGGCGTCCGGGCCGTCGGTCTGCTCCGCGGGCCTCGTAGCTCTCACACGGCGGTGGCGGCCAGGGTGCCGAAACCCGATTCGGTCCCAGCGGCCCGTTCGGGTATCCTCGGTACCCGTTGCCCGGCCTGGCCGGGGAGCACGCGCCCGTAGCTCAACGGATAGAGCATCTGACTACGGATCAGAAGGTTAGGGGTTCGAATCCCTTCGGGCGCACTCGTTGAGACAGCGACAACACGGCCCTGGCCTGCGGAAACGCGGATCGGGGCCGTTGTTGTTGGCCGGGCCTCATGCTCTCTGGGCGATATCAGAAGATGAGTTGCGCAGGGTGAGTGAGCGGCCGGTCAAAAGGTCTGTGACCTGCGGTGACGCCTTCGCCGGATGGCATCCTTCGTCACGCTGTGCCGATGGTTCGGGTGCGCATGGGCTTGCCGCCCCAAATGCGCCCCGAGGTCTTTGCTTCGATTGGTGCACAACGGCATCGTTTCGGACGGCGCCGCCGCGTCCGATGCCATCGCGGCGAGGGCGGCGCTAACTCCGACGCGGCGCCCCGCCTCGGCTACCGCTACGGATGGCCTCTGTCGATGACGTTCGCGGAGGTCGAAGAACTCACGCGAGGAGCAGGGCCACCAGAGGTGCCGGGACGGCCCAGACCGGGCCGGTGGTGTCCAGGACGGACTTGGTCGCGAGGATGCCGCGGCCGTACTTGCCGTCGATGGTCTTGGCTTCGGCCCGCCAGCCCTGGTCCACCCATTTCGCTTCGACCGGCACACTCGTGACGACGCCAGCCGGAGTCGGGAGCCGGATCGGTGCCAGGTCGATCTCGCCGCCGGACAGGGTTCGGGCGTAGGCGATCGTGTCCCCGCTGGTCCAACGGCCTTCCTCGAGGCTGTCGATGGCCCGGGCGAGCGCGACGGCGATGACGGACTCGGTGAGCCGGGTCATGTCGGGCTCCGGGAGCCCCGCGCGCAGCCGTGACGGGAGCCAGGCGAGGACCGGGTCGGTCAGATAGAGCTTGGCCTGAGCCCCGACGACACGTCGGTCATCGTCGTCCCGCCGCTCGCACGACAGCGCTGCGAACGCGGACACCAGCCGCCGCAGCCGGGCCTCGAATGACGTGCGACTGGCGAACCCCAGCGTCGAGGCCGTGTTCGTGACACTGAGCGGGCTCGACGAGCGAGCGGCGAGCTCGGAGAGGATCGCCGGGACGGACTCGGCCGAGGCATCGGGGTCCACGTCGCGACGCAGCCACGCCGCCAGGTCGCGCAGATACGGGTCCGAGACGGCGCCGGTCCTGGTGTGCTCGGCGACCGCGCGGGGAAAGCCGCCGCAGGTCAGGTAGTCCTGCCAGGCCAGGTCGTAGGCGTCGACGTCGAACGCGACCTGCGCCAGTGCGTCTGCCACGGACGGATCCTGCAAGGCTCCGGGATGCACCGTCGCCGGCAGCGCCACGTCGGGCCGGGTGGCGGCGAGGAAGTCTCGAAAGCTCATGGGGAGCGCGAGTCGGTGCCGCCGTCCGGCCGTCGTGCCCGCCCGACCGGCCATCAGGTTGCCCTCGACATCCTCGTCCGGCGCCCACCGGCTTCCGGTGGCGACCACGGTGTCGTCACCGAACGCCGTCCCGTCGCGTGCGGCCTTGAGCACCGCCGACCAGCCCGGCAGCGTGCTGACCTCGTCAAGGAGCCAAACCCTGCGCCGCGCGCCCTCGGTGTCGACCGAGCGGGTGAGCTCACGTCCCAGGGTCAGGCTGCGCCGCAGGTCCCGGTCCCGCATCCCGTCACAAGGAAGGTGGATCACTTGCCGTGGGTCGACGTCCATGCGCGCACAGAGAGCGGCGGCGGTGTCCAGCAGGGCGACGGATTTGCCGATCCTCCGCGGTCCGGTCAGGACGGTCAGCAGATCGGAAACCGGTCCGGTGGCGACGTCCTCCATCACCCGGCTGCGAAAGCCCAGGTCGTGCGCCGCCCGATCGCGAAGGAGCCGGTGCTCGCCGGTCCATGCCGTGGGGTCACCTCCGGCAGCGGCCGCGCGCCACCACGGGTTCGCCTCGGTCAACGTCCGTCGGATCTCGTCGTCCCGCACAGGCGGAGGATATCCCGGACCCCTGCTCCCTTCACACCAAAAGGGTGGGGGTAGCGTGAACTCGCAAGACCAAAAGGGTGGGGGTAGAGGAGTCTCTGTGTGCCAAAAGGGTGGGGGTGACCGTCCGGTTGGTGATCCCTTTGCCGAAGTGAGGTCTAAATGGGACTGATGCCCATTTCGCGTCCCATTTCAAGTCCTACTTGGGTCCCCACCTGTCAGGAGTATCGACTCCATGGTCCCGTCAGGTGGCTGTCGGCCGGCCCTCGGCCAGGTCGGCAAGAAGCAGGTCGATCATCGACTCTTCGAAGGCCGGCCGTCCGGTGTTGGTCATGGCGGCAGCCAGCTCGGGGTCCCAGGGGGTGTCGGTCGCTGGGATCCCGGATGCGCCGTGGGTGCCCGCCCATGGGATCGGGTCGGTGCGGTCAGCGGTCGCCCGGACGAAGTCGCCGGCACCCATCCGCCAGGGGACGGCGGTGGGGCATGCGTCGAGAAGGGTGCGCACGTGTGCCAGGCCGGCGCGGTCGAAGTCGGCGCGGACGGCGATCCTCCAGCCGGCGTCGGCGAGGCGGGCGATAGCGGCGGCCTCGAGCGCGGACGGGGTGCCGACGGTGCACAGCAGCCGGATCGGCGCCGAGGAGGCGGCGGCCAGGGTTGCTGCGGCGGCGGTCACGGAGGGGTTCTCGGTGACGAACACCCAGGCGCCGTGCGAGGGCGCGGTCGGCCAGGTGCAGCGGGCCAGCTCTCGCGGCGGCAGCGTGACGACGGTGTCGGGCGGGACCGTCCATCCGGACGGGTGGATGCCGAGGGCGAGCAGCCCGCCGGTGAGGTCGTCGCAGTCGATCCCGAGCGCGTCCCAGGCGGCGCGTGGACGGGTCCCTGCCAGCCCGGCGAGGGCGAGGACCAGGCCGGCCAGCGGGGCACCGTCGTCGAGGGCGTGGGGGTCGGTCGGCACGAGCGTGCGCCGGTCGGCTCGCCGCGGCGGCTCGGGCAGGCAGGACAGGACCTCGGCCGCGTGCGTGAGCAGCGTGAACGGGGCGGGCTGTCCAGCGAGGCGCGCCGACCAGCCGGTGCTGCGCAGCCGGTCCCAGGCACACGCCACGTCGACCTTCTCCGCGACGTGCTCCGGGAGTCTGGCGAGATGCGTGGTGACGGCGTGCTCGAGGGACTGCAGCAACGCGTCCCGGTCGCGGCGGGCAGTTGCCCTGGTCGCCAGCGGCCGTCGCAGGGCATGGGCGGCGACGGCCCCGGGTGTCAGGCTGGGACCGCGGACGACCAGCCGCGCTGTCAGATCGGCCAGCTCGACGGTGCGTCGGCTGCCGGCGCGCATCGGTGAGCCGCCGAGTAGGCCGACAGCCGCGGCTCGCTCGACCGGGTCGGTGGGCGCGGTGAGGGCGAGTCGTCCGCTGGCCAGTTCCGGGTCGCCGCGGCGGTCGGCAGCCTCGGCCACGCTCAGCCACAGCCAGATCAGGTCGGGCGACAGCAACGGGTGGAGATCGGCGTCCTGGCAGACGCCCGAGCACCAGGGGCACCCGGTCACGTCGGCGGACCGCTGGACGGTTCGGAGAACGCGAAATCATCACCGGGCAGATCGATGAGACCGCGGATGAGCATCGGGAACGCCACGACGGTGCCGTCGGGGCCCGCCTCGAGGTCGTGGGCGTCGACGCCGTCCCAGGCGCCGGGCGCGCCGTCCCACAGGTAGCTGGTGCAGACCAGGTCGAGGTCGAGGTCGGCGAGGTAGCGGGCCAGTCCTTCTCGGCCGCGTTCGTCGACCTCGGCCGGGACCTCGTCCAGGGCGGTCATCCTCAGACCGGTGTCGGCGAGGCTGTCGTACGCCGCGGCGACGGCGGCCAGCATCGGCGCCAGGACCACGAGGCGGCGTTCCCCGCCCGACAGTCCCGTGCGGGCCGACCAGCGTTGTGGGGAGCTGCCTGGCCGGATCACCTCGTAGTGCACATCGACCCATTCGCGGACGTCGACGGCAGCGGCGAGGCGCTCGGTCATCGACTCACCGTCCGCAGCGGCGATGAGCTGCTGGAGTGCCTGGCCGATCAAGGCCTTCTGCTCGCGGCTGCGATCGGCGTCAGCGATCGTGCAGGCCAGCTCGTACACCGTTCGGGCCGCCGGCGGCAGGTCGTCGGCGAGCCGGGCCCGGACTCTGACCCCGACGCCGGACGAGGCCTCGGCGGCGCGCATCTTGCGGTTGACGTCGGTGACCCAGTCGTTGAGGCGGGTCCAAGCGCTACCGATCGCGCTGGGTAGGCGGCCGATGACGAAGTCGCGCAGGGCGCTCTCCTCGGCTGCGGCCAGCGCCGCCTGGGCGCGCTCCTTGAGCTCGGCGGCCCGGCGGGCAGCGGCCGGCGGCGTGTAGGTGACGTCGTCGTGGGTGAGCACGAACGTGTCCAGCTCGCCCTGGCTGTCGCCGGGATCAAGGGCCCAGGTGCCCGCGAGCTCGGCCCGGGCGGTGTCGTACCGCTCCCGCAACGCCTTCTTGCCTGCCGCTCGACGTCCTGCCAGGCCCGCGCCGACCTGCTCGAGGACGGCGTCCGCGGTGGGCATCGTCCCGTCGAGGACCACCTCGGCCACACCCGGGACGGACAGCGCCGCTGTCAGGGCGGAGCGTCGGCTGTCGGCGACGGGTCGCGCGTCACGTTCGGTGTTCTGCGCGGAGACCAGCCGCTCGGCCAGAGTGCCGACCTCGGACGTCCAGCTCCCGACGGCCTCGCGGGCGGGCCGGACACGCGGGGCCACCCTGTCGCGCTCGTCGATCGCCCGCCGGTGCTCCTCGACGGCCGAGCGGGCGGCATCCCCGGACAGGGCCTGCAGGGTGCGGACCTTCTCAGCGGTTGCGGCTGCTGTGTCATGGGCATCCAGCGCGGCCAGCCGCAGCGAGGTCAGTTCGGCGGCGGCGTCGTCCAACGTCGCGGCGTCCGACTGCAGCCGATCGGCGCGGCGGCGCACACCGCCGGCGATCGCTCTGGCGGCCCGGTGCAGGGTCTCCGCGATCCGGCCGCCGGCCACCCGTAGATCGTCGAGCTCGTCGACGTCGGTGGGCAGGTCCCGGCTCCGGGTACGGTCGGCCCACTCCCGTCGTGCTGTCGCCGCCGTCTCGGCCGCCTCCTGCGCGCTTGCCGCCGCCTCTTGCGCGGCCCGGCCGAGGTCGCCGGCGCGGGCCGACTCGGCTGCACGGCGTGCCTCGTGCCGTTCCAGGTCGCTGCTCGCGGGGAAGGCCCGGGCACGCCGGTCGACGAGGTCGGCCCGGCGTCCCAGCATGTCGGCGCCGGCCTCGGCCTGCGCTGCCCGGAGCTCGAGCTCCTCGGCCTCGAGGTCGAGCTCGTCCGCGCGCGCCAGCGCGGCAGCGAGCCGTTGGGCCGCTCCGACGTACCGTGCCGGCGGCAGCGCGCTGATGTCGTCGGCGCCGGGCGCTCGTCCCACCAGCGGCCCGGCTCGGAAGGTCCCGTCCCGGCCGATGGTGATCGTGGCCTGGTCGTCGGCGCCGTCCCCGGGGTCGAAGGGGTCCGCGGTGTCACGCAGGGCGATGCGGCGCAGGACCTCTCCTGCCACCTGCGCCAGCGGTTGCTGTTCGTCGACGCTCAGGATGTCGGCCAGGCTGCCCCTGACCGGTGCGCCGTACGGACCCACCCGCCACGACGTCGTCCCCGCGCCTGCGTGGGACAGCGTCGCGGCGAGCAGGCCGGAAGCGGCCAGCGCCGTCTCCACGAGCGCTCGCTGCCGCTCGTCGGAGAACGCCGGGCCCCATTCCAGAGCGGCGGCGAAGGCCGAGCTGTCGTCCGCGGCATCGAGCCAGTGCGGCCGGGGAAGCGGGAGCGTCCGACCGGCACGCAGCTCTGCCGCCTCTGCCCGCAGGGCGACGGCCCCGCTGCGGAGCGACGCGGCGTCGGCACGACGCTGCCGGCGTTCCTCAACCAGCCTCGCGCAGCGCCGGGCGGCCCAGCCGGTGACCGACTCCCGCCAGGCGCCGATCTCGGCGAGGACCTGAGCCGGCTCTGCACCCCGCAGTTCCTGCACCTCGCCCGCCGTCAGGTGATGGACCGCCTCGTCGGAGTCGTCGCCGTCGACGAGATCGAGATCGAGATCGAGGTCGCCCGGTGGCTGCTCGAGAGGTGACTCGCCCTGCGTCCAGGTCGTGACGGTGTCCAGCAGGCGGAGTGAGGCTCGGGTCGCGTGGTCGACCGCGCGCTCTGCCTCCTGCCGAGCCAGATCCGCGTCCCGTTCGGCTCGGCTCGCGGCGTTCCGGGCGCCGTCGGCCGCCGTCTGGGCGGAGGCGACGGTCTCACGGTGGTCGGCCAGCGCCAGCTGGGCGTCGGTGGAGCGGGCCGTGTGTCGGCGGGCGAGTGCCGTCCACGCCGCCGCGGCGTCGTCGATCCGTGCGGCACCGGTGTCGAGCACGAGGGCCGGCCCGGGATCGGCCGAGGAGTCACCGACGGTCATGGTGGCGCGGGGCCGGGTGGACCAGCGCAGGATCGGTTCGGTCAGCGCGGCGGTGGGGTCTGCGGCCGAGGTGGCCCGGGTGTGCTCCTCGACGTCCTGGTCGAGTTCGGTGAGGGCGCTCCGCAGGTCCTGTGTGCGTCGCCGGACATGTGCGGCAGACGCCAGCAGCTGCGCCGTCTTGTCGCCCGCGAGGCGTTCCTCGGCCGCCAGCTGCTGCTCCAGCGCTGTCAGGGCGCCTGCGGCACGGTAGGCGTCGCTGCTCTCGAGGGTCTTGATGCGTGCCTCGAGGTCGCGCAGGAGGTCGGTGACCTCGGTCTCGACGGCCTCGGCGGTCGCGAGGCTCGTCAACGCGTTCTCGTGATCCCGTTCGACAGCGCGTCGGGCCCGGACGGCGCTCGTGACGGCCGACTCAGCTTCGACGGCCAGCTGGTGCAGGTCCGTGACGACCGCGACGACGTGGCCGGCCCAGGTGCCTGCGAAGGCGTCGAGGACCTCTGCGGCGCGGGTGTCCCGTGCGAAGGCATCGCGGGTGGCGTCCGACTCGGCCAGGGCCTCGGCGGTCGCGGTGACGACATCGTCGGTGACCGTGGGCAGCGCCTCCCGCAGCGCCTCTGCCGCGCTTCGGGGGGAGACGTCCCCGAGCAGTGACGGGTTGCGGACGGCGCGGATCCGGGTGGCGAGGTCACGGAGCTGCGCGGGGTTGGTCTGCCAGATCTGTGCTGCCAGCTGGGTGAGGTACGCGTCCTCGTTCTCGAAGACGTGGCCCCCGGCTGCCTCGACGGCTTCGGTGAACTGCTCGAGCCCCAGCGGGGCCCGATCGGTGCCGTGCAGGGCGAGGTCGGTGAGCGGCGTCCCGGGGATCGTGAACGGCACCACCTTCACGGTCGGGGTTGCGCCGTCCGAGTACTGCAGCCGGACCCCGAAGCTGCGCCTGCCCTCGCTGCCCGGACCGTCCAGGGTCATCCATACGTAGCCGTAGCGACGCTTCCCCGCGGCGCCTTCACGCATGAGCGACGTGAGCGAGGTGGTCCGTGCCTTGCCTGCCACGAGTCGCTGGGCGTTGAGGTCGAGCAGGTAGGGCCACAGGGCTTCCAGGGCCGTCGTCTTGCCCGTGCCGTTGGGGCCGCGCAGGAGGAGCCGGCCGCTGCCGGCATCGAGGACGAGATCCCCGTAGCGCCACACGTTCGACAACCCGGCCGAGACCAGCCGCCACCGTCCACCGAACCGCTCAGGGTGCCCGGCGGGTGGTTGCAGGTCGCCCTCGTCGAACAGCGGCGTCGGTAGATCGAGAGTCACAGCGGTCGGTCCTTCCGGCTCGCAGCGGCCGCCCCCGGGGCGGCTGACAGGTCCTCGGCGTCGAGAGCGAGCACGGCTGCGGTCGCAGGAGCGCGGACCCGTCGCCGCGGCGCAGAGCCGGTCCGGCCGTCACCTGCTGCGGCCTGCGCCGCATGCGAGGTCGCCGGCGCGCGCCAGCGTCCCGTAGCAGGGGAGAACCACCAGGTGCCGTCGTCGGTCACACGCACGAGGTCGAGCCCTGCGAGCAGGGCCCCGACCTTGTCCGCCAAGCCTTCGGGATTGTCGACGTCCTCCCCGGCCCAGCCGCCGCGGCCGGCGCCGAACTGCTCGCCCCACCGGGTGAGGCGCGCGACGACGCTCCGGCGAGCCAACCCGCGCCAACCCGGGCGTCCCTCGTCCAGATCGCCACTCACGGCGGCGTCGTCGCACAGCAGCAGGGCGGCATGGCCGACGGTGCCGGGCGTGGGAAAGGGCAGCGGCCCGAGCTCCTTGGCATGACGGAACGCCTCCGAGGGGACGACGAACGCCGCTCCCTCGCCGCGACGCTCGAGATGCAGACCGAACGCCGCCGCAAGTGGCGCCCCGTCGTCACCGCGCACCCGGCGTCGGAGCCAGTCGGCCTCGGCCGGATCGAGATCGCCGGCATGCACCAACGTGTCGTCGACCAGCCGTCGCCGCATCCGCCGGGCCACGTCCGGCTCCCGCTCCACCATCGCGAGCCATTCCAGCGGCTCCTCGACCGGGTCCGCGTCGGCGAAGTTCGCGACGACGTGCACGAGCCTGGTGTGGTGGACGGCAAGCAGCACCGGTGCGTTCTCGTCATGGACGAACCCGTCGACCTCACCGTCGACCTGCTCGACGACCCCTCGTTCACCGAGCATCTTCAGAGCGCCGGAGATCGCCCGGCGCTCGCCGATGTCCGTCGTGACCGGTAGCCCGACCTCGGCCGCCGCCGAACGGGCGGCGGTCACCAAGGTCGCCAGTGCGACCTTGGGCGGCATCGACTCCGCTGCCGCGACGAGAAGGAAGAACCACGAACAGGTCGCTGCGCTCGGAGCGGTCGCCGCCCAGGCATCGCGTCGCGGCGGCGGCGACTTCCGCAGCCGGACGAGATCGCGCTCGACGACGAGAACCCACCCCAGCCGCGCGAAGGTGTCCCGGACGGCATCAGCGTTGCGACGCACCGCGGCGATCGCCTCGTCGTCCCTCCCCGCGACCAACCACGGTCGGGCGGCCAGAAGCCGTAGCACTGCTGCGACCTCGGCGCCGGCCTCGATCGACCACGCCCGTCGGCTGCGTGGACGCCCCCGCGCGCCGGCATCTTCGGAGCTGACTTCCGTGGGCTCGGCGTGGACAAGGACCTCGCCCTGGCCGTCGATCTCCTCGTGCGGCCGATCGACCGTCATGCGACACCTCCCGCCACGAACCGGATGTCGACGACGTCGTCAGTGTCGCGACGCCCCACCTCGGGCGACGTGACCCGGGTTCCCGCAGCGTGGAAAACGATCACGCGACCGGGCAGCCACAGTTGCCACGACGACGTCCGCAACCTGCCCGTCTCGCCGGGCACGACGAACAGCGAGCAGGCCAACCCGTCGCGCTGAGCCGATCTCCGATCCTGTCGGGCGCCGGACACCAAGGCACGGACCGCCGCCATGAGCGATGCGAGAGCCACCCGACCCGCCGCCGCGGACAGCAGCTCGCCGGGCCTCGCAGCGAGGATCTCCGTGAGCGCAGCACTGTGCTCCTCCGCGCGCAGCCTGCGCCGTTCGGCCACCTCGGCCCGCGCCGCCGAGTCGTCACGCGCCGCCGGCGGGCGCCCTCTGGCCCCGGCCCGCCCCGTCGTCCTCAGCAGCTCGGGCACCGTGACCGTCGGCCCGCCCCGCCACGACGGCAGGCCGCCCAGGTCCTCGTCGTCGGCGTCGCCGTAGAGCTTGCGCCAGGGGTGGTCACCGATCGCCGCAAGGAAGACGAGCGGACCGAGCCGAGGATCTGCGCATGCTCGTGCGAGGAGAAGCGCCCTGGACCGGCTGGTGGCGGCCGCCGAGGACGCATGCAGCCGCCGGAGGTTCGCGTGCATCCCCGGCAGCGCCCGCACCAGGCGCAGGGCGAACCGGGCCGCCCTCCCCGTGCTCGGGTCGCACCAGGCGAGCAGTCCCTGCCAGTCCTCCGCCCGGCCTCCCCGGGCCGCCGTCAGCGCGCCGCGGTCGATGAGAAGGCGGGCGTCCGACGCATCGACGGCGGTCTGCGCCACCGCGGCGAACGCCGGCACAAGCCGCAGCAGGGCCCGCCGAGCCCGGGCCGCCCCGGTCTCGAGCTCTGCGGCGACCCGGGTCGCGTACTCGACAAGAAGCTGCTTGAGCTCACCGGTCGCCGTGTCGTCCAGGTCGAAACGGTCAGCAAGACCGGCGAGGGTGTCCTCTGCGCCCACCAATGCCGAGTCGAGGTCGTCGTGACTGGTGAAGAGCCGGCCCACCAGCTCCGCCACCTCGCTGCCCGGTATCACGATGGTGTTGTCGTCGGACAGCGCCGCGGCGAGACGGTCCAACGCGTCGACGACCCGCGCCAGGCTCGACAGCGGGATCTCCCGCATCGTCGGCGTCGCAGCCAGCACATTCGTGTAGAACCGTTGGACCTGTCGGCCCGCCGGGGTCGCCGTCCAGCGCCAGTTCCTGGCGAGCAGATCCGCGTGCCGAAGGATCTTCGAGGTGTCCGTCCGGGCCGACGCAGCCGTCCAGTCCCGCAACTTGTCGAGCCGGGCCTCCACCGTTCGCTCGTCGAGGGGACGCCCTTGTTGCGTGAGTGCCTGGGCCACTTCCCCTGGCGTCAGATCTGTGATCGAGCCCTCGAGGACAGCCATGACCGCGATGTAGTCGTCGGCCTCCGGGGCGACCAGGTAGGCCGTCGCCCGCCTCGAGTCCGTGACGGCGACCTTGAACGACTCGTCAGCGGCGGAATCGGTCACGTCGCTCCTCCGGGCACGTCGTCACCAGCGGTCTCGTCGACACCGCACCAGCAGCGCGACCTCGGTGGCACGCTACGACGCACCTACGACACTCCGGACGGCGTTGGCCGATCCCGGCGCCCCAAATCCGCCCCAACGACGCCCCGCAGATGCGCCGCTACGCAGCCGTTCGGGCAGGTCACAGGCCTGTCGGAGGTCGTACGACAGGCTCGCTACGGATCAGAAGGTTAGGGGTTCGAATCCCTTCGGGCGCACTCATTGAGACAGCGACCGAAACGGCCTCCGACCTGCGGAAACGCGGGACGGGGGCCGCTTTGGCTCTCGGCCTCGGGTCGAGGCCGTCCCGACAATGATCCCCACATCTGCTGAGCCCCCGCCCGACCCAGGGAAGCCTCTCGACCCTGTATCTCTGCCAGGTACGGAGCTGGCTTGCGTCGATCATGAAGACCAGACCGAGGCGCCTGTCGAGAAGGGCGGAGGGGCCGGTGTCGCCCTGCGCTCCCTCACGCGCCCCCGGGAGCCCCGGTGCGTGCGCGGAACGCGGAGGCGTAGCTGCATGAACAGAACGTCAGTCGCTGCGGGAAGCGGGCATTCCCCAGTGGGAGGACGCGCGGGAGTCGCCGCTCACGGTCGTCGTCGACAGCGTGAGGGTGACCTCGCAGGCGCCCGAGTCGTCCTCGATGATCGTGAGACTGCCGGCCAGTGCGGCGACGCGGTCGCACAGGCCTCGGGCGTCGAAGCGCTCTTCGGTGCGGACCCGAACGACGAGTTGGCCGGTCTCGTGGGCGGCGTCGACCGCGGCGGCCCCTGCGGCTGTCGCGCGGGCGACGACGAGGTAGGCGGTGGTCTCGAGCTCGTTGGGGAACCGGAGCGCAGGAACGGGGCCGACGGTGAGTCGGTGGGTCTCGGCGAGGGCGTGGAGGGCGGCGGCGAGTCCTTCGTCGCCGAGCACGGTAGGGAAGAGCCCGTGGGACAGGGTGCGCAGGTCGTCGATCGCTTGCTCGACCTCGGTCTCGGCCTGCTCGAGCACACCGGGCGGGGCGTCCGGTCTGCTGCGGAGCAGCCGGAGCCCGAGCAGGATGCCGACGAGGCGTTGCTGGGCGCCGTCGTGGAGGTCGTGCTCGAGGCGGCGTCGTTCGGCGTCGCCGGCCCGGACGATGCGGACCTGGGACGCCTGCAGTTCGGCGACCTGGGCCAGGGTTCTGGCCCTGAGCCGGTCGTTGGTGAGGGCGAGCGCGGCGGCGGAGGCCAGGCTTTCGCGGAGCAACGGGCTGTCGAGCAGCCCGGGTCGGTGTACGAGCAGGACTCCGGGGCCCGTCAGCGTGATCTCGGTGGCGGTCCGCTCTGGTGTCGCGGTCAGGTCGACGGGGCGCGACTCGGAGTCGACGATACGTCCGTCGTCGAGCCGGTGCGCGATCAAGAGGTCGGGGTCGCCGAGGAGGTCGGCGAGGTCGGCGCGCAGTTGGCGGCCCGGCGTCTCAGCCTGCCGGACGACGGACCGTGCCAGTGACGCCTGCACCCGCCGGGTGCGCAGTAGCCCCCAGCCGACGCCGGCGGACACCGCGACGAGGGCGGTCGCCTGTGCGAGCCGCAGCTGTGCCCACGTCCCGCCGGTGCCGAGGTAGCCGCGGCCGGTACCGGCAGCGAAGAGGACACCGGTCAGCAGCAGGACCACGGACGCGGGGACGACGACGGGGGCCGCGATCCCGCGTGCGGCCCGCCGGGCCAGGACGAGCATCCGTGCCAGGTACCCGGCAGTGAAGAACGCCCAACCAGCGCTGAGCGCGAGACCGAGCCGGGACAATGCCGTGGACCGGCCCGGGTCACCCATGACCAGCAGCCAGTTGTCCGGGCAGAGGCACCCCTGTTGTCGAGGGTCGAAGAACAGTGCCCCCCCGATGCCGAGCACCGCGATCGTGGTCGTCAGACCAATGGCCACGAGTGTCCTGCGGGACCGGGACCGCAGTCTGCCGCCCGGGTACGCCAGCGCGAGGTGGCCGACCAAGAGCGGCATGCCACCGCCCAGCAGCAGGCCTGTAGTGAAGGTGGGTGCAGCGAATCTGCCGAACACGGCGCCGGCGCCGGGTGTCGCCCACTGTGCCGCCAGCCATCCGACGCCGGCCGCGTAGAGCAGGTACCCCGTCCGGTCCTTGGGGCGGCGCCGCCACGCGACGGCACCCACGAGGCACGTCACCCAGGCCACGCCCAGGATGACCGCTTCGCCGGCCACGCCGTCGCCCGTCAGTGAGTAGCCAGGGACCGCGCGCACCACCTGCATGGTGGCCACCCCGGCGACTCCCGCAGCGGCGACCGCGACTGCGATGGTGATCGAGCCCGCGCGGGCGCCCACGCCACCGGAGGCACCCGCCCCGGCTGCCCCGACCGCGCTCCGCTCCTCGGCCATGGGATCGATCATGGCCCTGGTGCGGATGACGGACATAGAGGAAGGTTGACCTGCGCCAGGACCAACCCACCTCGGGGCAGGCCCTGATGTCCGGCACCTGGATGGCTCCTAGCGTCAGCGGCACCCACAGGAGGTGCTCCATGCGCGGCCCACGTCATCGACGTCGACTCGTCCCTCCAGCAGTCCTCGCCATGGCCATGCTGCTCAGCGCAGGCTGCACGGCCACGCCTGTCGACCGCGCGGGAGGTTCTGCGGCCCGCGACGTCCGCGTCCTGACGTTCGGACAGTTCGGGGTGACACCAGGCCCGGCACTGGAGGCGTGGGCCGCTGAGGTGAAGGCGCTGTCCGGCGGTGCCCTGCGGATCGAGTTCAAGAACGAGTGGCAGGCGAACAGGGTCGACTACGAGACAGCCACTGTGGAGGACGTCCGAGCGGGAACGGTCGACATCGCGATGGTCGGGGCGCGGGTCTTCGACCGGGTGGGCGTGACGAGCTTCCAGGCGCTCCTTGCACCCATGCTCGTGGACAGCCAGGCGTTGCAGGCCAGAGTCTTCGCGGCCGGCATCCCCGACCGGATGGCCGAGCACCTCGAGCCGTCCGGGGTCGTCTCGCTCGGGACCTTCCCAGGGCCGATGCGCAAGATGCTCGGAGTGAACAAGTCACTTGTTCGTCCGTCGGACTTCGCCGGCGCCGTCATCGGTATCCAGGACTCGGAGCTCACGGCTCGCGCGCTGACGGCGTTAGGGGCTGTACCGAAACCGGTCGGACCAGGTGCTTCGCTCGACGGGCTGGACGGCTACGAGCAGCAGCTCGGGTCCATCGTGGGAAACCAGTACGCCGACGCGGCGAAGTACGTCACCGCGAACCTCGACCTGTGGCCCCGGCCCCAGGTCATCATCACCTCGCCGAACCTGCGCGACTCGTTACCCGCTGCGGAACGGCGCGCCCTCGAGAGCGCGGTCGTCGAGACGCGTCCCGTGGCCGAACAATCAGTGCAGAAGGAGGACGGCACCTCCGCGGCGCTGCTGTGCCGAGACGGGATGAAGCTCCCCCCGGCCTCGGCGCGGGACCTGCGGGCCTTCGATCGAGCCTTCGCCCCGCTGCTCGACGAGCTGGCGGGAGAACCGGCAACCGGCGCCTGGCTCGAGCAGATCCGGTCTTTGAAGGCGCAGGTCGCAGCTGCGCCGGACACCCACACCTGCGAAGGCGCCGTCACCGAGCCGGTCGCGAGTTCGATCCTTGACGGCACGTACGAGCGAGTCCAGATCAGAGGTGAGGCAGTACCCGGATGCCCACCCGCCACGGACTTCACAGACCCGCGATCGGCGCTGCGGCTGGTGCTGCGCAACGGCACAGTTCGGGAGTACTGGTTGTCGAGCGCGCCGGGCGCCCAACCCGATCTCGGATGGGTCGGCAGCTACCAGGTGTTCCGCGACAGGATCGAGTTCACCGAGCGGAGTACGGTGATCCAGTTCACTGTCGCCTGGTCCCTCAAGGGGAAGCGGCTCAATCTCACAGACCTCCGCCCCTTCGTGTGCGGTGACGCCAACGTGTGGGTCGTTCGCCCCTGGGTCAGGGTCCCTTGAGCAGAATCGGCCCGGTGGCCGAGCGACCCGGCGTCCGCACTCTGCTGATCGTCGACGATCACGCCGGGTTCCGGTCGTTCGCGCGCGCCCTGCTGGAGGCCCACGGATACGTCGTCGTCGGAGAAGCGGGCGACGGCGCCTCGGCCGTGGAAGCGGCGCGCCGGCTGTCTCCGGAGGTCGTGCTTCTGGACATCGCGCTTCCCGACGACGACGGCTTCGCCGTCTGCGAGCGGATCGTCACCGGGTCCGATTGCGCTTCACCGGACCCCTCGCGGCGGCCGGCTGTCGTGCTGACCTCGAGCCGGGACGTCGCGCCCTTCCGCCGGCGCCTCAGCGAAAGCTGCGCGGTGGGCTTCCTGGCCAAACGCGATCTCACCGGTGCCGCATTGGCCGCGCTCGTGGACGGGAGGCCACTGGCGTGAGTGTGATCAGGGTTCTCTCCGTCCTCGACCCGGTTGTCGGCGTCTGGTTGTCGGTCGCCGGCATCGCCGGACAGCGGCGGCGCCCCGCTAGCAGGGTCGGCTTGTTGATGATGCTGGCCGGGGGCGCCTGGCTGGCTGGTACCGCCGTCTCGGCCCTGGCATTCGTGCATCGAGGGCCGCTGGTCCAGCTCCACCTCTCGTATCCGAGCGGTCGGTTGCGCCGCCGCCGCGCCGCCGTCGTGACAGGTGCGGTGTACGCCGCCTCGGTCGTCGAGGGCTTCCTCGCCGTGCCCTGGGTGACGCTGCTTCTCAGCGCCCTGGTCGTGGGGGTCGCCTTCGACACGTTCGCCCGTACGACGGGTGCTGCGCGCAAGGCTGCCCTTCCTGCGCTGGCTGCCGCGCTCGGGTTCGCGGGTGTCCTAGGCCTCAGCAGCCTCAACCGGGTCTTCGCCTTGGGCGTCGACGGCGAGGTCGCGATCGGTTACGACATCGTCGTCTCCGGTGCCGTCGGCCTCCTCCTAGCCGACCTTCTGACCGGCCGCTGGGTCGACGCGACGGTCACCGACCTCGTTCTGGCACTCGGATCGAGGGCCGGGATCACCGGCCTTCGCCAGCAGCTCCGTCGGGCGCTCGGCGACCCGACGCTGGAACTCGGCATCCGGATCCCCGGCCGTGACCAGTACGTCGACGAGGCCGGGAGTCCGCTCGATCTCGGGGGATCCACCTCCGACCGGACCGTGACCCGGGTCGACGACGCAGGCGGTCCGGTCGCCGTCCTCGTTCACGACCCGGTGGTGCTCGACGATCCCGTGCTGCTCGCTGCGGTCACGACGACCGCCCGGCTTGCTGTCGGGAACGTGCTGATGCAGAACGACATCGAGGCCCGGGCTGTCGAGCTCGCTGCGACCCGACGGCGCATCGTGGAAGCCGCGGACATCGAGCGTCGTCGGCTTGTGGAAAGCCTCCAGGCCGGCGCGGCGCGTCGGCTGCGCACCGCGGGCGTGCTCCTCGCTCAGCTCGCTGCACCCGGTGCCGACACCGCCGACCCACTGGTCGTGCGCGTCGGCGCCGAGCTGGACTCTGCCCTCGACGAGCTGCGGGCCCTGGCACAGGGGATCCGGCCGCCGGCGCTGACGAGCGGCGGCCTGGCTGCAGCCATCCCGGAGCTCGCCGCGCGTGCAGGGCTCCCGGTCAGGACGGCGGTGACCGTCGGGCGGCTGCCGGCCGCCGAGGAGTCGACGATCTACTTCGTCTGCGCCGAAGGTCTGGCCAACGCCGCAAAGCACGCCCACGCGTCGGGGGTACGAATCGAGGTTCACCAGAACGGTGACGTCGTGACCGCGGAAGTCCGGGACGACGGCGTGGGTGGTGCCGACCCGTCAGGGTCCGGTCTCCAAGGCCTCGTCGACCGGGTGCAGGCTGTGGGGGGAACCCTGGACGTCGGCGATGCCGAACCTCGGGGCACCCGGCTCACCGTCCGGCTCCCGCACCCGCCCGAAGTCCTCGACACGATCGAGAGGTCTGCGCGATGAGGCTGGCCGTCGCCGACGACTCGATGCTGATGCGGGAGGCGCTGAGCCGGTTGCTCGTCGAGGCCGGGCACGAGGTGGTGGCCGCAGTACCCGACGGGCGCACCCTGCTTCGCGAGGTCGCTCTGAACCAACCTGACGCCGCCGTCGTCGACATCCGGATGCCACCGACCCACACCGACGAAGGAATCGCTGCCGCCCAGGAGATCCGACGATGTCACCCCGACGTCGCTGTCCTCGTCCTGTCCCAGTACCTGGAGTCCGTCTACGCGATGCGGCTCCTTCAGGACGAGCCGCGGTCGACGGGATACCTGCTTAAGGAACGGGTCGTCGACGTAGCGGTCCTCGTCGACGCGCTCGAGCGCCTCGTCGCAGGCGAGTGCGTCCTCGACCCGGCCATCGTGCAGCGGCTCCTGCACCGTCCGCGCGATCCAGGTCCGCTCGACGCCCTCACCCCGCGGGAGACCGAGGTGCTCGGACTCATGGCCGAAGGGCGCTCGAACGCCGCGATCGCGACAGCGCTGGAGCTGAGCGCCAAGACCCTCGAAACCCACATCAGGCAGATCCTCACCAAGCTCGACCTGCCCGAGTCCGGCCAGGACCACCGTCGCGTGCTCGCGGTCCTGACCTACCTGCGCTCGACACCCTGAGCCGTCGGCGCGCCGACCCTCAGGGTCTGCCCCGATGGGCAGACGCGTTGCGACGCCTAACGTCGCGGGGCTGCGG
>JACRAB010000524.1 GCA_016213575.1 Actinomycetota bacterium
AACCCGTGCATGGCCACAGGTTCGGCCGTCGACACGATGGTCACCCTCGAGGGGACGGGCCAGCCCTACGCCCTGGACACGTTCTCGGGTGCGATCACGCCGATCACGACGTTCGTCCGCCGCGGCGGTACCGTGACCGTGAGGGTGTCCTTGGCTCGTGACGCCTCCACCGTCATCGCCCTGAGCGATGCGCCCCGGCCCTTCGCCGCGGCCAGGCCCGGGAACTCGGTCGTCAGCACCACCGCGGATTCCTCGGCGCTGGTCGGCGGATCGCTCGTCGTCCGTGCGGCGGCCGCGGGGACCTACCAGACGACGCTGTCCAGCGGGTCGAGGGTGCGGTCGGTGATCGGCAGCGTCCCTGCCGTCCTTGACCTCACCGGTCAGGCGTGGCAGCTGGACGCAGAGGACTGGACTCCGACGAACCCGTACGGGACCGTCGGTGCAGCGGGCTCCGAGACCACCAAGGTGCCGGTGTCCGTCGCTCTGACCTCGCTCAAGGCGTGGCCCGACATCCCCGAGCTGGCCAACGCGTCTGGCGTAGGGACGTACACGACCACGGTCACGCTGCCGGCGTCCTGGGACGCCACCCATGGCGCCACGCTCGACCTCGGCAGGGTGACGGACACGTTCACCCTCGCGGTGAACGGGCAGACGGTGGCGGTCGACCAGATCAGTGCGCAGGCGGACGTCGGAAACCTGCTGCACGCAGGCAGCAACACCATCGTGGTCCGGGTGGCGACCACTCTCGGCAACCGCCTGTTCGCGCTCGACGCTGCGGTGCGCAACCGTGGCGTCGTCCAGGAGTACGGGCTCGTCGGCCCGGTCGTCCTGACGCCGTACCGCCAGGCGGTGGTGTGGCGCGCCCGGTAGAGGTCAATCACGGGCATGTCCCCGGAGGTCCCTGATCCAATACCGACGGGGTGTGCGCGACGTGGGTGTGGCCGGGCGGCTCAACCGCCCGGCCACACCCACGGCCCGTCGTGGGGTGAACCGGTGATTTCCTGACGCGCTGGCTACACTTGGGGTGAAACCTTTCATGTCGGCCGGCGACCGGCCGGTGGCGAGGAGGCGTGGGGTGTCGCCTGACCTGTCGCCGACGCATGGCGGAGTGGATACGCCGCCCTCCGATGAGGACGTGCGGTTGCTGCGGCTGCTCAGTGAGGGCAAGTCGCTCGCGAGGGTCGCGCGTGAGCTCCAGGTGAGCGAGCGCACGGCCCGCCGCCGGATACGCGAGCTCTGTCGTCGCATCGGCGTCCGGACGGCCATCGAGGCTGTCGTGTGGGCCGTGCGCGGCCAGCACTTGTAACCGAAGGCGCACCCTCCAGGTCAGCACACCGAACGGCTCTCCGCCGTCAGACGCGGACGTCCACGGCGTCACTGTCGTCCGCCCCGGTCGGGTGGGGCCGGCGGCCCGGCGCGGCGTCGAGCGCCTGCCGCAGCTTCTCGCCCTCGATGTCGAGGTCGGGGAGCAGCCGGTCGAGCCAGCGCGGCAGCCACCAGGCCGAGCGGCCGAGCAGCGTCATGACCGCGGGCACGACCGTCATCCGGACGACGAAGGCGTCGAACGCGACGGCGACCCCGAGGGAGAAGCCGATCGACTTGATGAACGACTGCGGCGAGGTGACGAAGCCGAAGAAGACGCTGATCATGATGATCGCGGCGGCGGTGACCACCCGGGCGCCGTGGCCGAAGCCGCTGACGACCGCGTCCCGCGCGGACGCCCCGTGGACGAAGTCCTCCCGCATCCGGCTCACGAGGAACACCTCGTAGTCCATCGCGAGGCCGAAGACGATCCCGACGAGGAAGATCGGCAGGAAGCTGATGAGCGGCCCGGTCTGCTCGACGCCGAAGACCGAGTCGAGCCAGCCCCACTGGAAGACCGCGACGACGGCGCCGAAGGTCGCCGCGATGCTCGCGAGGAAGCCGACGGCGGCCTTGACCGGGACGAGCACGGATCGGAACACGAGCATGAGCAGCAGCAGTGCCAGGCCGACGACGACGCCGATGTAGGGCAGCAGCGCGTCCTGGAGCTTCTCCGAGATGTCGATGTTGATCGCCGTGATGCCCGTGACGCCCACGCCCGCACCGGGCACGTCGCCGTCCAGCGCCCGGATGTCGCGCACGAGCGTCTGCGTGGCCGTCGCGCTCGGGGCGCTGCGCGGGATCACCGTGACGATCGCGGTGTCCCCGGCGGCGTTCGGGGTCACGCCCGCGACGGCGAGGACGTCGGGCAGCGCCTGGATCCGCTGGACGACCTGGCCGGCGAGCGGTTCGACCCCGGACCCGGCCGTGGCCTCGACGACGACGACGAGCGGGCCGTTGAGGCCGGGGCCGAAGCCGGACGCGATGAGGTCGTACGCCTTGCGCTGCGTGGTGTCCGGGGCCGCGGTGGAGTCGTCGGGCATCCCGAGCCGCAGGTCCTGCGCGGGGATCGCGACGACCCCGAGCGCGACGAGCGCGGCGACGAGGACGGGCAGCGGGTGCCGGGCGACCGCGCGGGCCCAGCGGAAGCCGAAGGCCGGCTTCGCCGAGTCCTCCGCGTCGTCCTCGGGGTCGCGCGCGCGCAGCCCGGGGATGCGGCCGCCGGCGATCCGGGTGCCCGCGAAGCCGAGCAGCGCGGGCAGCAGGGTGAGCGCGATGAGGACGGCGAGCGTGACCGTCGCGGCGGCCGCGACACCCATCTGCGTGAGGAACGGGACGCCGACGACGAAGAGCGCACCGAGCGCGATGACGACCGTGGCGCCGGCGAAGACCACCGCCGAGCCGGCCGTCCCGACGGCGCGGCCGGCCGCCTCGTCGAGGTCACGCCCGAGGGCGATCTCGTGGCGGTAGCGGGAGACGATGAAGAGGGCGTAGTCGATGCCGACGGCGAGGCCGATCATGAGGGCCAGGGTCGGGGTGTTCGACGACAGGTCGGCGAAGCCGGTCGCCGTGGTGATGCCGGCGAAGACGATGCCGATGCCGAGCAGCGCCGTGAGCAGCGGCATGCCGGCGGCGACGAGCGAGCCGAACGTGACGACCAGGACGACCGCGGCGACCGAGACGCCGATGACCTCGCCGATCCCGGTCTCCGGCGTGGGCTGGAACGCGTCGCCGCCGACCTCGACCTGGAGGTTGCCCGCGCTCGCCCGGGTCGCGGCCGCGACGAGGGCGTCCCGGTCGGCGTCGGACAGGTCCGCGGACTGCACCGCGTAGGAGACCTGGGCGAAGGCCATCGTCTGCGCGGGGTTCACCGAGCGGGTCTCGAACGGGTCGGTCACCGACGTGACCTTCGGCGCCTTCCGCAGGTTCGCGACGGTCTTCGCGACCTGGGCCGCGTACCCCGGGTCGGTGATCCTCGCGCCCTCCGGGGCGACGAGGACGACCCGCGCGGTCGCCCCGGTCGCGTTGGCCTCGGGGAAGCGCTCGCCGAGGACGTCGATCGCCTGCTGGGCGGGCGTCCCGGGGATCCGGAACGCGTCGGACGACGTCCCGCCGAGGGTCAGTGCGGACGTCGCGACGGCCGCGAGCACCGCGAGCCACAGCAGGGCGACCGCACGGCGGTGCCGGAAGGCGCCGCGGCCGAGGCGGTAGAGGAACAGGGCCATCTGAGTGCTCCGTGTCGTCGGTGCTGCGGGTGGACGGGTCAGCGCTGGGCGGGCAGAGGATCGGGCAGCGGGGCGGGCAGGCCGGCCCGGACCTGGGTGAGGCAGCCGCGGACGAGGTCGGGCAGGTTCTCGCCGTGGCCGCGCACCCACAGCCCGATGGCGACCCGGACGGCGACCATGACGGTCCCGGCGAGGACGTCGGGGGTCGGGTCGGCGAGCGGGTCGACGCGCAGCCGGGCGGCGAGCACCTGGGCGATCCGGGCCTCGACGTGGACGAACGCGGCGAGCTGGTGGGCGACGAGGGCCGGGCTGCCCTCGAACATCGCGAACAGGCCGGCGGCGTCGGCGCGCGAGCCGACGAGAGCGGTCGCGTGCTCCGGCAGCAGGACGAGCAGGCTCTCCCACACCGGCTCGTCGGCCGGCCGGTCCGCCAGGGCGTCGGCCACCTCGAGGCCGCGCTGCGCGAGCCCGTCGACGACCGCCTCCTCGACGCTCGAGACGTAGTTGCGGAACGTCCGCGGCGAGACCCCGACCTGCTCGGCGACGGACTCGGCCGAGACGGCCCGCAGGCCCTCGGCGAGCGCGGAGCGCAGCGCGGCCTGGCTCATCGCGGCCCGTGCCTCGCGCTTCTTGCGCTCCCGCAGGCCCTCGTCGCGGATCACGGGACCAGTGTCGTCAAAACATGCCGGGCTGGCAAATTTGCCGGAACGGAATCACCCGACCGGGTGGTCAGCGGGTGCAGGCCAGTGTCGTCGTCCCCGGCCCCGCCTCGTGCGTCGTCCCGTCGGGGAGCACGACGTCGGCGACGCACCCGGGTGGCACGGTCACGGTCACCTCGAAGGACGGGCCGTCCCGCCAGGACACCGCCGCCGGCCCGTGCGGCGTGACGTGCTCCGTCGCGGCCCAGGTGACCCCGCCGCCGGGCACGGGGCGCACGGTGATGCGCCGCCACGTCGGCCCGGAACGCCGCAGCCCGGCGACGTACCCGTGGAGGAACGAGACGACCGCTCCCTTCGAGTAGTGGTTCAGCGAGTCGTGGGGCACCCCGTCGGCGTCGACGCCGTCCCAGTGCTCCCACACCGTCGTCGCGCCGCGGTCGAGCATCCCGAGCCACGACGGGCTCGTGCGCTGCAGCAGGAGGTCGTAGGCGACGCCCGCCCGGTCGTGGTCCGCGAGCACCGGCAGCAGGTCCGGCGTGGCGAGGAACCCGGTCGCCAGGTGGTCGCCCGCCGCCCGGACGAGCGCCACGAGGTCGTCGGCCGCCTGCGCCTGCAGGTGCGCCGGGACGAGCCCGAACCGCAGCGCCCGCACGAGGTTGGCCTGGGTGTGCGGCACGACGTGCCCGGCCGGGTCGAGGAACTCGGCGCGCCAGGCCCCGACGGCCCCCTCGGCGAGGCCGGCGAGACGCCGCGCGTCGTCGTCCCGGCCGAGCAGCCGCGCGATCCGGGCGGCGAGCCCGGCCGACCGAGCGAGGTAGGCGGTCGCGACGTCGGCCTTGTCGGCGGCCACGAACGCCGCGAAGTCGCCCGGGGCGTTGCCGGGCTCGAGCCACTCGCCCCAGTGGAACCCGCTGTCCCACAGGTACTTCTCGTGCGGGGCGGGGTCCGGGCGGCGGGCCGCGCGCTCCGGGTGCCGGGCGGTCTCGGCCATCCGTGCGGCCCGGTCGAGCCAGGCCGTCATCGCCGGCCACAGCTCGGTGAGCACCTCGGTGTCGCCGTACTCGAGGTACAGCTCCCAGGGGACGAGGACGACGGCGTCGCCCCAGCCCGCGGAACCGTTGAGCCCGGCGAGGAAGCCGGTCTGCTCGGCGGGCGGCATCGGCGCCATGTTCGCGACCGTGCCGTCCGGCCACTGCGCCGCGGCGAGGTCGCGCAGCCACTTGAGCGAGAAGCCCGCGACGTCGTAGAGGTACGTGGCCGTCGGCGCGTACACCTGCCAGTCGCCCGTCCAGCCCGCGCGCTCCCGGGTCGGGCAGTCGGTGGGGATGTCGCACACGTTGCCGCGCAGGCTCCACAGCGCCGCGGCGTGCAGCCGGACGAGCCGGTCGTCGCTGCACGCGAAGCTGCCCCGGGGCTCGAGGTCGGTGTGGACGACCACCCCGGTGACGTCGTCGGGGGTGAGCGGTCCGGTGCGGCCCTCGACGCGCACGTAGCGGAAACCGTGCGTCGTCAGCCGCGGGTCGAAGACGTCCCCCGGCGTCCCCGCGGAGACGACGCTGTCGACCTGCCCGGCGCCGAGCGGCTCCGGCAGGAACGGCATCGCAGGGCGCAGGTGCTCCACGGTGACGTCACCGTCCGGGCCGAGTGCCTCGCCGTGGGTGAGCGTCGTCGTCGTCCCGGCCGGGCCGAGGTCGTGCAGCCGGACGCGACCGTTGACGTTCTGCCCGAGGTCGACGACGAACACCCCCGGGCGGGGCCGGGTCACGGCCGCCGGCCGGCGCTCCTCGACGGCCCGTACCGGCGGCGCCGGGGACGCGACGAGCCCGTCGTACCCGCGGGCCTCGACCGTGACCGGCTCCCAGCCCGCGTCGTCGCGACCCGCCGTGCACCACTGCGGGTCGGCGAGCCTGCGGTCCTCGTGCTGGCCCTCGACGAGGTCGGCAGCCAGCACCGGGGACGGGGCCCAGCGCCACCCGCCGTCGGTGCCGAGGACGGTCGTCGTGCCGTCGTCGTGGTCGAGGTGCACCTGCGCGAGGAACGCCGTCCGGGTGCCCCACTGGTCGTGCGCCCGGATGAGGCCCACCTGCCCGCGGTACCAGCCGTCGGCGAGGACGGCGCCGAGCACGTGCCGACCCGGGCGCAGCGCCGCGGTGACGTCGTACGTCTGCACCTGGGTGCGCGTGGCGTAGTCCGTGTACCCCGGGGCGAGCTCGTCGGCGCCGACCCGGGCGCCGTCCAGCCAGAGCTCGTAGAGGCCGTGCGCGGACGCATGGACCCGGGCCCGGCGGACCGGCCGGTCGACGGCGAACCTGCCGCGCAGCAGGAGCGCGGCGCGCCGCCCGGCCGGGCCGGGCTCCGCGTCCGGGGCGACGTAGGCGGCCGACCAGTCGGCCGGTGCGAGCAGGCCGGCCTCGACGTGGAGCGGCTCGGACCAGGTGCCCGGCCCGAGGTCGGTGGCCGCCCGGACCCGGACCGTGCGCGCCTCGCCGGAGCTCAGCGGGGCCCCGGGCCACGGCACGAGCACGTTCTCGGCGGACGCGACCGGGTGCACCGCGCCGTCGCCGAGGTCGACCGCGTAGCCGGTCTGCCGGCGGGCGCCGGCCGGCAGCCGCCAGGAGAGCCGTGGCGCCGCGACACCGATGCCGAGGGCGTCGGCGCGGTGCTCGGCGCGCAGGTGCGTCGGCCTCGTCATGCGCTCAGTCCCGCGGGCCGCCGTGCATGAGCCCGGACAGCCCGCCGGGGAACGTCTGCGCGAGCGCCGGGTCGAACTCGCCGTCCACGAGCACGAAGCAGACCCGCGCGGTGACGTCGCCCCGGTTCGCCCACGCGTGGTCGGTGCCGCGCTGCACGACGACGTCGCCGGCCCGCAGCGTGACCTCGCTGTCGTCGAGGACGAGCGTGATCTCGCCCTCCAGGACGATCCCGTAGTCGATCGACGCGGTCCGGTGCACGGGGGACTGCAGCCCGCGCTCGTCGAGGTGCCCGGGGCGGAACTCGTTGACCCGGATCTTCGTGCCGCGCGGCGGCGGCGGGACGGCGAGCGAACGCTGCGTCGGCTCGGCGGGCTCGACCGCGGTCACCCGGGCCGGGGCGCCCTCGGTGTTCCAGATCTCGTGGAACGACACCCCGTCGTCCGGCAGGTCGCGGCTCACCGGGACCGGGCCGTCGGACAGGACCACCGAGACGCCGTCCGGGGTGTGCCCGGTGACGACCCGGCGCGGCACGCGGGAGCCGCTCATGCGTGGCACGCGATCGGGCCGCCGTGGAAGGCGACCATGTCGGGCCAGACCGACGGGACGGTGATCCGGGTGTCGAGGGGGTTGCCCGACAGCTCGGAGCAGGCACGGTGCAGGTTGCCGACGAAGCGCTCCGTCTCGGCCCAGCCGGAGAACGGGTTGTCCCGGTGCTTCGTCGCGGCCTCGAGCGGGGTCAGGCCCTCGGCGAGGGCCGCCTGCGCCACCTCGGTGACGTAGGCGAGGTAGGCGTCGAGCCGGTCGAGGAGCGCGCCGACCTCGTCACCGCGGCAGACCGGCCCGTGGCCCGGGGCCAGCACCTCCGGCGCGAGCGCCCGCATATGCGCGACGGCGGTGCGGAACCCGCTGACCGAGCCCTCGAGGACGAACGGCTGGCCACCCGCGAACGCGAGGTCCCCGGTGAACAGGACGCGCTGCTCGGGCAGCCAGACGAGGACGTCGTTGCTCGTGTGCGCCCGGCCGACGTGCTGCAGCTCGACG
The DNA here is from genome assembly GCA_016213575.1 of Actinomycetota bacterium. GTDB lineage: Bacteria > Actinomycetota > Actinomycetes > Actinomycetales > Kineosporiaceae > R-H-3. The sequence continues at coordinate 7,981 of JACRAB010000524.1, forward strand.
GGGAAGCCCTCCAGGTGCAGGGTCATGCGGTCCGAGAAGGTGAGCTCCGGCGGGCGCAGCGTGAGGTCGCCGTAGTCCGGCGTCGTGATGACCCTGGTCGCCTCGAGCCCGGCGAGGAGCACCTCGTCGCGGCACCTCTCGTGCCCGATGACGACGGTGCTCGCGGGGAGGAAGCCGTTGCCGTACGTGTGGTCCGGGTGGTGGTGGGTGTTGACGACCGCCTTCGGGGCGCCGGTGGAGACCCGCGCGACCTCCGCGAGGACCGCCTCGTTGCGGCGCTGCGTCGACGTCGTGTCGACGAGGACGGCGGCTCCGGCGCCGTCGACGACGACGCCGCAGTTGTTCACCATCCAGCCCCCGTCGGGCTGGACGTAGGCGTAGATCCCGTCGGCCAGGCGGTCCACGTACGGGATGCCGTCGTCCCAGGTCACCCGGTGCTCCTTCGCTCTCGGTGGTCGGCTCCAGTCAGCCCCAGCCGGCCCCCGCGGACAACCCCTCGCGGCATCACGAGGACGGATCGCAGGCATCGGTGATGCGACGTTCCCGTCCCGGCGCCCCGCTGCGACGCTTCGACGGTGCAGCCCGCGCCCGCTCCCGCCGCCGTGACCGCAGGGCGGGTGACCTGGCCGCTGCTCGTCGTCCTCGCGTCGCTGGCCGCCGTCGCACCGATCGCCACCGACCTCTACCTGCCCGGGTTCCCCGAGATGGGTGCGGCGCTCGCGGCCCCGCCGAGCGGCGTCCAGCTCACCCTGACGACGTTCCTCGTCGGGCTCGCCGTCGGCCAGCTCGTCACCGGGCCGCTGTCCGACCGGTTCGGCCGGCGCCGGCCGCTGGTGCTGACGACCGCGGCGTCCGTCGCCGCCGGCGCCGTGTGCGCGCTCGCGCCGAACCTGCCGGTCCTCGCGGGGGCCCGCTTCGTCGCCGGTCTCGCCGGGGCCGGCGGCCTCGTCATCGGCCGGGCCGTCATCGCCGACCTCGTCGAGGGCCGCGCCGCGGCCCGGGCGTTCACGCTCATGCTCACGGTGGGCGGGGTCGCGCCCGTGCTCGCACCGCTCGTCGGAGGGCTGCTCGTCGGGCAGGTCGGCTGGCGGGGGCTGCTCTGGACAGTCGTCGCCCTCTGCGTCGCGATGCTCGCCGGAGTGCTGCTCGTCGTCCCGGAGACGCTGCCGGAGCAGGCCCGCGGCGGCGAGCGGCTGCCGCTGCGCCGGGCGGTCCGCACGGTGCTCGGCCGGCCGGGCTACGCCGCCCCCATGGCCGTCTTCGCGCTGGCGTTCGGCGTGATGATGGCGTACATCGCGGCGTCGCCGTTCGTGTACCGCAACGTCCTGGGCCTGTCCGCGGTCGGCTACGGGGTCATGTTCGGGGTCAACGCCGCAGGGCTCACCGCGGCCGGGGCGCTCAGCGCCCGGTTCGTCGACCGGGTCGACCCGGCCCGGATCGTCCGCGCGGCCCTCGTCGTCCAGGTCGCCGCGACGGTGGGGTTCGCCGCCCTCGCCGCGGCCTCGGCGCCGTCCTGGACCTACGCGGTCGCGATCTGGGTCGCCGTCGTCGCGAACGGCGGGATCCTCGGCAACGCCTCGGCGCTCGCCATGGGGCACGTCCGGGACGTCGCCGGCAGCGGCAGCGCCGTCCTCGGGTTCGCCCAGTTCGTCCTCGGCGCCCTCGTGTCGCCGCTCGTCGGGCTCGGCGGGGAGACGTCCGCGCTCGTGCCGGCGCTCGTCATGGCCGGGGCGTCCGTGCTCGCCCTGGGCGTGTCCCGGCGGCTGTGACGCCCGCGCGGACCCGGCTCAGTCCGGGGCGGCCTCGTCCTCGACGACGACCGCGACGTCGTGGAGGAGCCGCCGCAGCCACACGACGGCCGGGTCCTGCTCGCGGCGGGGGTGCCAGTGCGCGGCCTCGGTGATCCGGACCGGATCCAGCGGCGTGGCCGCCACGACGAGGTCGAGCACCGGCAGGCAGCGCCGGGCCAGCCGGGAGGGGACGAACGCGCACAGGTCCGTCCCGGCCACCGCGAAGGGCAGCGCGAGCAGGCTCGTGAGCCGCACGAGGACCGTCCGGTCCGCCAGACCGACCCGTTCCAGCTCGACCTCGAGCGGCCGCCGGCGCGGGCCGGCCGCCGCGAACTCGGCGACCGCGTGCGGCATCGCGCGCAGGTCGGCCAGGTCGAGGGCGCCCTCGCGCAGCCGGGCGTGGCCGCGGGCGACGATGCACACGAGATGGTCGGTGAAGACCGGCTGGGTGCGGCCGGGGAACTCGAACCCGAGCGGCCCGACGATGAGGTCGCGCCGCATGAGCTGGGTCTCGAACTGGTCCCGCCGGGCGTCGACCGGGTCCAGCGCGAGCGAGCAGCCGGGCGCCTGCTCGGCGATGAGCCGGGTCAGCGGCTCGGCGAGGACCGTCATCGCGTACTCGGACATGCTCACCGTGAAGCGTCGGCTGCTCGAGCCGGCGTCGAACTCGCGCTGGTTGCCGAGCAGTGCCTCGGCCGCCTCCACCGCCTCCGCGACGGCGGGCCGCAGGGCCTCGGCGAACGGCGTCAGGACGAACCCGCGGCCGGACCGGACGAGCAGGTCGTCGCCGAGATGCTTGCGCAGCCGCTGGAGCGCCCCGCTCATCGCCGGCTGGCTCATCGTCATCCGTTCGCCGGCGTGCGTGAGGTTGCGCTCCTCGAGGAACGCGTGCAGGGCGAGCAGCAGGTTCGCGTCGACCCCGCGCAGCCGTTCCCTCACCGGTCCTCCTCATCGAGCCCGATCGACCCTAGTGTGACCGGACGGCGTCCAGGACGGGGCGGAAGGAGCAGGGCATGGCGCTCGGCGGCACCGACCTGAACCTCCTGCTGCCCCTCAAGGCGCTCCTCGAGGAGGGCAACGTCACCCGGGCCGGGCAGCGGCTCGAGCTCAGCCAGCCCGCGATGAGCTCGGCGCTCGCCCGGCTGCGCCGCCGCTTCGACGACGAGCTCCTCGTGCGGTCCGGGCGGGACTACGAGCTGACCCCGTTCGCCCGCGAGCTGCTGCCGGAGGTGCAGCACGCCGTCCGGCTGCTCGGCCGGGCGCTGCAGCTCGAGGACGAGTTCGACCCGGGGACGAGCACGCGGACGTTCCGGCTGGGGATGAGCGACTACGCGATCGCGGTGCTCCACGAGCCGCTCGTCCGGCTGCTCGAGGCGCAGGCCCCCGGGGTGCGGCTGAGCATCGCCCCGCTCGGGCCGGAGTCGCGCTCCTCGCCGCGGGCGCTGCTCGACCACGACGGGCTCGTCGCACCGCTCGGGCTGGGCTTCCAGGGCCGGTCGAAGCCGCTGTGGCGGGACCGGATGGTCGTTCTCGCCGACCGGTCCAACCCGCGCCTCGTCGACGGCCGGCTCACCCTGGACGACCTGGCGCGGCTCCCGCACGCCGTCGCGAGCTTCGGGCCCGGCGTGCTCACGCCCGTCGACCGGGCCTTCGGCGAGCTCGGCATCGAGCGGCGGGTCGCGCTGCAGGTGTTCGGGTTCCTGCCGCTGCCGTTCGTGCTCGAGAGGACCGACCTCGTCGCCGTGGTGCCGGAGAAGCTCGCCCGGATCCACCTGCGGGACGACGGCCCGCTCGTGCTCGTCGAGCCGCCCTTCGGCGAGGTGCTGCTCGTCGAGGGCTACTGGTTCGCCCACGACCGGCTCTCCGACCCGGCGCACCGCTGGCTCTTCGACCGGCTCGACGCCGCGGGCGCCGAGGTCGGCGCCGGCCGACCGGTCTGACCGCGCCGTCCGGTCTGACCGCGCCGGCCGGGCCGGCTCACGGCTCCCAGTGGTTGCGGTTCGTCGGGCCGTCCGGGCCGGCCAGATGGCCCACGAAGAGGCCGCCGGGGTCGCGGACGGCGCGGATCCGCTGCAGCCGCTGCCACGCGTCGTCCGACATGAAGCGCAGCTGCCGCCGGGACAGGTCGCTGTCCCCGAGGTACTGGCCGACCGTCACGGGCTCGAGGTCGGCCATCACGGACGCGAGCCACTCCTCGTTGCGGGCGTCGTCCGCCGGGTTCTGCCACGGCACGTAGCTCGCGAGGTAGATCTCGGACTGCAGCGAGAACGCCATGTCCGGCAGGGCACGCAGCGGGGCCATGCTGAACCAGATCGTGAAGGCCGTGTCGTTGGGCAGCGTGGTGAACGCACGGCGCATCGCGGGGACGACGGCCTCGGCCGGCCCGGACAGCCACGCGTTGTCGACGGCCCAGCGGTGCCCCTCGGGGTTGTCCTCGAGCTGGCGGCGGCGCTGCTCGTCGGCGGTCGTCGGGGCGGCGTCGACGGCAAGCAGCGCCCGGCCCAGCGCCGGGTTCTCCCGGAACGGGGCGAGCGCCCGGTCCGCCTCGGCCGCGTCGGCGACCAGCGCCAGGGCAGTGACCAGGAGCACGGGTGCGGTGCTGATCGCCGGGTCCGTCTTCGTCAGCGCGACGATCTCGACCGTGTCGGCGACGTCCGCGTGGACGCCGTGCAGCCACGTCATGACCTCGTCGAAGTCCTCGAGCCGGTAGGCCTGCACGGTGAGCGCGAGGTGGCCGGGCGCCGGCATGGTCCGCAGGTGGAACCGGGTCACGACGCCGAAGAAGCCGGGCCCGGCCCCGCGGGCCGCCCAGTAGAGGTCGCTGTTCTGCGTGGCGTCGGCGCGGACCAGCTCGCCGTCCGCGGTGACGACGTCGACGGCCTCGACGTGCTCGGCCGCCCAGCCCCAGCCACGGGCGTTCCAGCCCTGGCCGCCCTGCAGGAGGAAGCCCCCGATACCGACCGTCGGGCAGTGCCCCCCGACGAAGAAGCGGCCGCGCGCCGCGAGGTACGGGCCGAGGACGGCCCCGCCCTTCACCGCGGGCGAGGCCCGGACGACGCCCGTCGCCTCGTCGTACTCCAGCTCCTGCAGGCCGCCCAGGTCGAGGACGAGCGCCTCGTCGCGGACCGACCACTGGGGCCAGCTGTGGCCGCCCGAGCGGACGGCGACCTGCCAGCCGCGCTCGCAGGCGAGCCGGACGCCGCGGACGACGTCCTGCTCGCTCGCCGCCTTCAGGACCGCCGCCGGCGCCCGTGCGGGCAGCCGCCGGTTGAAGACGCGGTCGACCCGGGCTGCCTCGAACCCGGCGTCGCCGCGGAGCAGGAGCTCGCCGTCGAACCTCATGCGGGGGCGCAGAGGGCGTGCAGCGTCTGGCCCATGATCCGTCCCGGGTCGGCGCCCGGGGTGTCGGGGTGCATCTCCCACTCGGCGAGGGTGAGGCTGTTGTCGAGCACCATCTTCACGCGCGGGAACCGGCGGGCCATGAACGCCGCCAGGGCCTCCTCGACCGGCAGGCCGGAGGTGACGAGCTCGGCGAGGACGACGGCGTCCTCGGAGCACATCGCCGCGCCCTGGGCGATGAGCGGCGGGCAGGCGTGGGCGGCGTCGCCGACCCCGATCGACCGGCCGCGGTACCAGGGGTCCTCGACGCAGACCGTCTCGATCCACTGGTAGTTCACGACGGCGTCGTCCGGCAGGCTGTCCCGGACCCGGCCCCAGATCCCGCCGTAGCCCTGGCCGCGCTCCTTGAGGAGCGCGCCGTTGGGGCCCTCACCGACGAACGAGCGGTCGAGGTTCTCCTCGAGGAGGAAGGCGTAGCAGAGCTCCTCGGAGATCGGGGTGTAACCGGCCTTGTACTTGGGCCCGCCGTAGTAGACCTCGGAGCACTCCATGTCGGCGGGGCGGTCCGCGACGACCCGCCAGATGCCCATCCCCACGGGGTGGACCTCCGCCTCGATGCCGAGCATCCCGCGCACCTTCGAGCGGATCCCGTCGGCGCCGACGAGCAGGTCGACGGTCTCGGTCGTGCCGTCGGACAGCGTCGCGACGACGTGGTCGCCGCGGTCGTCGATCGCGGTGACCGTCGTCCCGAGCCGGACGTCGACGCCGGCCGCGACGGCCTCGTCGGCGAGCACCTGCGCGACGTCCGCGCGGACGGCGCCCATCGTCGGCGGGACGGCGTCCCCGCCCATCGGCGGGGTGGGGATCTCGGCGATGACGTGGCCGTCGGCGGTGCGCAGCCGCAGGTTGCCGAAGGCGTACCCCTTCTCGGCGATCCGGTCGTAGACGCCGATGTCGTGGAACGCCTTGAGGGCGTTGCCCTGCAGCGTGATGCCGTGGCCGATGCCGGTCAGCTCGGTGCGCAGCTCGACGAGGACGACCTCGACGCCCTTGCGTGCCAGGGCGACCGACAGCACGCCGCCGGTGATGCCGCCGCCGACGACGAGAACCCGGCGGACCTGGGACCCGGGCTGGGACTGTGACTGGGACAACGGGAGCTCCTTCGCTCAGGCGGACGCGGCGTGGAACTGGGACGGCCGCGCCCCGGTGATCCAGCCGACGACGTGGTCGGGCTCGGTGTCGGACATGGCGACGTCGGCGACCTTGCGGCCGCGGTTGAGGACGACGACCCGGTCGGCGACCTGGTAGCACAGCGGCAGGTTGTGGGTCACCAGGACGATGGCGATCCCGTTGTCCGCCATCTGCCGGATGAGCGCCTCGACCTGCTTGGTCTGCTCGTAGCCGAGCGCCGCCGTGGGCTCGTCGAGGAGCAGGATCCCGTTCGACGCCCCGGAGACCCGGATCGCGCTGCGGGCGAGGGCGACGACCTGGCGCTGGCCCCCGGAGAGCATCTCGACCGGGCGGGTCATCGGTGCGGTCCGGACGCCGAGCCGGTCCAGCTCGGCCTCCGAGCGCTTGCGCATGGCCCGGTGGTCGACGAACCCGAGCCAGCCGAGCGGGCCGCGGCGCAGGATCTCCCGGCCGAGGTTGAGGTTCGTCGAGATGTCCTGCGCGTCGACGAGGGCGAGGTCCTGGTAGACCATCTGGATGCCGGCCCCGGCGGCGTCGCTCGGGGCGTGGAAGACCTTCTCCTCGCCGTGCACCCGCAGCGTCCCGCCCGACGGCCGGTGCGCGCCCGACATCACCTTGAGCAGCGTCGACTTGCCGGCGCCGTTGTCGCCGAGCAGGCCGACGACCTCGCCCGGGTGGACCCGGAAGTCGATGTCGTCGAGCGCCCGGACGAACCCGTAGTGCATCTCGACGCCGGTGAGCTCGAGCGCCGGCGTGCCCGCGCCGCTGCCGGTCCCTGTCGTCATGGCCTCAGACCTTCTTCGTGTGCACGGACAGGTTCGCGGTCGCGACGAGCCGCTCGCTCACGGCGGTCTGCACCGCGCGCTCGAGGAGCAGGGCCCCGACGAGCAGGACGCCGGTCCAGACCGTCGCCCAGTACGGCTGGATGCCGCGGATCGTCAGCCCGTTGGAGATCGTCGCGAGGATGAGCGCCCCGACGAGCACCCGGGGCAGGCTGCCGCGGCCACCGGTCAGGGCGACCCCGGCGAGCGCGACGGCGGTCAGGGCGTTGAAGATGATCGCCGGGCTGGCCTGCGGGTTCGCCTCGGTCGTCACGGCCGTGGCGACGAGGCCGCCGATGGCCGCGAGGATGCCGGAGACGACGAACCCGAGCACCTGGTAGCGCGGGCTGTGGATGCCGGACCGGCGGACCGCCTCGGCGTTGCCGCCGACGGCCATGAGCCGGATCCCCTCCCGCGTCCGGGTGAGGAAGACCGTCCCGACGACGAAGACGACGGCGACGAGGTAGACCGGCGCCGGGACGCCGAGGTAGCGCTGCGTCCCCATGAAGGTCAGCTGGGACAGCCCCGGGAACGTGTAGCCCCCGGCGATGACGGCGGCCAGCCCGGTGAGCATCGACAGCGTGCCGATCGTCACGATGATCGGGTTCAGGCCGCGCAGGCTGACCAGCCCGTTGAAGAGCCCGACGGCGACGCCGCACGCGAGCCCGGCGAGCAGGCCGACCGCGGTCGGGTAGCCGTGGGTGAGCAGCCAGCCGCACACGCAGCTGGCGATCGCCGCGGTGCCCGGGAGCGAGAGGTCGAGGACCCCGGTCATGATCCCGATCCCGACCCCGGCGGCGAAGACCGCGGTCAGCGCGGCGGCGTTCGCGATGAGCACCGCGTTGTCGGGGGTCGCGAAGTACGGCGAGCACCAGAGCGAGAAGGCGACCAGGAGCAGGCCCCACAGGATGAAGATGCCCCGGTCGCGCAGGAACACCAGCGCCGTCACGGCGCGGGGCATCTCGTGGCCCGCCGCGGGCGGCGCCGCGCCCGGGCCGCCGGCCCGGGTCGCGGTCGCCCCGGCGGTGCTCGCCGAGCTCGTGGCGGGGCTCGTCACGCTGCTCAGCTCCCCGCCTTGATGATCTTCTGCGGAACGGTGAGCTGGACCCCGGTCTTCGTCGGGTCCTCGATCATCGCGATGAGGGTGTCGACCGACTGCGTCATGTCCTGGCCGAACTGCAGCGCCACGGACGCGTAGATCTTGCCGTCCTTGACCGCCTGGAGGACCTCGTCGTTGCCACCGGTCTCGGTGAGGCAGGTGAGCTCCTTGCCGGCGGCCGCGAAGGCGCCGAGCGCACCGAGGGCGCCCTCGTCGTTCTGGCCCATGACGGCCTTGACGCCCGGGTTGCCCTGGAGCGCGTTGCCGATGTCGGTCTGGGACTTCGCCCGGTCACCGACGACCGTCGTCGCGACGATCTTCGCGCCCGGCGCGGTGGCCGTCAGCGCTGCCTTGACCGCGGTCTCCTGCTCCTGCTTGCCCGCCGTCCCCGGGCCGCTCTCGACGAAGAGCACCTCGGCCTTGCCGCCCAGCTTCTCGTTGATGCACGTGCCGAGCTCGGTGCCCATCGCCGTGCCCTGCGCGGTGTAGTCGATCGTCGAGAACGAGACGCCCGGGACGAGCCCGGACAGGCCGTAGTCGGCCGGGACGCCGTTGAGGATGATCGGGACCTTCTTCTCCTGCGCCTTCGCGACGAGGTCCTTCATCGAGGCCGGCGCGACGGCGATCGACCAGGCGCCGGCCGCGCGGCCGGACTCGATGACGCTCTGCAGGTCCGTGACCTGCTTGGTCGGGTTGAGGCCGGGGTCCTGGACGAGCACCTCGTAGCCCTTGCTCGCGCCGTACCCCTTGACGCCCTCGGAGAGGTTCTTCATCGCGGGGATCTGCAGGCCGAGCGGGGAGAACACGATCGTCTTCGAACCCGCGGCGGCGGACGACGCGGACGAGCCGGCGCCCCCGTCCGCGGGCTGCGTGCTGCCGGATCCGCACGCCGCCAGGACGGCGACGCTGCCGGCGGCGAGGGCCGCGAGGACGTTCCTACGGCGCGAGTGGGTGGGGGTCACGACATCTCCCGGGGCTCGGAGGCGGGGTGGACCCGCCTGTGGTGTGGGCCACAGGGAAACATCGACGCAACACCCGCGGAACCCTCGTCCCGCTGATGCCAGGCATCGGCGTCCGCGCTTTCCGCGCCGCCCCGGGCCGCGCCTAGCGTGGGCGCGCCAGCACCCACCGTCTCCCCGCACCGCATCAGGAGGACCCCCATGGCCTACGTCGTCACCGCGACCTGGACGGCGCAGCCCGGTCAGGAGGCCGTCGTCCGCGACGCCATCGACCAGCTCACGCCGCCGTCGCGCGAGGAGCCGGGGAACGTCTTCTACCAGGCGTACCAGAGCGCCGACGAGCCCGGCGTCTTCCGGCTGTTCGAGATCTACACCGACGAGGCGGCCTACCTCGCGCACGGGGCGTCGGAGCACTTCGCCCGGTTCGGGCACGGGCAGGCCATCCCGGTGCTGGCGTCCCGTGAGCGGGCGTTCTACGAGACGATCGGCTGAGGCCCGTGAGACTGGCCGCCTTCCGCGGGGTCGGTGACCCGGCCGGCGTCCGCCGGGTCGGCCTCGTCGTCGGCGAGGGTGCGCGCTGGTGGCTGCACCCGCTGCCGGACGGCACCGACCTCGTCGAGCTGCTCGCCCTCGACCCTGCCGAGCGGGAGCCCCTCGCGGACGCCGCGGCCCAGGCCGACGGACTGCATCCCGACGAGGTCGTGCTGCTGCCGCCGGTGTACCCGGTGGCGATGCGCGACTTCCTCACCTTCGAGGCGCACGTCGAGGGCGTCGGCAAGGGGATGCAGGGCCACGCCTCGGTCCCCGAGGAGTGGTACGCCGCCCCGTCGTTCCTCTTCATGGCGCCGCACGCCGTGACGGGTGCCCACGACGACGTCGAGATGCCCCCGGACACGCAGCGCCTCGACTACGAGCTCGAGCTCGCGGCCGTGATCTGCCGCGACGTCCGCAACGTCGGCCCCGAGCAGGCCCGGGCCGCGATCGGCGGCTACTGCGTCATGAACGACTGGTCCGCGCGGGACGTGCAGGGCCGGGAGATGAAGCTGGGTCTCGGGCCGTCGAAGGGCAAGGACTTCGCGACGACGATCGGGCCCTGGGTCGTCACGGCCGACGAGCTCGACGACTGCCGGGACGCCGACGGCTTCCTCGACCTGGAGATGTCGGTCCGGGTCAACGGCCAGCCCACCGGCGGCGACCGGTCCTCGCACATGGGCTGGTCGTTCGAGCAGATGGTCTCCTACGCCTCACGGGCGTCGTGGGTGAAGGCCGGCGAGGTGCTCGCGTCCGGCACCTGCGGCTCGGGGGCGCTCGCCGAGCTGTGGGGCCGGTCGGGGTCGCTGACGCCCCCGCCGCTGCAGGTCGGGGACGTCGTCGAGATGACGATCGAGCGGCTCGGCAGCGTCCGCAACCGTGTGGTCGAGGCGACGTCGGCGGTACCGGCGATCGTGCCGGCGCGGCGGCTGGCCCGGGAGCAGGTGTCCCGGGCGTGAGCACCCTGGCCGGGACGGCGGCTGCCGAGGTCGTCACCCGCGACCCGGCCACCGGGCGCGAGCTCGCCCGCTACCGGGCCCACGACGACGCCGGGATCGAGGCAGCGCTCGCCGCGGCGCACGCCGCGAGCGAGGGGTGGCGGGCGACCCCGCTCGCCGACCGGCTCGCCCTCCTGCGCGCCGTCGGCGGGCTGCTCACCGCCCGCCGGTCGGTCTACGCCTCGCTCGTCACCGCGGAGATGGGCAAGCCGCTCACCGAGGCGCTCGGCGAGGTCGACAAGTGCGCGTGGAACTGCGCGGTCGTCGCCGACCTGGCGCCCGGCTGGCTCGCCGACCACGAGGTCGCGTCGGGTGCCACCCGGTCGTGGCTGTCCTACGAGCCGCTCGGCGTCGTCCTCGCCGTCATGCCGTGGAACTTCCCGTTCTGGCAGGTGCTCCGGTTCGCCTGCGCCGCGCTCGCCGCGGGCAACGCGGCGCTGCTCAAGCACAGCCCGGACACGACGGGGTGCGCGCTCGCGATCGAGCAGCTCTTCGCCGACGCCGGTGCACCGGCCGGGCTCCTCACGGCGCTCGTCGTGGCGCCGGACGACGTCCCCGCCGTCAGCGCGCGGGTCGTCGCAGACCCCCGGGTCGCGGCGGTCACCCTCACCGGCAGCGAGCGGGCCGGGGCCGCGGTCGCCGCGGCGGCCGGGGCCGCGGTGAAGAAGACCGTGCTCGAGCTCGGCGGCAGCGACCCGTTCGTCGTCCTCGCGGACGCCGACCTGCCCGCGGCGGCGGCCGCCGCCGTCCGTTCCCGGTTCGGCAACGCGGGCCAGAGCTGCGTCGCCGCCAAGCGGTTCGTCGTCGTCGACGCCGTCGCCGACGAGTTCCTCCGGCTCCTCGTCGAGCGGGTCGTGTCGCTCGAGGTCGGTGACCCGACCGCCCCCGGGACGACGATGGGCCCGCTCGCCCGCGCCGACCTGCGGGCAGCCCTGCTCGACCAGGTCGTCCGCAGCCTCGCGGCCGGTGCCGTGCTCGTCACCGGCGGCCGCGCGGTCGACGGCCCGGGCTGCTTCGTCGAGCCGACGGTGCTCGACAACGTCACGCCCGGCGCGGCCGCCTTCGACGAGGAGACGTTCGGGCCGGTCGCGGCCGTCGTCCGGGCCCGGGACGACGAGCACGCCGTCGCGCTCGCGAACGCGACGACGTTCGGGCTGGGCGCGAGCGTCTGGGGGACACCGGAGCACGCGCTCGCGGTGGGCCGCCGGATCCGCTCCGGGGCCCTGTTCGTCAACGCGATGGTCGCGTCCGACCCGCGCCTGCCCTTCGGCGGCACCGGCCGCAGCGGCTACGGCCGCGAGCTGTCCGCCGAGGGCGTCCGGGAGTTCACCAACGTGAGGACGGTGTACGTGGCATGAGCGCAGGACCCTCCGGACCCGCCGGCGCAGCCGGGTACCGGTTCGACCACGTCGGGCTCACCGTCGGCGACCTCGCCGCGATGACCGACTGGTACTGCGCGGCCCTGCGGCTCGAGGTCGACCTCGAGTTCGCCGTCGACGGCCCCGGTCTGCGCGGGGTCATGCTGCGCGGTCCGGGGTACCGGCTCGAACTGCTCCACCGGGACGGGAACGTCGCCGGGCTGCAGGCCGCGAACCCGGTCGAGGCGGCCCTGACCCGGGGGTTCGGCCACGTCGCACTCGACGTCCCCGACGTCGACGCCGCGTACGACGCCCTGCTCGCGGCGGGCGCGCGGGACCGGATGAGCCCGCGGCCCTCGCCCGAGCCCGGTGTCCGGATGGCCTTCGTCGCCGACCCCGAGGGCAACCTCGTCGAGCTGCTCGACCGGGGCACGTCGTGACCGGCAGGCTCGCGGGCAAGATCGCGCTCGTCACCGGCGTCGGCGGCGGGATCGGGGCCGTCGCCGCGGCCCGGTTCGCCGCCGAGGGCGCCCGCGTCGTCGGGTGCGACCTCGACGCCGACGGGGCCGCCCGCACCGAGCGCGACGTCCGCGCGGCCGGGGGCGACATCCACGTCATGGGCGGGGTCGACCTCGGGGACGCCGAGCAGGCCCGGGCCTGGGTCGACGCGGCGGTCGCCGTGCACGACGGCATCGACGTGCTCTACAACAACGCCTCGACGCAGCGGTTCGCCGCCCTCGACGTGCTGAGCGTCGAGGACTGGGACTTCACGATGCGCAACGAGCTCGACCTCGTCTACTACACGGTGCGCGCCGCCTGGCCGCACCTGCGGAGCACCGGCGGCGGCTCGATCGTCAACGTCGGCTCGATCGCCGCGATCCGCGGCGTGGAGTTCATGCCGCAGAACGCGCACAGCACCGCCAAGGGCGGTGTCATCGCGCTCACCCTCCAGCTCGTCGTCGAGGGCGGGCCGCACGGGATCCGGGCGAACGTCATCAGCCCGGGTCTCGTCGAGACCCCGAACACCGCGCCGATGCTCGCGGACCCGCCGGAGCGGCTGCGCCGCCTCGTGCTCGACCGCATCCCGCTGGGCCGCCACGGCCGCCCCGAGGACGTCGTCAACGCTGCGGTCTTCCTCGCCTCGGACGAGTCGTCCTGGGTGAGCGGCGCGCACCTCGTCGTCGACGGCGGCGGGTCGGTCCTCGGCTGACCCGGACACCGGCCACCCCAGCAGCAGCACGAACACCCGACCGGACGAACCGAGAAGGAAGACACATGAGCGGCCACCTCAACGCCCACGGCATCACCCACCTGCGGCACGTCGACCTCGCGGTGCCCGACTTCGCCGTCCAGCGCAGCTTCTACACCGACACCTGGGGCCTCACCGAGGTCGGCACCGACGGCGGCCTGTCCTACCTCGCGGCCGAGGGCTCGCCCGAGCAGTACGTCGTCCGGCTGCGGCAGGACGCCGACAAGCGCCTGGACCTCATCGCGTTCGGGGCCGAGAGCGAGGCCGCCGTCGACGCGCTCGCTCAGCGGCTCGAGGGCCTCGGCGACCGGCTCGTCAGCGCGCCCGGTCCGCTGCAGACGGCGGGCGGCGGCTACGGGCTGCGGGTGTTCGACGTCGACGGCCGCACCGTCGAGATCTCGACCGGGGTCGCGACCCGCACCCACCGGCCGGTCGAGGAGGGCGAGGCGGTCCCGGTCCGGCTCTCGCACGCCGTCATCAACAGCGACGACATCGACCGCACCCGGGCCTGGTACACCGAGCACCTCGGCTTCATGCTCAGCGACACCCTCGCCAGCCCCCACATGGGCCAGATGATGCACTTCCTGCGCTGCAACGACTGGCACCACAGCCTCGCGATCGCCCGCGGGCCGCACGTCTCGGTGCACCATGTCTCCTTCGAGATGCGCGGGCTCGACGAGTACATGCGCGGCACCGGTCGCGTGATGCGCGCAGGGATCAAGAAGGTCTGGGGCCCGGGCCGCCACCTCGCCGGCAACAACACGTTCTCGTACTTCCTCGACCCCAGCGGCAACACGATGGAGTACACGACCGAGCTCGAGCGGCTCGAGACCGACGAGTGGCACCCGAGCATCTACGACATCTCCGACCCGATGACGCAGGACCAGTGGGGCACCTCCGACCCGATGAGCGAGCTCATCGCCCGGGAGAGCTTCAACGACGTCGACCGCGGTCTCTTCGTCGCGCCCCCGGTCTGAGCCGTGGCCGGCAGCACGGATCCCCGGGCAGCGGGCCCGCTGGACGGCAAGGTCGTCCTCGTCACCGGCGGCGCCCGCGGCCAGGGCGCGGCCGAGGTGACGGCGCTCGCGCGCCAGGGCGCGACCGTCGTCGCCCTCGACGTGCTCGACGCCGACGGCGAGGCGCTCGCGGCGGACGGGCTCGACGTCACCTACCGGCATCTCGACGTCACCGACGCGGCCGGCTGGGCGGCGCTCGCCGGCGACCTGCGCGCGCGGCACGGCCGGGTCGACGCCCTGGTGAACAACGCCGGGGTCGCTGCGCGGCAACGGATCCCGGACGTCGACGTGGAGTCCTGGGACCGGACCTTCGCGATCAACGTGACCGGGCCGCTGCACGGCATCCAGACGGTGGTGCCGCTCATGCCGGCCGGGTCCTCGATCGTCAATATCTGCTCGGTGGCCGGGATGTCCGGCCACGTGGCGGCGGCGTACACCGCGAGCAAGTGGGCGCTGCGCGGTCTGAGCCGCGCGGCGTCGCTCGAGCTCGGGCCGCGCGGCATCCGGGTCAACGCCGTGATGCCCGGGCTCGTCGAGACGCCGCTCATGGCGAACGCGTCGCCCGCGTTCCGGGACGCCGCGCTCGCCGAGATCCCGCTGGGGCGCACCGGGACGGTGGACGACGTCGCGCCGCTCGTCGTGTTCCTCGTCTCGGACGCCTCGTCGTACATGACGGGCGCCGAGGTCGTCGTCGACGGCGGGCTCACCGCCCACGTGTCGCACAAGGGCATCGCCGACGCGATCGGCGGTGCCCGGTGAGGCTCGCGACGGCACTCGTCACCAGCCCGGACGGTCCCGGCGCCGGTCCCGACGCCGGCAGGCGGCTCGGCGGCGTCGTCGCGGGGGAGCGCTTCCACCCGTTCCCCGACGGGGCGGGCGTCGACGACCTCGTCCGCGCCGGCCTGGCCGCCGCGCTCGCGGCCGGCGAGCAGGCGCTGCGTGGCCCCGGGGTGCCGCTGGCCGCCGTCCGGCTGCTGGCGCCGCTGCGGCCCGCGAGCGTGCGTGACTTCGTCACCTTCGAGGAGCACGTCGAGGGCGTGCGGCGCAGCGTCGACGGGGCGTCCGGGGTCCCGCCCGCGTGGTACGACGCGCCGACGTTCTACTTCACGAACCCGCACGCCATCCTCGGCCCCGACGAGCCGGTCGCCCGGCCCGCGGGCTGCCGGGCGCTGGACCTCGAGCTCGAGGTGGCCGCCGTCCTCGGGGCCGGTGGCTCGGGGCTCAGCGAGGAGCAGGCCGCGGACGCCGTCCTCGGCTACACGATCCTCAACGACTGGTCGGCGCGCGACCTCCAGTCGCGCGAGATGAAGGTGGGTCTGGGCCCGGCCAAGGGCAAGGACTTCGGCACGACGATCGGGCCGTGGATCGTCACCGCCGACGAGGTCGCCGACGCCCACGACGGCGACGGGTTCCTCGACCTGGAGTGCGTCGCCCTCGTCAACGGCGTCGAGGTCGGCCGCGACCGCACGTCCCGGATGGGCTGGTCGTTCGCGACGATGGTCGCCTACGCGTCCCGGGACTCCCTCGTCGTGCCCGGCGACGTGCTCGCCTCGGGCACGACCGGCGGGGGCGGCTGCCTCGCCGAGCTCTGGGGCCGGCGCGGTACCCAGGACCCACCGCCGCTGCAGCCCGGCGACGTCGTCACCCTCACCGTCGAGCGGCTCGGCAGCCTCTCGACCCCGGTCGTCGAAGGCCCGCCGTGGCCTGCGCTCACCCCGTTCCGCCCGGCACCCGTCCGCCCCGTACCCGTCCGCCCGGAAGGCAGCTGAGATGTTCGAGTACTTCCCCGGTAACTACATCTGGAACCTCGGCGTCGTCGCGACGCTGAACTCCGGCGGCACGATCGACGAGGTCGACCGTGCGTGCCGGCCGATCCGCGACCTCGCGGGGCAGGGCTCCGACGTCGGGACACGCGAGTTCATGCAGGCGTGGCAGGCCGTGGCGGACCAGGTCGAGCAGCAGGCCCTCGAGGCCGAGAAGGCCGGCCACCGGCGCACGGCGGGGCAGAAGTACCTGCGCGCAGCGGCCTACCTGTGCCAGGCGGAACGGATGCAGTCGGCCAAGGACCCGCGGCGCAGGGAGGTCTACCAGCACTGCCTCGACCTCATGCAGAAGAGCTTCGACCTCGTCGACCCCGAGACGTCCCGGGTCGCCGTCCCGTTCGAGGGCACGACGCTGCCCGCCTACTACACCAACGCCTCCGTCGACGGGGCGCCCACGCCGGTCGTCGTCATGTGGAACGGCCTGGACTCGACGAAGGAGCACATGTACACCTCCGGGTGGCCGGCCGAGATGGCGGCCCGCGGGATCTCGGTGCTCCAGGTGGACTGCCCCGGCAGCGGCGAGGCGCTGCGGTTCGGCGGCCTCACCGCCCGGGTCGAGACCGAGGACTGGGCGCGCGCCTGCGTCGACTACCTGCAGACCCGGGACGACGTCCGCCCCGACCGGATCGGCCTCGTCGGCTGGTCCCTCGGCGGGTACTACGTGCCGCGCGCCGCGGCCTTCGAGAAGCGGCTCGCGCTCGCGGTCGCGTGGGGCGCCAACCACAACTGGGGCGAGGTGCAGAAGCGCCGGCTCGAGCGCGAGGGCGAGAACCCGGTGCCGCACTACTGGGACCACGTGCTGTGGGTCTGGGGCCAGCCGGACGTCGAGACGTTCATCCGCTACGCCGAGGCCGTGCAGCTCGACGGGGTCGTCGAGCAGATCGAGTGCCCGTTCCTCGTCACCCACGGCGCGGGGGACCGGCAGATCCCGCTCGCCTACGCGCACCGCTCGTACGAGCAGGCCGTCCGCAGCCGCAAGCGCGAGCTGCGGGTCTTCACCGCCGACGAGGGGGCCACCGAGCACATCGGCCTGGACCACCTGCCGCACGTCGGCGCCTTCACCGCCGACTGGGTCGAGGACACCTTCGCCGAGCTCGACGGGGCTGCGCTGTGAGCGGCTTCCCGGACGGCTTCCTCTGGGGGACCGCGACCGCCGCCCACCAGGTCGAGGGCGGCAACGTCGGCAACGACGGCTGGTTCCTCGAACACCTGCCCCGCACGATCTTCGCCGAGCCGTCCGGCGACGCGTGCGACCACTACCACCGGTACGCGCAGGACATCGCGACCGTCGCCGCCCTGGGGCTCAACAGCTACCGGTTCTCGGTCGAGTGGTCGCGCGTCGAGCTGGTCGAGGGCGAGTTCTCGCTCGCGGCCCTCGACCACTACCGGCGCATGCTCGAGGCGTGCCACGCGCACGGCCTGACGCCGGTCGTCACGTACAACCACTTCACGTCGCCGCTGTGGCTGCTCGCGGCCGGTGGCTGGGAGGACGCCGCGACCCCGGACCGCTTCGCCCGCTACTGCGAGAAGGTCACCGCCCACCTCGGCGACCTCGTCGGCCGCGCCTGCACCCTCAACGAGCCGAACCTGCCGAACCTGCTCGAGGTGATGGGGATCGGCGGCGAGCCGGCCGAACGACGGGGCGAGGTCCCGATGTGGGCCGACGCGGCCGCCGCCCTCGGCATCCCGGCCGCCCGGGTCGCACCCTTCCAGTTCACGATCTCCGGCACGGGGTTCGCCACCCGGGTCGCCGCGCACCGGGCCGGGACGGCGGCCATCAAGGCCGTGCGGCCCGACCTGCCGGTCGGCTGGACGCTCGCCCTGACGGACGTCCAGTCGGTGCCCGGTGGCGAGGACCGGGCCGCCTCGGTCGCCCGCGAGGTCAACGACGTCTACCTCGAGGCAGCCCGCGGGGACGACTTCGTCGGCGTCCAGAACTACGGCCGGCACGTCTTCGACGCCGACGGCCTCGTCCACGCGGGCCCCGGGGCCGTCGTCAACCAGCTGGGCGAGGAGCTGTACCCGCAGGGTCTGGCGAACGCCGTCCGGCACGCGGCCGCGGTCAGCGAGGCCCCGGTCGTCGTCACCGAGAACGGCCTGTCGACGGCGGACGACGCGCAGCGGCAGTGGTTCGTGGAGGAGGCGCTGCGCGGGCTCCGGGAGGTCGTCGCCGAGGGGGTCGACGTCCGCGGCTACACGTACTGGTCGCTCCTGGACAACTTCGAGTGGATCTTCGGCTACCGGCCGACGTTCGGGCTCGTCGCCGTCGACCGGACGACGTTCGCGCGCACCGTCAAGCCGAGCGCCGTCCGGTACGGCCAGATCGCCCGCAGCAACGGGGCGCTGCTCGGCCCCTGAGCCGCTCCACGGGCGGGAGCGGACGGGTCGTCAGCGGCCGGGGCGGTGCACGACGAGCGCGACGTCGTCCCGGCCGCCGGCCGGCAGCAGCCGGGAGAGCAGCCCGTCGGCGAGGTCGTCGAGCGGTGCGCCCGGGCCGATCGTGCGGACGGCGTCCGCCAGGGCGTCGAGCCCGGTCCCGATCGACGCCGGCGGGTGCTCGACGAGCCCGTCCGTGAAGAGCACGAGGGTGTCCGCGTCGGCGAACGGCACGGTGACGTCCGAGCGGACGCCCGGGCCCGGGACGGTGAGCGGCACGTCGCCGGAGCCCTCGAGCCAGACGGTGCCGCCGTCCGGGTGCAGGAGCAGGCCCGGGACGTGCCCGGCCGAGCTGTACGTCAGGGTGCCCGCCGCGCGGTCGACGACGCCGCAGAAGACCGTGGCGCACTCGGCGCCCGTCAGCTCGTCGGCGAACGCGTCGAGCGAGGTGATCGCGTCCGACGGGGTCCGCCCGTCGAGGACGAAGGCCCGCAGGGCCGAACGGAGCTGGCCCATGACCGCGGCCGCGCCGAGGCCGTGCCCGACGCAGTCGCCGACGACGACCGCCGTCCGGCCCGCGCCGAGCCGGACGGCGTCGTACCAGTCGCCGCCGACGGCGAGGCCGCCGATCTTGGGCCGGTACCGGGCGACGACGTCCGCCATGCCGGTGACGCCCGGCAGCATCGACAGCTGGAGGGTCTCCGCGACGTGGCGCAGCGCGCCGACCTCGCGGTCCCGGCGGACGGCGGCGCCGAGGGCCGCGCCGAGGTTGTTCGCGAGCAGCTCGAGGAACGCCTGGAAGCCCTCGTCGAGCGGGCGCATCGGACCGGCCTCGAGGACGGCGACCCCGACGGCGGCCGACTCGCCGCTCTTGCGCAGCGGGCAGACGAGCGAGCCGTCGACGACGACGGGGGCGCCGCCGCGGGCCGCGGTGTGCAGCAGGGCGCCGTCGACGGCGTCGACCCCCTCGCGCGCCCGGGTCGTGGCGAGGAGCAGGAGGTCGTCGCCGTCGAGGAAGTGGACGTCCGCCGCGGCCACGTCGTCCGGGGCGAGCCGCAGCAGACCGGCGGCGACCCGGCCGACGTCCTCGACGTCCCGCGCGCCGTGCAGCCGGCGGGAGAGCTCGGTGAGCAGCCGCAGCCGCCGGCCCTCGACGACCGACTCCGTGGTCTCCGTCGCGATGTCGAGGACGCCGCGGACGGTGCCGTCCTCGTCGCGCAACGGCGAGTACGAGTACGTGAAGTAGGTCTCCTCGTCGAACCCCGAGCGGTTGACGACCAGGCGCATGTCGGTCGTCCACGTCGGCCGGGCCGTCGTGCGGACGCCC